>NZ_CP136628.1:6433455-6736564 GCF_032918005.1 Bradyrhizobium sp. NDS-1
ACCGCTTCTTGAAGCTTGCTCAGCTCAACACGAGGTCAAGCACCGCGGTATAATGGCATGCCGCGCCGGCCAAAACAAAGCCGTGCCAGATCGCATTCTGAAAGCGCAGCCGCCGCCAGGCGTGGAAAATCACGCCGAAGCTGTAGAGCAGTCCTCCCGCAAGGATGAAGCCCAGCACCAGCGCGGGCAGCGCCCGGACCACGGCGTCGTAGAGCATCACGCCGCTCCAGCCCATGGCCAGATAGATGCCGACCGAAACGCGGTCGAACCGGCCGGGATAGAAGAGCTTGAGCACGATGCCGAGGATCGCAACGCACCAGACGCCGGCGAGCAGCACCAGCGCGAACCCGCTGTCCTTCACCTCCAGGATGAACGGCGTGTAGGTCGCCGCGATCAGGAGGTAGATCGCCGAATGGTCGAACCGCCGCAGCAGCCATTTGGCCGGCGACACCGGCCAGAGATTATAGGTCGCCGACAGCACCAGCATCGAGAGCAGGCCGGCGACATAGATCGAGACGCCGACGATGTCTGTGGCGTCGGCATAGACCGCCGTCAGCACCATCAGCACGGTCGCGGCGATGATGCCGGAGAGGACGCCGATCGCATGGACTATCCCATCGGCGATGACCTCGGCGCGGTCATAGTTCCAGCCCATCGCGTCGGCCGCGGCGTGCATGGAGCTGGATGCGAGCTGTTTCAGCTGGAAGACGGTCATGGCAATCCGCAAAATGAGGTGATGCCCTCTTCTATGGGTGTTTCGGCATCGGCGCGTCGTTCAAACGGCTGATTTACCGACAAAGGCGGTGGAAGTATGAAGCTTGATTTTCTTCAGGCAGTTGCCACTTTTGTGACTAGTCCATTCTGCGTATCCCCGCCCCACATCCCTTAACGTTCATATGGCATTCAGTTTCCAGGATATGGTCGAAGAAGCGCGCTTGTCGGCCCAGGCGCTGATCGACTATGGGGAGCACTTCTTCAATCCGACGGTGCGGTTAGGCGTTACCGGCCTGTCGCGGGCCGGCAAGACCGTGTTCATCACCGCGTTGATCCACGGCCTCACCCGCGGCGGTCGGTTTCCGGTGTTCGAAGCCTATGCCTCGGGCCGGATCGCGCGAGCGCATCTGGCGCCGCAGCCCGACGATGCGGTGCCGCGCTTTGCCTATGAGAACCATCTGCGCGCGCTGATCGAGGAGCGGCGCTGGCCGAATTCGACCGTCGACATCAGCGAGCTCAGGCTCGTCGTCGACTATCAGCGCCCGAACGGCGCCGACCGCACGCTGACGCTCGACATCGTCGACTATCCCGGCGAATGGCTGCTCGACCTTCCGCTGCTGCAGAAGAGTTTCGAGCAATGGTCGGCGGAGAGCCTTGCGCTGTCGCGCGAGGCACCGCGTGCGCATCTTGCGAGCGAATGGCACGCGCATCTCGCAACGCTCAAGCCCGAAGCGCGCGAGGACGAGCAGGCGACGCTCACCGCGGCAAAACTCTTCACCGATTATTTGCGCGCCTGCCGCGATGAGCGCTTCGCAATGAGCCTGTTGCCGCCCGGCCGCTTCCTGATGCCCGGCAATCTCGCAGGCTCCCCGGCGCTGACCTTTGCACCGCTCGACGTGCCCGCCGGCGGGCAGGCGCCGGACGGCTCGCTGTGGGCGATGATGGTGCGCCGCTTCGAGGCCTACAAGGATGTGGTGGTGCGCCCTTTCTTCCGCGATCATTTTGCCCGGCTCGATCGCCAGATCGTGCTGGCCGATGCGCTTGCCGCATTCAATTCCGGTCCCGAGGCGCTGCACGATCTCGAAGCCGCACTCGCCGGCATTCTCGGCTGCTTCAACATCGGCCGCAGCACGATTCTCTCCAGCCTGTTCCGGCCGCGCATCGACCGCATCCTGTTCGCAGCGACCAAGGCGGACCATCTGCATCATTCCAGCCACGACCGCCTCGAGGCCGTGCTGCGCCGCGCCGTCTCCGGCGCCGTTGCGCGCGCGGAAAATACCGGCGCGGCGATCGACGTTGTGGCGCTTGCCGCGGTGCGCGCCACACGAGAAGCCCAAGTCGCGCGGGGCCGCGACAAATTGCCGTCAATTCTGGGAACGCCGGCCGCGGGCGAAAGCGCCGGCGGCGAGTTCTTCGACGGCAACACGGAGGTTGCGACTTTTCCGGGCGATTTGCCCTTGGATCCCGAGCCGCTGTTCAACGGCACGGATGCGTTCCGTGGCCTCGCGACCGAAGCTGCCGAAAAGAGTGACTTCCGCTTCCTGCGCTTTCGTCCGCCCGCCCTCGATCGCGAGGGCGGCGAGCCGCCGACGCTGCCACACATCCGCCTCGACCGTGCCTTGCAGTTCCTGATCGGAGACAAGCTCGCATGAACGACCGATCGAAGCCACGGCGGCCGGCGACGTTCCGGCTCGACGATCCCGGCGTCGTCGTCACCGAGGCCGACGACACCAGCCGGCTCGGCCGCGCCACCATCCAGATCACGCCGGAGCCCGATCCGGCCATGTTGCCGGTGCCGGTTCAAACCGCGCTCCCCGCTCGGCGCGGCTTTCCCTGGGGCACGCTGTTCTGGTCGGGCGTTGCCGGGCTGACATTGCTGGGCACGGGACTGGGCGTCGTCCATCTGATCGAGGATTTGTTCGCGCGCAGCGAAAGCCTGGGCTATGTCGGGCTCGCCTTCGCGCTCGTGACCGCGTTCGCGCTCGCGGTGGTGATCGGCCGCGAGGCGGTTGGCCTTGCACGTCTCGCCACCATCGAAAAACTGCACCAGCGCGCCGCCGCCGTCCTTGCCAATGACGACCGCAAGGAGAGCCGCGTCATCGTGCAGGACCTGCTCAAGATCGCGCACCAGAACCCGCAGCTCGCGCGCGCCCGCGCCGCGCTGGAGAGCCATGCCGGTGAGATCATCGACGGCGCCGACATGATCCGGCTCGCCGAGCGCGAGCTGATGTCGCCGCTGGATGCCGAGGCGCGGCGGCTGGTGTCGTCAGCCGCGCAAAAAGTCTCGATCGTGACCGCAGTGAGCCCACGCGCCGCGATCGACGTGCTGTTCGTGTTCGTCGCCGCGCTGCGCCTGATCCGCCAGCTTGCGTATCTCTATGGCGGCCGGCCCGGCGCGCTCGGCATGATCCGCCTGCTCCGCCAAATCATCGGCCATCTCGCCATCACAGGCGGCATGGCCGCGAGTGACAGTCTCGTGCAGCAGATGCTCGGCCACGGCATCGCGGCGAAGCTGTCGCAGCGGCTCGGCGAAGGCGTCCTGAATGGTTTGCTGACGGCGAGGCTGGGACTGGCGGCGATCGACGTCACGCGGCCGCTGCCGTTCGCGGCATTACCGCCGCCGAAGCTGTCGGATCTCGCGACAGATCTACTGCGGAAGAAGGACGGAGAGGCGTAGCGGCAAGACGGGTGGGGCTCGCTAGCTTTTCAAATTTTCCCGCCAGCACTTTCCACCTAAACAGCGGCGAGTCCTTTGGCGGTGACAGCTCCGGCGTCCAGCCGGTAAGCTTCTCCAGCACATAGGTATCCGAGAGAACGCCGCGCCAGCGGCGTTCGACCCGGCCGAGCCGTTCGCGCGTGGCGGGGATGTTCTCCCACAGCGAGGAGCGATCGTCCGGCTCGCGGCCAACATAGATGCCGGCGTGGCCCTTGATCCGGTCCAGACCGGGGTCACCAAAATCCTGGAAGCGGCCACGCTCGTTGATCTCGATCACGGGCACGCGGCCCCGGAACAACCAGCGCAACATGGCATAGGTGCGGTAGTCCGTGGTGGCGATCCAGGTCGCGCCGGTTTCATCCAGCGCGGCTTGCGCGCGCGCGGCGACCTGCTCGTAACCGGCTTCGGCGCCAATCGGATCGATCTTCCCCAGGAGATTCCAGGGCGCGGCGACATAATAGAGGAACACGATCACGACGAAGGCGATGCCCGAGACGATCGCTGTCCTGGCCCAGAACAGCGACGAGTTGAGCATCCGGCCCGACCAACCCTCCTTTGCCATCGTCGCAAGGTTCACGGCCGCCGCCGCGAAGCCGACCGGCCACATGAACATCGGCCATGTGTCGCCGACCCGGAGCGTGGTCGACTTGAAGAGGAAGTACAGAAAGGGCACCAGCACCGCGGTCGCCAGCAGGATCGCGACCGGCTCGCGCGTGCGATAACCGCGCCATGCCGTCAGCACCAGGCCTGTCAGCACCACAGGCAGCATGACGAAGCCGACCAGACCGAACTGCAGGCCGATAAAGTCGCCGATCGTTCGCAGCGAGATGCCGTAATTGGCGGTGGCGCGCACGCCCTGGAATCGGAACGAGGCCCAATCATGCTGCACGTTCCAGATCAGCACCGGCGAGAACACCGTAATCGCAACCAGCACCGCGAAATAGGGATAGGGGCTGCGCAACCAGCGCCAGCGCCAATCCGGCACCAGCAGGAAGGCGGCGACCGCCGGCGCGAACATGATCGCGGTGAATTTCGACAGCATCGACAGCCCGGCGAACAGCCCGGCCACGAGCCACCAGCGTCCGTCGCCGCTCTGCGCCAGCCGCACCAGCGACCACATCATTGCCACCGCGAACGGGATCATGGCGACATCGGGCGCGACCTTGGCCATCAGCAGGCCGTAATAGAGCGCGGCTTCCGGCATCAGCAGCGCGAACACGACCGCGCGCACATCATGGGTGAGGCGGCGGACGATGTCGGCGAGCAGCAGCTGCGTCACCAGCATCGCGACGATGCCGCCGAAGCGGACGCCAAGCGAGGTGTCGCCGAACATCGCGGTACCGAAGCGGATGAGCCAGGCGATGCCCGGGGGATGATCGAGGAAGCTCAGCGCTCCCTCTTTCGACCAGGTCCAGTAATAGGCCTCGTCGGTCCGCAGCTCGATCGCGGAGGCGTAGACGATGCGGAGCAGCGTCATCGCGGCGATGATCGCTGCGGCCACAAGGAGGGGCCGGCGGGAGGCGCTGCCGGAAGGCATGGTGAAGTCAGGGGCTGTCGTCACGGCCGCGCTTTTCGCCAACCTCGGAGGGGGAGTCAATGCGGGGACCACGCATTCGGTGTCGTCCACTCCCTGGAGCTATGGACCCGGATCTGCGCGCCTGAGGGCGCGCTTGTCCGGGACGACGGCGGAGGTGTGGTTGGCTTGCCACGCTTGTGATCCTGCAGGCTGTCCACATCAGGAATTAAACGCTACGCTGGCTGTTCTCTTTCGTGAGCTGATACAATCGAATCATGGCCATTGCTCCCGCACAGACGTCCGAACTTGTCCGCGCCATCAGTGTGCGGCAGGTGAGGCTCATCTGCGGCGTGATCCTGTTCGCCTACGTGGTCAGTCATTTCCTCAACCATGCGCTCGGCAATATCTCGGTCGAGTCCATGGAGGCCGGGGTCTACTACCACACCCTCTTCTGGCAGTTCCTTCCCGTTTCGATCGTCTTCTATTCGGCGGCGCTCACGCATATGGGGCTCGGCATCTATGCGCTGTATCAGCGCCGCCAGTTCCGCTGGCGGACGATCGAGCCGCTTCAGCTCTTGCTGGGCTTGAGCATCCCCGCGCTGGTGATGGGGCACGTGATCGGCGTACGGCTCGGCTACACGCTCTACGATCATCAGAAGCTCTATCCGCAGGAGCTCTACCTGTTTTTCGTCGCCGCGCCCGGGCGGCTCTGGCAGATGACGATCCTCCTGCTGATCGCCTGGGTGCACGGCTGCATCGGCATCTATTTCTGGCTTCGCCTCAAACCGTTCTTCCCGCGTGCGGCGCCCTACCTGCTCGCCGCCGCCGTGCTGGTCCCGACATTGTCCCTGCTCGGCATCTATCAGGGCGGCCGCAGCGTTGCGATCGAAGCTGATGACCGGGAATGGCGCACGCAGAATCTCGCCCGCCGTCAGGTCGGGACGGTCGCGGAAAACAACACGCTCGACCGCATCACCGGTGGCCTCACCATCGGCTATTTCGGTCTGCTCGCGCTGGCGCTGGCGGCACGCGGCGTGCGGGCCCTGCGCGAGCGGCGCGGCGGCATGGTCGCGCTGTCCTACGGCAACGGCAAGACGGTGCGGGTCCCCAAGGGCCTCTCCGTGCTGGAAGCGAGCCTGCGCCACAATGTGCCGCACGCCAGCGTATGCGGCGGCCGCGCCCGCTGCTCGACTTGTCGCATCCGCATCATCGGCGATCATGGCGCGCTGCCCACCCCGTCGCAGCGCGAGGCCTTCGTGCTCACCCGCGTCGGCACCGCCGATCCCTCGATCCGGCTGGCCTGCCAGCTGCGGCCGACGTCCGACCTCTCCTTCTTCCAGCTCTTCATGCCGCACACGAATGCGGCGGACGGGCTGGCCTCGACACCCACCAGAATCGGCCAGGAGCGCTATCTCGTCAGCCTGTTCGTGGACATGCGCGGCTCGACGCAGCTCGCGGAAAAGCGGCTGCCGTTCGACACCGTCTTCATCGTCAACCGCTTCCTCGGTGCGGTCTCGCAGGCGGTGATCGAGAACGGCGGCCAGCCCAACCAGTTCGTCGGCGACGGCATGCTGGCGCTGTTCGGATTGACCGCCGATCCGCAAGAAGCGTGCAGGCAAGCGTTGAAGGCAGCCTCCGGCATCGCCACGCATATCGACGAGCTCAACGAGCTCCTGAGCCACGATCTGCGCCAGCCGATCCGCTTCGGCATCGGTATTCATGGCGGCGAGGTCATCATCGGCGACATCGGTTATCGCGATCACATCGTCTTCACCGCGCTCGGCGATGCCGTGAATGTCGCGGCCCGGCTGCAGGACATGACCAAGACGCTGGCTTGCGAGGCCGTGGTTTCGGAAGAAGTCCGCCGCTCCGCCGGCCTTGCCGACGACGCCCTGCCGCAGCAGGAGGTCGCGATCCGCGGTCGCGACGAGCCGCTCGCCGTGCGCGTGGTGGCGGATGCGCGGGAGCTGGCAGCGCTGGTCGACGGCAACGCACGCGTTGCGGCGTAGGGCGTAAGCCACACGGGAAGCGCGCTCCCTCCCGCTTTGCAGGACAGAGCTGGGGGAGGGCTTCCGCGATGGGATCATCCCCCAGGGAATAGCACCCTCACCCGCGCCTCTGGCGCGACCTCTCCCGCAAGCGGCTCTGCTATTTCGCAGCGTCCTTCGGCGGCGACGCGTCCTGCTTCTTCTTCAGATCCTCCGCCGTCTTCGCTTGCGCGGCCTGGAGATCGAGAAGCGTCTTCTGCAGGCCGGCAACGCTCGTTTTCAACGCTTCGATCTGGCGAGCCGCGGCGTCCAGCTTCTGCTGGTGATCGAGGTTGAGCTTCGTGATCGTCTTCTGCAGGAAGTCGACATTGCTCTGCAGGCAGCTGGTGCGCCGCTCCATGGTCTTCTCGACCGTGCAGATTTCGATCCCGGGCACGTCTTGCGCGTGCAGGGGCGCATTCGCCAGCGTTGCGAGCAGCAACGTTGCGAAACAAATGCCGGCGTTTCGAAGCAGCATGGATGGTTCCTCGTCCGATCGATCACGGCAATGTGCGCTTTTTGCGCACCGCAAGGCGAGGCTACCACACTCGTACCGCATTCTCGCGTTGAGCTTGAGCCCGTTCCCTTGGACGGGGAACGATGATCCGCACGCGGAAGAAGTGGGCGCTCGTTCCGCGGCTTTGTTTAGGGGAGATTTTTGGAATGGCAACGCGCGATAGACGACTGGCGGAATTCGATGGCGCCGGAGAACCACCGCCGGGCCTGGCGCTCGAAGTGCTGTGCGAGGACCACAGCGGAACGTACCAACTGCCGTTCGCCTGCCGCTATGTCGAGGGACGCTGGCAGAACAACGAAGCCGGCATTGCGGTTGAAGCCACCGTCATCGGCTGGCGCCTGCCGCGCGTGAGGCAGCGCGGGGCCGCCTGAAGCCCATATCTGTTCCAGAATGCAACGGTGCCGCGCTCCGCCTTAACCAACGGAACGCGGCCCGAACGAATCACGTCCGAATCAGCGGAAAGGCCGTGTACGCAGCTGTTCACGGCTAGATGTCGATGCTGCTGTGCGGGAGCGTACAATATCTGTGCGACGTGGCGAACGGCATCGACCCCTCACGGGCGCCAAAGGTTAATTCCCACAAGGGCATAGCTCTCTCGGGTGGCTGCAGCCGGTCCCGCCCCCGAAACAGGCAAGGCCGCGTCATGCCTGCCTAATATTCGACCTCGAGCTCCTCGATCTCGGCCGGCTCCTCCTTTGCTGCCGCGATCCATTCCTGCATCTCGGGCATCGCCATGATGGTGTCGGCATAGGCCTTCAGCAGCGGCTCCAGCTTGACGTCGTAGGTGACGAAACGCGTCACCACCGGCGCGTACATCGCATCCGCCATGGTGCGCTGCGCGCCGAACAGGAAGGGACCGCCCGATGCCGTCAGGCAGTCGCGCCAGATGGACCAGACGCGGTCGATGTCGGCCTGCGCCCGCGACCAGATCTTGAAGCCGGGGAAGTATCCTTTCAGATTCACCGGGAGCGAGGCGCGCAGCGTGGTGAAGCCGGAATGGATTTCGCCCGAGATCGAGCGGCAATGGGCCCGCTGCACGCGGTCGTCAGGCAACAGACCGGCTGACGGCATCACCTCGTTGAGATATTCGCCGATCGCCAGCGTATCCCAGACCACCGCGCCCTCGTGCCGCAGGCACGGCACCAGGATCGAGGATGACAGCAGGAGGATTTCGGCGCGCGCCGACGCATCGTCCGGTGCGGTGACGATTTCCTCGAAATCGAGCCCGGAGAATTTCGCCAGCAGCCAGCCGCGCAGCGACCAGGACGAATAGTTCTTGCTGCTGATGGTCAGTGTCGCCTTTGCCATATGGCTCTTCCCTGCTCCCGCCTCCGCCGGCCCGCGGCCGCGCGTTGTGCTTGCCGTGACGTGAACAGCAAGCGACGTGCCAATTTCGCGGCCCGGTCCGACCGACGTTTGGCGTCGTTATTGCATAGGCTCACGGAACGGGTGGGCGTTTCAGTATGATGTCGATGTATTATCAGGCTTTTCAGAACCACATGGACCTGACCGCGCCGTGGCGCGCGGGGGCTTCGTCCGCGCTCAGATTCCTCAATCTGGTGCCGCAGGGCATGTCGGATCAGGTGGTCGGCCGGCTGACGGCGGCGCTGGAGCTGATCTCGCGCTCTACCCTCACCTACCACAGGCCGGCCTACGGCATCGACAGCGTCATGGTGGGAAATCGGGAAGTCGCCGTCACCGAGGAGATCGCCTACGCGACGCCGTTCGGCTCGCTGCTGCACTTTCGGAAGGACGGCGTGGGCGAGCAGCCGCGCATGCTGCTGGTGGCGCCGATGTCCGGTCATTTCGCCACGCTGCTCCGCGGCACCGTGAAGACGCTGCTCCAGGACCACGACGTCTACATCACCGACTGGCACAATCCGCGCGACATTCCCCGCAGCGAGGGCCGCTTCGGGCTCGACGACTACACCGAGCACCTGATCGATTTCCTGGGCCAACTCGGCCCGCGCCCGCACATGGTCGCGATCTGCCAGCCGTCGGTGTCGGCGCTCGCGGCCGCCGCGATCATGTGCGAGGACAACCATCCCTCGCGCCCGGCGACGCTGACGCTGATGGCCGGCCCGATCGACACGCGGATACAGCCGACCAGGGTCAACGAGTTCGCCAAGAGCAGACCGATCGACTGGTTCGAGCAGAACCTGATCAACTACGTTCCGGTTCAATGCCGCGGCGCCTTGCGAAAGGTCTATCCAGGCTTCGTGCAGCTCACCGCTTTCGTCTCGATGAATCTCGAGCGCCACATCAAGCAGCATATGGATCTCGCCAACCACATCGCCAAGGGCGAGAAGGACAAGGCCGCGAGCATCAAGACCTTCTACGACGAATATTTCGCCGTGATGGACCTTCCGGCCGAGTTCTACATCGAGACCGTACGCGACGTGTTCCAGGAGCACCTGCTGCCGCAGGGCAGACTGATGCATCGCGGTCGCCCCGTGAACACCAAGGCCGTCAGCCGCATGGGCCTGATGACGGTGGAGGGCGAGAAGGACGACATCTGCTCGATCGGCCAGACGCTCGCGGCGCAGGACCTCTGCACCAGCGTGCGCGCCTATCGCAGGGTGCATCACATGCAGGCCGGCGTCGGCCATTACGGCGTGTTCTCGGGCAAGCGCTGGAACAACGAGATCTATCCGCTGCTGCGGGATTTCGTGCATGTCAATTCGTGAAGGGGCTTCGCGCAGAAGCAAAAAAACCGGGCCGATGATCTAACTCATCCGTCGCCGCAGCGTCGCCGACGGCGTCTCGCCGAATTTCTCGCGGTAGGCACCGGCCATGCGGCCGAGATGGGTGAAGCCGAGATCGAAGGCGAGGTCGGTGATGGAGGCATCGGGCGCAGCCTGCGCGAGGCGGACGTTCAGACCGGCGAGGCGCATGTCGAGCAGCATCTGCGAGATCGACAGGCCGAAGTGACGACGGAAGCCGAGCTGGAGCGCGCGGATGCCGATGCCGGCGGCGCAGGCAAGTTGCGCGAGGTCGAGCGGCTCACCGGCATTGTCCGCAAGGTGGTCCCGCGCCGCACGGAGGGCGCGCGGCAGGCGTTCGGCTCGGCCGGAGAATGTCGTGATCGCATCCGACAGGCCATGCTGCTGACCATTGAGCAGATGATCGAGCAGAAGCTCGCGCCAATCGGCCATGGCAACCGCTGACAGCCTGCCGGAGGGACCGCGGCGTTCGGCAAGCGTCATCAGTTCGGCAAGGCTAGTTCGCAAGGCGCGCCCCGACGGTGCGTCCAGATTGATCACAGGATCGAACTCAACAGGGCCTGATGCCCTGCCCGACAGCGCCGCGGCACGCTGCTCGACCATGCGGCGGTCGACCAGCAGGATCGCCTGCGCGCAGTCGCGCCACATCATCCGGGTCGGGATCGTCGGCGACAGTAGCGACGCCGTCCGCTCCGGCGTGGCATCGAGCTCGGTATTGCCGGCGCGAATGTGGGCGGTGCCCGTCAGCGGGACCTGCACCAGGAAGAAGCGCTCGAGGCAGCCGGGATCGATGCCGACCGATCCGCCATAGGCGACGTAGTTGATGGAAAAGCCGTCGAAATCGGCGCAATTGTGCCGGGCGGAGAAGCCGGCCGCACGCGCTTGTGTCGGCTTCAAATCGTGCGGGCAGAAGATGCGCCCGATCTCCTCGGCCGCCTCGTCGACATCATCAGTGGTGACGCGGGCGAAATCCGCGAGCCGTTCGGCTGCGGAGGCTCTTGCGCTCATTTCCAGCTCGGCTGCGGACATCGCTCGACCACGCTTCGCGCCCGGGAATTGCTTTAAGCTTATAATAGTTCCCCGAACGCGGAAAGGGCCGCCGCGAAATCGTCGTGCTGCATAGCAGCACCCCCTCTGGATTCGTTTAGCGGATAGACAGGCGGCCCATTGTTGATTGAAGCTCCATCCTCGCCGGAATCCAATGGGAGCGCGTCATGACTGCACTCGAAAAGGGCATTACCGCCGCTGGCACAGGCTACGGCGGCAAGAGCTGGAATATCCTCGGCCAGGTCTATTTCCCCAAGGCTGTCACCGACTCCACCTTCGCATTCGAGACCAACAGCGATCCCGGCCAGTTCGTGCCGGTGCACATCCATCCGACCCAGGACGAGTTCATCCTGGTGCAGGAGGGCACGCTCGACCTCAAGCTCGACGGCAAATGGGTCAAGGCCAATGCCGGCGATCTCGTGCGCATGCCGCGCGGCATCCCGCATGGCTATTTCAACAAATCCGACAAGCCGTGCCGAGCGCTGTTCTGGGTCTCGCCGATGCAGAAGCTGGAGGCACTGTTCGAGCAGTTGCACAATCTGACGGACCCTGCCGAAGTCGTGCGCATCTCGGCGATGCACGAGGTGGATTTCCTGCCGCCCGAAGCCAACGACTAGGTCCCTCGTCCACTTTCATCTGCTTGCCGGCCCGCCGGCCGCGCATTGCGGCCGAACGTGGCCGCTTGCGCGGAAAACACATTGCGAGCAAACCCATGGTCACTCCCAAGCATGTCTGCGTGATCGGCGCCGGCGTCTCCGGCCTCGCCGCCGCCAAGGCGTTCTCCTCCCGCGGCCACCGCGTCACCATCGTCGAACGCTCTGGTGATCTCGGCGGCGTCTGGGAGCCGGCGCGCTCCTATCCCGACGTGCAGACGCAGAGCCCGAAGGAGCTCTATCGCTACACCGACCGCGCGATGCCGGAGGCCTATCCGGAATGGCCAACCGGGCCGCAGGTTCACGCCTATCTCGCCGACTATGCGAAAAGTTTTAGCCTCGACCGCATGTTGCGCCTCGACACGGCCGTGGCAGGCATGGCGCGCCGCGCCGACGGCAAGCCGGGATGGACGCTCGCGCTATCAGGCAAGGACGGCACGACGAATGAGGATTTCGATTTCGTCGCCGTGTGCACCGGGCAGTTCAATGAGCCGCGCGAGCTGCGTTGCCCGGGCGAGGAAGGCTTTCTGGCACAAGGCGGCCAGATCCTGCATTCGTCGAAATATGGCGATCCCTCGCTGGCAAAGGGACGCCGTGTCGTCGTGCTCGGCGGCTCGAAATCGGCGACGGACATCGCGGTCAACGCAGTGAAATCGGGGGCGCGCGAGGTCACCATCGTGATGCGCGAGCCCGTCTGGCGCATCCCCTATTTCATCGGCGGCCTCGTGAACTTCAAGCGCATCCTCTACATCCGCGCGCAGGAGGAGATGTTTCCCGGCTGGGGCATCGGCCCGGTCGCCCGGCTCGCGCACCGCCTCGCCGCGCCGCTGGTGTGGGCGAACTGGCGCGGGCTGGAGAGCCTGCTCAAGGCGCAGCTCAAGCTTGGCCGGTGCAACATGGTGCCGAAGGAGCGGATCGAGGATGGCGTCAACTGCTCGGTGCCGATCGCAACGCCGGGCTTCTATCCGATGGTCGCGGACGGCCGCATCAAGGCGGTGTTCGGCACGTTCGATCATTATGACGGCGACATCATCGTGATGAGCGGCGGCGAACGCGTCGGTGCAGACGTTGCCGTACCCGCGATCGGATACAAGCTCGGCGTGCCGTTCCTCCCCGAGGCTTACAGGCAAAAGCTGGTCGATGCCGACGGGCAGTACCGGCTCTATCGCCTGATCGCCAACCCCGACCTGCCCGAGCTCGGCTTCGTCGGCTTCAACTCCTCGTTCTGCACCGTGCTCTGTGCCGACCTCGCCGCCAACTGGCTGGTCCGCTATGCCGACGGCCAGCTCGCCAAACAACCGACGACGCAAGCGATGCGCGACAACATCGAGATGATGCTGCACTTCAAGCGCGTCGAACGGCCGGCCGCGGGCGTCTATGGCGGCCTCTGCGTCGCGCCCTATCACTACCGGCATTTCGACGAGCTGATGGCCGACATCGGCGCCAAGAACCAGAAGCGCGGCGGCCTTGCCGGGCGCTTCTCGCCGCCGGATGCGGATGACTATGCCAAGTTCCTGGCTACGGCGCCGGACTACCGGGCGGCGTGAGGGGAAGACGGCCAGCCAGCGAGATTGCGGCTCGCCAGCTCGCGCCTTCGATGCTTACGATCTCACTGGCGACCGAATCGATGGGAACCGGCCATGGGATTGAGACGTCTTGCCGCCGCAGCCCTTGCGGCGCTCGCCTTGCTTGTCACGGCGCCCGCGCTCGGGCAGCAGCGTGAGCTTACGTCTCAGCAGGCGGCGGCGCTCGCTGCCTATGACAGCGCGCTCGCCGATTTCAGATCCATCCTGGCGGAGCGGCGGCGTCAGATCGATGCGAAGCAGACCTTGCCGAACCTGCCGGGGCAAGCGCTCTACCTGGCGCGGGTCGCCGTCATCAGCACCTACAAGGATCTCACGGACGCCATTCCCTCCAGAATCGGAAAGCCCAACAAGTTCGAGATTCCCCCGGCCTATTTCGACGCCGCCATCGAGCCGCTGATCGACGAATATGCCGCGCTGTTCGAGATCATGGAGGCGCCGCCAGCCGGCGCGCAGAACTCGCCGACGCCGTTCAAGGACGTCGTCGACCTCGCCGTCGCCATTGCGCGCGCCAAGGGATTGGCGCCAATTCACGCCGATATTGCGGGGCGCATCAGCCTCGGGCTGTTCTATGCGGAAACCAACGGCAAGCAGAACGTCCGCAATGCGCGCTCCAACACCTATATGGGTAGCTTCCAGACCGGCCCCTCCGAAGACCGCAACGGCCGCAGGAAATGGGAGGCCATCAAAGGCGACATCGCCGCGATCGATCCCGCATTCAGCGCACGCGACGACAAGGAGGAGGCACGAGCCCACGGCACCGATCAGCGCTTCAACCACTGGACGAACGTGCGCAACGGGCTGATGAACGCGCATGCAGATATCTTCAGGGAGATTCCGGGAATCGTGAAGACGCTGCCCGACCCGATCGACCAGATGAAGCTGTTCCAGTTGATTCAGATCGTTCCGACGCCGACGCGGTCGGCGCTCAAGTCGGGGGATCTCCTGAACTACAGGGTGTCAAGCCCCACGGTCATGAAGTATTTGCGCAACAATAGCATCTTCGCGTTCGGACAGGCCGACCGGGCGCGCACCTCGGCCAGCTTCCGCGAGATCCTCGCTGCGATGTGGCTATTCAACCGGAAGTTCGAGAAAGCGATGGCGAAATACGCGGAGATCAAGGGGCGCTGAGACTGCGGTTTGCAACCGCTACCGGGCGTTGTAGGCTCTTTGCCTCATCGGCGGAACGGACCTTTCCATGCGCGTCCTCATTCTCGGCGGCAGCCAGTTCCTCGGGCGCGCGATCGCCTCCCACGCTTGTGCTGCAGGCCACGACGTGACCTGCGCCGCCCGCGGTCTCGCGGGACCGATCGCGGCGGGCGCCCGCCTCATCCGGATCGATCGCGACGTCGCTGACGGTCTTGCGCCACTGACCGGCGAGACATTCGATGCAGTGGTCGACGTCTCGCGACATCCAGGTCAGGTCCGCCGCGCGGTCGCCGCGCTGAAGCGGCCGGACGTGCATTGGACCTTCGTTTCGACCATCAGCGTGTATGCCGACAATCGCATCCCGGGACAGCGTGCCGACACGGCGCCGCTGCGCGAACCCGCGTCGGCGGATCTCGAACACAGCACCGATGCCATCTATGGCGCCGCCAAGGTCGCTTGCGAGCAGGCGGTCGGCGACGATGCCTTCATCTGCCGCGCCGGCCTCATCGCCGGACCGGAGGACCCGACCGGGCGCTTCGCCTATTGGCCGGCGCGGCTCGCGCGGGGCGGCCAGGTGCTGGCGCCGGGATCGCCTGATGATGCCGTCCAGTTCATCGACGTGCGCGATCTTGCGCAATGGATCGTGCATGCCGCGGAGGTTCGCCTCACCGGCATCTATGACGGGATCGGACCGGTGCGCACGCGCGGCGAACTGCTCGCCGAATGCGCGGCCGCGCTGAATGCGTCCTGCACGTTCGCCTGGGTCGATCGCGCCTTTCTGGAAGCGCATGACGTGCGGCGCTGGGCGGGTCCGCGGTCATTGCCGATGTGGCTGCCCCTGCCCGACTTCGCCGGCTTCATGACGCGCGACACCTCGCCGGCCCGCGCGGCTGGCCTGAGCTCGCGCTCCGTCGCGATCACCGCACGCGATACGCTCGACTGGCTCCGCGCCAGCAACGGGCCGGTGGTCGGCCTCAGCTCCGCTGAGGAAGGCGCGGTGCTTTCAGCATGGCATGCGCGCGAAGCAGCCGAACTCTAGCCGGACCGCGGCAAGCCGGGCCAACAGATCTATTCCGTCCGTATCGGCGAATCCTTCAGGCCGTTGTTGTCATAGGCCTTCCGCAACGTGCCGTTCGTTGTCGCATCCGTCAGGAATCTCGTGACGAACGCCAAGGCCTGGCTGTGGCCGAGCGGGACGGCGACGGCGGTCACCGTCTTCTTGAACGTCTCGTCCAGCACCTTCGTGCCCGGAATCTTCTGCGCCATCTTGTTGAGCTGGTCGCGCGACAGCGCGAAGGCATCGACCTCGCCGCTCTTCAACAGGCCGAAGATCTCGTCATAGGTCTGATAACCCGTGACCTTCGCATGCTTCAGATGTGCGATCGCGCCACGCATGGTCGTCGTGGCGTTGACGGCAGCAACCTTGATTCCGGGCTGGTCGAGCGTGGCGAAGTTGGTGACTGCCGAGCCCGGCTTGACGATGTAGGTGGCGTCCGCCACCTCGTAGATCGGGCCGAACAGCATCCTGGTCTCGCGCTCGGGATCTTTGGGCAACCAGGTGACGTCCCACGTCCCTTTTGACGCGGCGTCAGTGATCTGTCCGGAATTCTGGTGCACGACATAGTCGACGGGGACGCCAAGCTGTGCGGCCATCGCCTTGCCGAGATCGACGGGGACACCGGCATAGCCGGCTTCGGTCCTGGTCGACCAGAACGCGCCGCCTGCGGGGCTGATGGCGATCGCGACCCTCAGCTTGCCGGTCGGCGCAATCTCGTCTTTCAGGCCGTCTGCTAGCGCGGGCATGGCAACGATCGCTGCGAGAACGAGGAGGCCCGAGAGGGCCGACCGGAATGGCGTTGGCATGTCATGGTCTCCTCACCTTTTCTTCTTCCCGCCGCTCCGTCTGGCTCGCGGCCTTTGATACAATTCTGGTCGATCATGACCTCGGTGAAAAGCGGTTTGTCGTGATAAACTTGTCAAAGGCCATATCGCTCGTTGCGGTGCAAGGTCGGCGACTGCCATGGCTATGGTGTTTCACGGCCAGTCGTTTGTTGCTAGCCTGCCGCACCGACAGACCGCAATCGGGGGCTACCGAATGACCGCAGCGAATCCCGCCTTTCCCGCACGACGCAATGGAGCGTGGAGACATATCGTGCGGGGCCTTTCCGCTGCGGCGTCCGTGATCGCGCTCGCCGGATGCGAGGACAAGAACACGTTCGTGGCGCCGCCGCCGCCCAAGGTGGAGGTGGCAACGCCGGTGCATCGTCCGGTCACGCGCTACATCGAGGCGACCGGCAACACCGCGCCGATCAAGAGCGTCGATCTCGTGGCGCGGGTGCAAGGCTTTCTGCAATCGATCGACTATCAGGATGGCACCTTCGTCAAGCAGGGCACCCAGCTCTTCACGATCGAGCCGGAGACCTACAAGCTCAAGCTCGAGCAGGCGCAGGCGGCCGAGGCCGGCGCGCAGGCCTCGGTCAAGCAGTCGGAAGCCGATTACAAGCGGCAGGCCGAGCTGGTGCAGCGTCAGGCGGTCTCGCAGGCCACGCTCGATAATTCCACCTCGGCGCGGGACAACGCCCAGGCCAATCTGCAGCAGGCGCAGGCCAATACCAGGCTCGCCGAAGTGAACTACGGCTACACCAAGGTGATAGCGCCGTTCGACGGCATCGTCAGCGCCCACATGGTCTCGGTCGGCGAGCTCGTCGGCGTCTCCTCGCCGACCCAGCTCGCCTCCATCGTCGCGATGGACCCGATCTACGTGAACTTCACCGTCAACGAGCAGGACGTGCTGCGCATCCGCGCGGAAGCCACTCGCCGTGGACTGACGCCCGCCGACATGAAGCAAATCCCCATTCAGGTGGGGCTCCAGACCGAGACCGGCTATCCGCACGAGGGCAAGCTCGACTACGTCTCGCCGACCCTCAATCAATCGACGGGCACACTGGCCGTCCGCGGCCTCGTCCCCAACGACAAGCGGGTGCTGCTGCCCGGCTATTTCGTCCGGGTCCGCGTGCCCTTCGACCAGGAGAAGAGCGCCCTGCTCGTCCCCGACACGGCACTGGGCAGCGACCAGGGCGGCCGCTATTTGCTGGTGGTGAACGGCGACAACACCGTCGAGCAGCGCAAGGTGCAGATCGGCCCGGTCGACAACGGGCTGCGCGTGATCGAAAACGGCTTGAAGCCGGAGGACCGCGTCGTCATCGCGGGACTGCTGCGGGTGATCCCGGGCCAGAAGATCGATCCGCAAATGACCAAGATCGAGCAGCCGCAGGCGTCTGCCAAGTAAGGGGACGCAACCATGATCTCGAAATTCTTCATCGAGCGGCCGGTCCTCTCGAACGTCATCGCGCTCCTGATGATCCTGATCGGCGGCGTCGCGCTGTTCAATCTCGCCATCGCGCAATATCCGGACGTGGTACCGCCGACCGTGCAGGTCACCACGCGCTATCCCGGCGCCAGCGCCAAGACCGTGATCGACACCGTGGCACTGCCGATCGAGCAGCAGGTCAACGGCGTCGAGGACATGCTCTACATGCAGTCCTACAGCGGCTCGGACGGCACCTACACGCTGACCGTGACCTTCAAGATCGGCACCGACCTCAACTTCGCGCAGGTACTGGTGCAGAACCGCGTCTCCAGCGCGTTGTCGCAATTGCCGAGCGCCGTGCAGAACCAGGGCGTCACCGTGCAGAAGCGGTCGACCTCGATCCTGCTGTTCGTGACGCTGACCTCGCCGGATTCGAGATACGACAGCCTTTATCTGAGCAACTACGCCACCATCAACATCCGCGACGAGCTCTCCCGCCTGCCCGGCGTCGGCAACGTCACCGTCTTCGGCGCCGGCCAGTATTCGATGCGGGTCTGGCTCGATCCCAACAAGCTGCAGGTCCGGGGCCTGGTGCCGCAGGACATCATCCAGGCGATCCAGCAGCAGAGCCAGCAGGTCTCGGCCGGCCAGGTCGGCGCGCCGCCGACGCCGCCGGGACAGGCGTTCCAGTACACGCTCAACGTCAATGGGCGGCTCGACGACACCAGCCAGTTCGAGAACATCATCGTCAAGTCGGGCGCCAGCGGCGACGTCACGCGGGTGCGCGACGTCGGCTGGGTCGAGCTCGGGGCGCAGACGTACAGCCAGATCTTCTCGCTCAACAACCAGCCGGCCGTCGGCATCGGCGTGTTCCAGTCGCCCGGCGCGAACGCGCTCCAGGTCGAGCAGGCCGTCGAGAAGAAGATGGCGGAGCTCGCCAAGCGATTCCCGGAGGGCGTCAAATACGATACCCCGTTCGATACCACCAAGTTCGTGGAGGCCTCGGTGCACGAGGTCTACATGACGCTGATCGAGGCCGGCCTGCTGGTGCTGGTCGTGATCCTCGTCTTCCTGCAGGACTGGCGCGCGATGCTGGTGCCGGCAACGACGGTGCCGGTGACGATCATCGGTGCGTTTGCCGCGATGGCGGCGCTCGGCTTCACCATCAACATGTCGACCCTGTTCGCGATCGTGCTCGCGATCGGCATCGTGGTCGACGACGCCATCGTCGTGGTCGAAGGCGCCGCGCACAACATCGAGCAGGGCATGAATGGCCACGACGCCGCGATCAAGGCGATGGACCAGCTGTTCGCGCCGATCGTCGGCATCACGCTGGTGCTGATCTCGGTTTTCCTGCCGGCCTCGTTCCTCGCCGGCCTCACCGGGCGCATCTATTCGCAATTTGCACTGGTGATCGCGGCGACCGCGCTTCTCTCCGCCATCAACGCGGCGACGTTGAAGCCGACGCAATGCGCGCTCTGGCTGCGGCCGACGGTGCCGCCAGAGCAGCGCAATTTCTTCTATAGAGGCTTCAACGCCGTCTACAACCGCGTCGAGCGCGGCTACACGCGGCTGATCACCTTCCTGGTGAAACACGCCACGATCTCCGTCGCTTTCGCGCTGCTGGTCATCGCGGGCAGCGGCTATGGTCTGTCGCGGGTGCCGACCGGCTTCCTGCCGATCGAGGACCAGGGCTATCTGATCGCCGCCGTGCAACTGCCCGACGGCGCGGCGCTGGAGCGGACGCAAGCCGTGCTCGACAGAGCGAGCGGGATCATCAAGGACACGCCCGGCGTGTCGCAAGTCATCACCATCGCCGGCATCTCCGCGCTCGACAACAGCGCCAGCCTCGCCAATGCCGGCGTCGCCTACATCATCCTGAAGGACTGGGACGCACGCAAAGGACCCGGCGAGGATCTTCGCTCGCTGGTGTACGGGCTGAACGACAAGCTCGCGACCATCATGGAGGCACGCACGCTGGTGCTGCCGCCGCCGCCGATCCAGGGCATCGGCAACGCCGCCGGGTTCTCGATGCAGGTCGAGCTGCGCGACGGCAACAGCGATTTCGCCAAGCTGCAGGCGATCACCGGCGCGATGGTCAGCAACGCCCAGAGCCAGAGCGCGCTGCAGCGCGTGCAGTCCTCGTTCCGCTCGTCGGTGCCGCAATTCAATATCGAGATCGACCGCGTCAAGACCCAGACGCTGCACGTGACCACCGATCAGGTGTTCTCGGCGCTGTCGACCTATCTCGGCTCGTCCTATGTCAACCAGTTCAACAAGTTCGGCCGCGCATTCCAGGTCTACACCCAGGCCGATCCGGCCTTCCGCGTCACGGAGCGCGACATCGCCAACATGCAGGTGCGCAACTCGAACGGCGACATGATCCCGATCGGCACCATCGCCAAGATCACGCCGGCCACCGGCCCGTCGCTGATCAGCCTCTACAACCTCTATCCGTCCTCGACCGTCATCGGCCTGCCGGCGCAGGGCTACTCCTCCGGTCAGTCGCTGAAGCTGATGGAGGAGATCGCGGACAAGACGCTGCCGCCGGGCACCGGCTATGAATGGACCGCGATGTCGTACCAGGAGAAGGCGGTCAGCAACCAGATCTACTGGGTGTTCGGCCTTGCCATGCTGCTGGTCTATCTCGTGCTCGCCGGCCAGTACGAGAGCTGGTACGCGCCGATCTCGGTGATCCTCGCGGTGCCGCTGTCGCTGCTCGGGCCGATGCTGATCCTCAGCGCGCTCAAGATCGACAACAACCTCTATTGCCAGATCGGCCTGATTCTGCTGATCGCGCTGTCGGCCAAGAACGCGATCCTGATCGTCGAGGTCGGGCTCGAGCTCCACGGCCGCGACGGCAAGCCGGTGCTGGAGGCCGCAATCGAAGCTGCCCGCGCCCGCTTCCGCCCGATCCTGATGACCTCGTTCGCTTTCATCCTCGGTGTGGTGCCCCTGGTGCTCGCCACCGGCGCCGGCGCCAGCGCGCGCAAGTCGATCGGCATCACCGTGTTCTCGGGCATGCTGGCCTCAACCTGCCTCGCGGTGCTGTTCGTGCCGGCGTTTTTCGTAGTGGTGCAGAGGTTCGAGAACTGGCGGGCGAGCAAGAAGGCGGTCAAGGTGGCGGAGGTGAAGCCCTAAGCCTGCTCCCCCGCGACCTGACGCGCCTCGCCGCTCGACACCAGCAGCACCGACACCTTCGACTGCCACAGCACGGCGTCGGCGACGCCGCCGAAGGAGAGATGGTCGGCCTGGATGCGGTCGACGCCCATGACGATGAGGTCGACGTCGGTGGTTTCGATCTCACGCAGGATCGCGGCCTCCGGCGCACGGTTCACGCGCAGCGTCGTGGTGATGTCGACGTCGTAGCGGGCAGCGAGATCGCTGGTGTCCTTGAGGATGCCCGTCTCCTGGCTCAGTCTGCGCGAGGTGCCGCGCTGCGCGCCCTTGTCGCGCGTCGTCGCCACATAGATCACCCGGAGCGTGCCTGATCCGGCCTGCGCCAGCGCCACCGCGACCTCGGCGCCCCGCTTGGAGATGGCGCTGCCGGAGACCGGAACGAGGATGTTGAGTCCTTCGGGCATCGGCTGCTTCAGGTGCTTGCCCTTGGCCGCGACGATCGCGAGCGGTCCTTCGAACGTCGCTGCGATATCCTCGATCTTGCGGCTGAAGCGATCCTTGCTCGCAGCAACCTTGTCGACGCCGACGACGAGCAGGTCAAAACCCTTGCGTGCCTCCTCGGTGATCGTCTCGCCGAGCTCCGCGCGCCGTGCGCGGGTGATGACATCGACGCTGCCGGCGTCGCCCTCGCTGCTGGCGGACGCCGCCTCGGCCGCCTTCTTCACCACGGCTTCGTGGCTTTCTTCCCCGTCGCGGCCCTTCTCCTGCTCCTCAGGCCGCTTGCCGATGTGCAGCACGGTGATCGGCCGGCCGCGCATGCCTGCGATCAGACCGGCGATGTGGGCGGCAAAGGTGGCGTTGACGCTCTCGTCCACCGCCAGCAACGGACGCTCGAGATTGGCCAGGAAGCCGCGCTTCTCGAATTCCTCGCGCTCCAGGCGCTCCCTCTCCTCTTCGTTGATCGGCAGCCTTGCCAGCGCCGCGCGCAGCATCGGCGGCATCGCCATCGTGGTCACGATCGCCATCGTCACGATCATCGTGAACAGGTTCTGGCTGAGCACGCCGATGGAGAGGCCGATGGTCGCGATGATGACCTCGGTCGAGCCGCGGGCATTCATGCCGCTGGCGAGCGCCAGCGACTCCCGATTGTTCAGGCCACCCAATGCGCCCCCGACGAAGGCGCCTCCGAACTTCCCGACGCTGGCGATCACGACGAGGAGGCCGGTCAGCATCAGAAGATGCGGATCGCGCAGCACCGAAAGATCGGCGGCAAGGCCTGCAAGGCCGAAGAACACCGGCATGAAGAAGCTGGAGATCAACGCGCGCAGGCGCTCGTCGATCTGCCGCGTCAGGATCGGCGATTCGCCGACCAGGATGCCGGCGACAAAGGCACCGAGCACGGTGTGGACGCCGATCAGATGCGTGATCATCGCCATTACGCTCATCAACAGCAAAATCACCGTGATGACCGCTGCGGCGCTGCGGAGATTGTCGTTGGCCCAGCGGATCAGCTGGAACACCAGGCGGCGGCCGATCGTGAAACTCACGGCGAGGAAGACGAGCGTGCCCAGCACCGACTTCGCCACCGAGGCGATGTCCAGCGTTCCGTGCGAAGCCAGGCTGAAGATGACGGCGATGATGATCCAGCCGATGGTGTCGTCGATGACGGCGGTCGCGACGATGATCTGCCCGACATTGCGCCGCATGAAGTTCATCTCGCGCACCACTACCGCGACGATCTTCACCGAGGAGATCGACAGCGCCGTGCCCATGAACAGCGAAGCCACCAGGCGCTGTTGCGGATTGGGCAGCAACGCGTCGGGCAGGAACGCGCCGAGCGCGAAGCCGCAGGCAAAGGGCACGACGATGCCGGCGATCGAAATCGCAATCGCGGCCCTGCCGACCTTCCGGACCAGCTTGAGATCGGTCTCCATGCCGGTGAGCAGCAGCAGGAGCAGGATGCCCACTTGCGCGATGCCGTCGATCATCGCCTTCTGCTCGGGCGTCCTGGGGAAGATCGCGGCCTGCGCCTCCGGCCAGATCCAGCCGAACAATGACGGCCCCAGGATGATGCCGGCGAGCAATTCGCCGATGACCGAGGGCTGGCCGATCCGCATCATGATCTCGCCGAGGCCGCGGCCGACCGCGATCAGCAGCACGATCTGCGCCACCAGGAGGAATTCGGACGGGCCGGCGGTTTTACCCGCTTCAGCACTGACCGCAATGGTGGTGAGGACAAGCGCCCCGGGGACAAGGCCGACCGGTCGGAGCAGGCTCCATCGCATGCAGGTGTCTTTTCCCCTTCACCCCGGCGTCGGGGCCATGGAGATAGAACCCGCGGGAGGTGGAGCGGGTTCCAGACGTGTGAGATTGGCCGCGACGATAAAAGTGCGAAAACAACCCCATGCACAGTAGGGATGGAGTTGAAAAGGCTCAAGAAATTTCGGCGTTACCGAAGCGATTTGCTTTGTCGGGCAAAACAGGGGTAGAGCGGGATGATGGACGTACGTTGGGCGACCGCGGCCGCTGCTCCATCGACCGTCATTGCGAGCGCAGCGAAGCAATCCAAAGTCCCTCCGCAGAGGCAGCCTGGATTGCTTCGTCGCAAGGGCTCCTCGCAATGACGGGCGCCTGCGCCCTTTCCGTCATTCCGGGGCGGCGCGCGGCGACGAGGCCGGAATCCATTGATCCGCAAATTCTGCCGCCAGATGGATTCCGGGCTCGCGCTTTCGCGCGCCCCGGAATGACGATGTGGATGCGGTTGCCTGCCTCACGGCAATCCTACACCGCCTGCGGCGTCCTGATCTCGCGGGGCAGGATGATTGCGGCGGCGATCGCGAGCAGGCAGAGCGCGGCGAAGGCGTGCAGCATGGTGACGAAGCCGCCCTGCTCGTAGAGCCAGGCGACCAGGCCGACCGAGGCGCCGGCCGCGGTGAAGCCGATGAAATAGCGCACGGCATAGGCGCGCGAGCGCCATTCCTCGCTGGTGTATTTGCCGACCATGGCGTCGTTCACCGTGACCTGCCCGAACGCGCCCATGACGATGCCGATGGAGACCAGGATCAGCGGCAGATTGTTCAGGGTCGCGGCCAGATACAGGAACGGCGCCAGCATGAAGGACAGCGGCAGCGCCACCGCCTTCAGCGAGTAGCGGTCGAGCAGCCGGCCGATCGTGTACTGGGTCATGGCGCCGAACACGTAGACGCAGGCCGCGATGACGCCCAGCAGCGCCGGACTTTTGGTGAGATCGGCCAGCCGCTCCGCGAACAGCTTTGGCAGTGCCACCGTGACGGCATTGAACGTGGTCGAGATCGCGATCACCACGATCAGCAGCGACAGCACCACGCGCCACATGTCTTGTTTTGCCACGCGCGCCTGCGCCGCCGCCTGTTTCGAGCCTTTGCGGTCCTCGTGCACGACCATCAGCGCAAAGGCGATGCCGATCAGGATGGTGACCACGCCGGGAACGATGAAGGCAAACCGCCAGCCGAGATATTGGCCGATCACGCCGGTGACCAGCGCCGAGGAGGCAACCCCGAGATTGCCCCAGACGCCGTTGATCCCCATTTCGCGGCCGAGCCGGTCGGCATAGGACACGATCATCGCGGTGCCGACGGGGTGATAGATCGAAGCGAAGATGCCGATCGCCAGCAGCGCGGCACCGAGCTGCGCCGGGGTCTGCACGAAGCCGACCGAGACCATCGACAGACCGATGCCGACGAAGAAGATCAGCATCATGTGGCGGCGGCTCCAGCGGTCGCCCAGCCAGCCGGTGAGCAGCGAGCCCGCGCCGAAGGCAACGAAGCCCGGTGTCGCATAAGGCAGAAGTTCCGAATAGGCCATGCCGAGCGCCGGCCCCATGATGATGACGGCCGCGGCGAAGATCAGCATCGAATAATGGTCGATGAAATGGCCTGCGTTGACGAAACCGATCACCCGGCTGGGGCTGTTCATTTCCAGAATCCTCTCCTGCTTCGAAATGAGTTATATGTCCTCCCCATGACGGGATGCTGCCAATGACTGTCTTGGAAAGGCCAAACTTGGAAACGCCTCTCCTCCGGGAGGTCCGGAGCAACCACCGCTCGCCCGCCGGCGTGCACCTGGTCGCGCGCGATTATCCCAAGGGTTTGCGGATCGATCCGCATTTGCACCGTGAGGCGCAGCTGATCTACGCGGCCAAGGGCACGATGCAGGTGACGACGCCCGCGGGGCGCTGGCTGGTGCCGCCGGACCGGGCCGTGTGGGTCCCGGCCGGGCTCGAGCACGCCATCGACCTGCTCGCCGACATCGAGATGCGGACGCTGTATTTCGACCTGTCCTGGCTGAAACGCGAACAGCGCCATGAGGGACTGACCAGGGAATTCGTGGTGCGAGTTTCGCCGTTGCTCAACCAGGCGATCCTTGCGCTGTTCGACGCGCGCAACACGGAGGAGCGCACCGAGCTGCTGGTTCGCCTCGTGATGCTGGAACTGCACCAGGCCGAGGATTCCGCCACCTTCGTGCCGCTGCCGCGCGAGGTGCGCTGCCGCCGAGCCGCGATGATCGTGCTCGACGACCCCACCGGCCTGCACGACATCGACACGCTCGCGCGCGAGGTCGGAACCTCGGCGCGGACGCTGTCGCGGCTGTTCTCGACGGAGACGCAATTGAGCTTCAAGAGCTGGTGCCAGCGCGCGCGGATCGCAGCGGCGATCCAGCGGCTGTCGACGGATGCCAGCGTATCGGTCAAGCAGCTCGCGACATCGCTCGGCTATGCCAGCGTGCCCGCGTTCTCGGCAGCATTCCGCCAGGTGACGGGGCGGACGCCGACGGAGTTCGCAACACACACCGTGTCGTCGCCCGGCTTGACCGGGCGACCCAGTACGCCGAGGCGGCGCGGCTAGCAACGAGACGCCGCGGCGTACTGAATGCCTCAGTCAGGCCGGGGCATGACAGCGCGTTGTGTCCCCGGCAGACCTGCATTCTCCAAACGCACGGCCCGACTAAAGTTGCCGCATTCCTCCGCTTGATTGTGATCGGCTTCCACCCAAATCCCGTGTAAGCTCCCGCAACGCACAAACCTGATACGAAAGCCCAGATGGCCAACGCCTTCTTCTCCGACCTGCTCGCCACCATCTCCGAGCGCGGCCGCACGCTGCTTCGTCGTGGCGATTCCGCCGACACCAGACGGGATGCCGATGGGCTGATCGAACTGTGCGATGCACTGCTGTCGGGCCGCGGCGAAGCTTCCGGCACTGCGATGGCGCGTGAGGTACTCGACATTTACCGGGAGCTGGATGCTGCGGGGCGCCGGGCCTTCTTCGACGGACTGGTGCGCGATTTCGGTCCCAATCGGGAGCGGCTGTCCAAGGCGATCGAAAAATGGCGCGCCGCGCCGAGCGACGAGGACGCAAGCTCCCTGCATTTCGCCTCGGAGCCGCGGCGGCAGGAGCTGATCCGCCGGCTCAACCGCGCGCCGGGCGGCACCGGCGACCTCGTCAACATGCGCGCCGATCTGCTCGGCATGATGAACGGACACACCGATCTCGCCGCGCTCGATCGCGACGTCTCGCACCTTCTCTCTTCGTGGTTCAACAGGGGGTTTCTCGTGCTGCGCAGGATCGACTGGTCGACCCCGGCCAACATCCTCGAAAAGATCATTCGTTACGAGGCCGTGCACGAAATCAGCGATTGGGACGATCTGCGCCGCCGCATCGATCCGGTCGACCGCCGCTGCTACGCCTTCTTCCATCCCGCGATGGTCGACGAGCCCCTGATCTTCGTCGAGGTGGCGCTGACCGAGACCATCCCCGGCGCGATCGCGCCGCTGCTCGCGGTCGACCGCCAGCACCTGCCGATCGAGCGCGCGCGCACCGCCGTGTTCTATTCGATCTCCAACACCCAGCGCGGCCTTGGCGGCATCTCCTTCGGCAGCTTCCTGATCAAGCAAGTGGTCGAGGAGCTGCGCCGCGAGACGCCCAAGCTCGACACCTTCGTGACGCTGTCGCCGGTGCCGGGCTTCATGGCCTGGGTGAAGCAGGACAAGGATTTGCCGCTGTCGGACGAGGACCGCGAGACGCTGAAGCGCCTCGACGATCCCAAATGGTTCGAGAGCCCCGAGACGACGGCACAGCTCCGCGCCGTGATCGAGCCGCTCGCGGCACACTACTTCCTGAAGGCGCGCACGCCCAAGGGCAAGCTGATCGATTCCGTCGCCCGCTTCCATCTCGGCAACGGCGCGCGGCTGGAGCGCATCAACTGGCTCGGGGACCTCTCGCCGAAGGGATTGCGGGAATCCGCAGGCGTCATGGTCAACTACCTCTACCGCCTCGACGACATCGAGAAGAACCACGAGGCGTATGCGAATGACGGCGAGGTCGTGGCGTCCAGCGCGGTGAAGAAGCTGCTGAAGGGCGAAGGGCGGCGGCTGCTGGATATGCGGTTGTCGTAGGGGGCCGGTCGGCTCGCACCACATTCGTCATTGCGAGGAGCGTAGCGACGAAGCAATCCAGACTGCTTCCGCGGAACGATTCTGGATTGCTTCGCTGCGCTCGCAATGACGGAGTGTGTGGCGGAAGGCCGGGGTCAGAATCAGATCAGAGTCTCGTACAGATCCGTCCAGGCCGGATTCAGACTCTCGATCAACGCGATCTTCTTGGCACGGCTGCCTGCCTTGATCTGCTTCTCGCGCGTGATCGCGTCGGTCATGGACGGATGCAGTTCGTACCAGACAAGAAGCTTGCAGCCGTATTTTGAAGAGAAGCCCTTCACCAGGCCCTCGCGATGCTCGAACGCGCGGCGTGGCGGATTTGAAGTAACGCCGGTATAGATCGTCCCGTTGCGACGATTGGCGAACATGTAGACGCACGGCTGCTTCATGATCGCGCTCGGCTGAGGAGAGCCTCTACAATACAACAACAAGCGAATGATTGCGAGCACTCTACGCTGACATTGCGAGGAGCGTAGCGGCGAAGCAATCCAGGCTGCCGCCGCGGAAAGATTCTGGATTGCTTCGCTGCGCTCGCAATGACGGATGTGGCGACAGCCGGGCTACTCCGCCAGCGCCTTCATTTCCTTGTAGAGATCGGACTTGCCTTCGAAGCCGATGCCCGGCAGATCCGGCATGGTGATGTGGCCGTTCTCGACGCGCACACCATCCGGGAAGCCGCCATAGGGCTGGAACAGGTCGGGATAGCTTTCGTTGCCGCCGAGTCCCAGGCCCGCCGCGATGTTGAGCGACATCTGGTGGCCGCCATGGGGGATGCAGCGGCTGGGGGACCAGCCGTGGGTCTTCAGCACCTCCAGCGTGCGCTGGTATTCGCACAGGCCATAGGACAGCGCGCAGTCGAATTGCAGCCAGTCGCGATCTGGGCGCATGCCGCCGTAGCGGATCAGATTGCGGGCATCCTGGTGGCTGAATAGGTTTTCACCTGTTGCCATCGGGCCGGGATAGAATTCGGCGAGCGCGGCCTGCAGCGCGTAGTCGAGGGGATCGCCGACTTCCTCGTACCAGAACAAGGGATAGTCGCGCAGCATCTTGGCGTAGGCGATGCCGGTCTCGAGATTGAAGCGGCCGTTGGCGTCGACCGCGAGCTGTGCGTCCTTGCCGATCTCCTTCAGCACCGCCTCGATGCGGGTGCGGTCCTCCTCGATATCAGCGCCGCCGATCTTCATCTTCACGACGTTGTAGCCGCGGTCGAGATAGCCGCGCATCTCGCCGCGCAGCATCGAGAGATCCTTGCCGGGATAATAATAGCCGCCGGCGGCGTAGACGAAGACGCGCGGATTGGCGGTGACGCCGTGACGCGCGGCGAGCAGACGAAACAGCGGCTTGCCCGCGATCTTTGCGACAGCATCCCACACCGCCATGTCGATGGTGCCGACCGCGACCGAGCGCTCGCCGTGGCCGCCCGGCTTCTCGTTGGTCATCATCGCGGCCCAGACCTTATCGGGGTCGAGATTGTCGCCGGCGGCATTGAGCAGCGACTTCGGATCGGCTTCCGTGATGCGCGAGGCGAAGCGTTCGCGGATCAGACCGCCCTGCCCGTAGCGGCCGTTGGAATTGAAGCCGTAGCCGACCACGCGCCTGCCGTCGCGCACGACGTCGGTGACGACGGCAACGAGGCTCGTCGTCATCTTCGTGAAGTCGATATAGGCGTTGCGGATCGGCGATGAGATCGGCTTGGTGATCTCGCGGACGTCGACGATGCGGACGGACATGGGATGGCCTTTCACTTTCGTCATTGCGAGGAGCGAAGCGACGAAGCAATCCAGACTGCCTCAACCGTGAGATTCTGGATTGCTTCGCTACGCTCGCAATGACATGGAGAGAGCGCGGCGCGGGCTCAGAAACTATTTCTTATCCCTGAAATACGGCTCGACCGGGCCGTGCACCTTGATGGTCAGCGGGTTGCCGCGGCGGTCTTTGGCGTTGCCGGCGGTAACGCGGACCCAGCCTTCGCTGATGCAGTATTCCTCGACATTGGTTTTCTCGACGCCCTTGAAGCGGATGCCGACGTCGCGCGACAGGATGTCCGCGTTGTAATACGGGCTGTTCGGATCGACCGACAGGCGGTCCGGAAATTCGTCGCTCATGATTGTCTCGCTTACAACAGTGTTTCGATTTGATTGCGCAATCCCTCGGGCCGGGCGGTCGGTGCGTAGCGCGCGATCACCTTGCCGGCACGGTCCACCAGGAATTTGGTGAAATTCCATTTGATGGAGGCGCCGAGCAGGCCCGATTGCTGGTGTTTCAGGTACTCGTACAGAGGATGCGCATTGGCGCCGTTGACATCGATCTTCTCGAACAGGGGAAAGGTGACGTCGTAATGGGTCGAGCAGAATTCCTGGATCTCGTCCGCCTGCCCCGGCTCCTGCGCGCCGAACTGGTTGCAGGGAAAGCCGAGCACGGAGAAGCCGCGCGGCGACAGATTGCGATGCAGATCCTCCAGCCCGCGATATTGCGGCGTGAAGCCGCATTTGCTCGCGGTGTTGACGATCAGCAGCACCTGGCCTTCGAAACGGCGCATGGCGACCTCCTCGCCGGCAAGCGAGTTGGCCTTGAAGTCGTAGATCACCGACATCACTAGCCCACGGGATCGATCGGCGACGGCGGCACGCCGCCCGCCTCGATCGCCTCGCCCGCGAGCAGGCACAGATCCTCGCGATAGCGGCCGGAGACGATATGCACGCCAACGGGCGCCTTGCCGACGAGACCGGTGGACACCACGAGGCCGGGCAATCCCATGAAGGGAATTGCGATCTGCGGCAGCTGCGCTTCCCAGACCCGCTTGAACGACTCGTCGTCCTTCCGGTCGAGATGATCCGGGAACGGCAGCTCGCCGGAGACCGGCGTCAGCAGCACCGCATATCGTTCGAAGAACAGCATCCACTCGCGCGTCAGCGTGGCGCGCCGGGTCAACGCCTTCGCGTAGTTCGCCTGGTCCATCGGCGTAACCCTGCCGCGGTTGCCGCGCAGGCACGCGAGCGCGCCGGGATCGCCCTCGCGCTCGGCCATCTCGAGCTGCGCCTCATAGCCGTCGCCGAGCCAGAGCTTGGTCTGCCACTCCACCGCTTCGCGCATCGGCGGCGTGTCCTCGATGACATCGACGGTCCAGCCGGCACGCTCCAGCCGCTTGCCGGCATCACTCACCGCCGCCTTTACCTCCGGCGTGGTGGCAAGCCCGCCCGGATTGAGGCAGAGCGCGGCGCGCTTGTCCCGTGCGGGGCCTTGCAGCGGCACCGGCACGAACCAGGGGTCGCGGATGTCGCGGGCCGACATGGCTTCGAGCGAAATCCTGATGTCGTTGACCGTGCGCGCCAGCGGCCCCGAGACCGCCATGATCTGCGGCCCGATCGGGCGCTCCGGCAGCGCCGGATTGAAGGCCGGGATGCGGCCGAGAGTCGGGCGCAGGCCGTGCACGCCGCAGGCATAGGCGGGATAGCGGATCGAGCCGGCGATGTCGGTGCCGTGGGCGATGTGGCCGATGCCGGCCGCGACCGCTGAGCCCGCGCCGCCGGAGGAACCGCCCGGCGTCAGCGAAGCGTCGCGCGGGTTCTTGGTGTCGCCATGGACCAGATTGGTGGTGAACCAGCGATAGGAGAAGGCCGGGCAATTGGTGCGGCCGAGCAGGATGGCCCCGGCTTTGCGGAAGTTGGCGACCACCGGGTTGTCTTCGCGCGCGATCAGGTCGCGCTGGAGCTTCAGGCCGTTGGTGGTGGCAAAGCCCTCCTGGTCGACATTGGCCTTGATGGTGACGGGCACGCCGGCGAGCACGCCGGGGTCCTCACCCCTGGCGATGGCGGCATCGACGGCGTCGGCCTGCTTGAGCACGTCGTCCGGGCGGTGGTCGATCACCGCATTGAGCTGAGGATTGACGGCGTCCAGGCGGGCGAGACCGGCTTGGGCGGCCTCCCTGGCGGAGACCTTTCTGGACTTGACGAGGGTGGCGAGGTCGGCGGCCGACAGGCGCCAGAGATCTTGCATGGCTTGCTCCGTATGACCCGCGTCTTTTAGCGCCGGGAACGCGGCAAAGCCATGCGGATTTCGCAGGGGCGAATGTAGAGGTTGACGCCAGGTGAGGCCACATTCTCCGTCATTGCGAGCGAAACGAAGCAATCCAGACTGCTGCCGCGGAAACAGTCTGGATTGCTTCGTCGCAAGGGCTCCTCGCAATGACGAGGGAGAGAGCGGGGCTAGTGCCGCGTTGCGGACGGGTCGGGGATGTCCAACAGGGCCTCGGTGAAGGGGAACTCCAGCACGATCTCGCCTTCGACGTCGGTGACCTCGATCACGGCGTCCAGCAAGGCCCGCTGGGCGCCCTCGGACTTCACCACCTCCAGGATCATCTGGCGGGCAACCTCCCAGGCGCGATCCGGGTTGCGCAGGTCCTCCCCTTCGGGATCCACGATCAGTTCGTCGCCGATGCGGGTGTTGAAGAAATATTTGGGCATCACGAGGATCCAGTTTGGGGCGCCTGTACCGGATTGAAAGCTGCACTGCACTCACAACTGCTTTATCAGGACAGGGTTCGCGACCGAATGCGCCGGACGCAAGGCAGCGCACCAGAAGTGACGTTCCAAGGGATGTTTTTCGCGGCGCAACATGGCCGTTCTCGGGAAAATTTCACTGGCGAAGTTCTCCGCGCGCACTAACTTAACGGCTGGGCGGATACGTCCGAATTTGCGAAAATGGAGTGCCAAAATGGCCTGGAAAGCCCCGAAGATCGTCGAAGTGCCCTGCGGCATGGAGATCAACATGTATGTGAGCGCCACCCGCAAGTAAGCGGCTGGTGAGTTTGCGTTCTGCGCAGGTGGATCTTTCGGCCCACGTACTTTCGGTCACGATCAGTTTCCGGAAGACAAGAATCGTGTCGTCCTGAGATCCACCTGGCGACGTTGCCTCCAGGAGACGGATCATGCTTCGCGTCGTCGTCCTGGGCGCCGCAGCCGGCGGCGGAGTGCCGCAATGGAATTGCGGCTGCGAGGGCTGCCGGGCGGCCCGTGAAAACGGCCCAGAGCTTCAGAGAACCCAGGCCTCGGTCGCCTTCAGCGGCGACGGCGAGCATTGGTTCCTGATCAACGCGTCCCCCGATCTGCGCCAGCAACTGAATGCCACGCCGCAACTGCACCCCAAGGCCGGGGCGCTACGCCATACGCCGATTGCGGGCGTGATCCTGACCAACAGCGAAGTGGATGCGGTGGCAGGCCTGCTGTCGATGCGCGAGAGCTCGCCATTCACGATCTATGCGCATGAGAAGGTGCTGGCGATCCTTGCCAGCAACAGCATCTTCAACGTGCTGAACGAGAAGCACGTGCGGCGTGAGCCGATGGCTATCGGCGAGCCGTTCGAGCCGCGCCTGCCCGATGGTGCGCGCTCCGGGCTGGAAGTGCTGCCCTTCGCCGTCTCAGGCAAGTCGGCCTGGTATCTGGAAGGCAAGACGCATCCCGGCGGCGAGAGCGGCGACGGCGATACGCTGGGGCTGAAGATCACCGACAAGGCGACCGGCAAGTGCTTCTACTTCATCGCGGCCTGCGCCGAGGTGACCGACGCGCTCAAGGCCGAGATCGACGGCGCTTCCCTGGTCTTCTTCGACGGCACGGTGTGGCAGGACGACGAGATGATCAGGGCCGGGCTCGGCCACAAGACCGGCAAGAGCATGGGCCATGTCGCCATGTCCGGTGAGGACGGCGCCATCGCCCGGCTGGCCGACCTCACACTCGACAGGAAGATCTTTCTGCATATCAATAACTCGAACCCGGCGCTGCTGCCCGGCTCAAGCGAGCGGAAAGCCGCTGAACAGGCAGGTTGGCAGATACCGGCGGACGGAACGGAGATCGTGCTGTGAATGCGGCTTCAATGACGGGAATGACTGCGCTCTCGATCGGCAAGGACATCCGGCTCACCAGCGCCGAGGAGCTCGAGGCGACGCTACGCCATATCGGGGCGACGCGGTATCACAGCCTGCATCCGTTCCATAAGCTCCTGCACGGCGGCAAGCTCAACAAGGGCCAGGTGCAGGCCTGGGCGCTCAACCGCTATTATTACCAGAGCACGATTCCGATCAAGGACGCGGTGGTGATCTCGCGCTTCCGCGACCGCGCCACGCGCGTGGAATGGCGCCATCGCATCGAGGACCACGACGGCGATGTCGGAAGCGAGGGCGGGATCGAGCGCTGGCTGAAACTGACCGAGGGCCTCGGCCTCGACACGGCCTATGTGGAATCGACGGAAGGCATCTTGCCGGCAACGCGCTTCGCGGTGGAAGCGTACGTGCACTACTGCCGCGAGAAGAGTCCGCTGGAGGCGATCGCCTCCTCGCTCACCGAATTGTTCGCGCCGAATTTGCATGAAGAGCGCATCGCCGGCATGCTGGAGCACTACGATTTCGTCAACCCCGACATCATGAGCTATTTCAAGCGCCGCCTGACCCAGGCGCCGCGCGACGCCAATTTCGCGCTCGATTATGTCAAGGCGCATGCCACGACGCCGGAGCAGCGCGCGCAGGTCTGCAACGCGCTGATCTTCAAGACCAACGTCTTGTGGGTGCAGCTCGACGCGCTCCAGCACGCCTATGTCGAGGGCCACATTCCGCCGGGCGCGTTCGTGCCCAAAGCGGGTTGAGGGAACAGCGATGGGCGGGCCGCGGAACATCAGCGTCAGCGAGGCAAGCCGCCCCGTGCTGCCGCGGCATGCCAAGCTGAAATATGACGAGACCCGGAAAGTCTGGGTGATCCTGGCGCCGGAGCGGGTGCTGGCGCCGGACGAGATCGCGGTCGAGGTCTTGCAACTCTGCGACGGCAAGCGCAGTGTCGGCGACGTGTCCGATCACTTGGCTGCGAAATACGCAGCGCCACGCGAGGCGATCCTGGCCGACGTCATCGTCATGCTGCAGGATCTCGCCGACAAGGGCTTTCTCACCGAGATCAGGGAGAAGACGTCATGAGCGACGTGACCATCCCACCACCCAGCGACAGCCTCGCGGTGCTGGAAAAGCAGCGCTCGACGGCGGAGACCTTCGGCATTCCGCTCGCGGTGCTGCTCGAGATCACCCACCGCTGCCCGCTGCAATGCCCCTATTGCTCCAATCCCGTCGAGCTCGACCGCTCCGGCAAGGAGCTGACGACGGACGAGTGGAAGAAGGTCCTGAGCGAGCTCGCCGAGATCGGCGTGCTCCAGGTGCATTTCTCCGGCGGCGAGCCGACGGCGCGCAAGGACCTGGTCGAGCTGGTCAAGCATGCCAGCGACGTCGGGCTCTACACCAACCTCATCACCTCGGCCGTGCTGCTGAGGCGCGAGCGGCTGGGCGATCTTGCGGATGCCGGGCTGTGCCATGTGCAGATCTCTTTCCAGGGCATCGAGGAAGGTCTCGCCGACCGTGTCGCCGGCTACAAAGGCGGCCATCGCAAGAAGCTTGAAGTCGCGAAGTGGACGCGCGAGCTCGACTTGCCGCTCACCGTGAATGCGGTGATGCACCGGCAGAATTTGCACCAGCTTCCTGACATCATTCAGATGTCGGTCGATCTCGACGCCGACCGGCTCGAGGTCGCCAATGTGCAATATTACGGCTGGGCGCTGAAGAACCGCGCCGCGCTGATGCCGACGGTGGCGCAACTGGATGAGTGCACCGAAATCGTCGAGGAGGCGCGCGAGCGGCTCAAGGGCCGGCTGACGATCGACTACGTCGTTCCCGATTATTACGCGTTGCGGCCGAAGAAATGCATGGGCGGCTGGGGCCGGCAGTTCTTCAACATCTCGCCCGCCGGCAAGGTGCTGCCCTGCCACGCCGCCGAGAGCATCACCGGGCTCGAATTCGAATCGGTGCGCTCCAACCATTCGATCGCCTGGATCTGGCAGAACTCCGAGGCCTTCAACCGCTATCGCGGCACAGGCTGGATGAAGGAGCCGTGCAAGTCCTGCGAATTCCGCGAGATCGATTTCGGCGGCTGCCGCTGCCAGGCCTTTGCGCTGACGGGCGACGCGGCCAACACGGATCCGGCCTGCGCGCTGTCGCCGCTGCACGAGACCATCTTCAAACAGGCGGAAGCCGAGGCCGAGGGCGAGACCAGCCGCTTCCTCTACCGCAACTTCGCCGGCGGCACCCTGGAATCCGAGAATGGCGCCTGACGCCGACGCAGGCACAGCCGCCAAAGAAGCGGCGAGGCGTGCCGATCCCTTTGCGCCGCTGACCTCCGAGATGCTCGACGTCGGCGACGGTCATGAGCTCTACGTCGAGAGCGTCGGCCGCAGCGACGGCATCCCCGCGATCTATCTGCACGGCGGCCCCGGCAGCGGCTGCCAGCCCGACCATCGCCGGCTTTTCGATCCCGAGCGTATGCATGCGGTGCTGTTCGACCAGCGCGGCTGCGGCCGCAGCCGGCCCAAGGGATCGCGCGAGCACAACACCACGGCGCATCTGATCGCGGACATGGAGACAATCCGCGAGAAGTTCGGCATATCACGCTGGATGGTGGTCGGCGGCTCCTGGGGCGCGACGCTGGCGCTGGCGTACGCAGAAGCGCATCCCGAGCGCGTCTCCGGCATTGCGCTCCGCGCGACGTTCCTGGGCACGCGAGCCGAGGTGGAAACGGGCTTCACGGTGCGCCTGCCGCAATTCTATCCCGCGCTCTACGAGGACTTTCTGACGGTGCTGCCAAGGGAAGAGCAAGCGCGACCCGTGGAGGCCTATTGGCGCCGCATCCTCGATGCCGATCCGGCCGTGCACGGTCCCGCGGCGCGCGCCTGGCATGACACCGAGCGCGCCTTGTCCGAGCACAAGCCCGCCAAGTCGCGGCTGGACCTCACCTCGCTGAACGTCTGGCGCACGCTGCCCGCGACGCCGTTCATGGAGGCGCATTATTTCATCAACAACTCCTTCATGAGCGAAGACCAGTTGTTGCGGAACGCGGGCCGGCTCGAAGGGATTCCCGGCATCATCATCCAGGGCCGCTACGATCTGTTGTGTCCTCCCGAGACATCGCAGGCCCTAACGAAAGTATGGCCCGGTTCCGAGCTTCGCATCGTGGAAGGAGCCGGACATTCGCTCTATGATGCCGGCGTGAGGGACGCGGTGATGAAGTCGATCGCCGACCTCGCATCGAAAGCCGTGCGATAGACCCTGTCCCTTCATCCTGAGGAACTCGCGAAGAGCGCGCCTCCAAGGGTGAAGGGCCGAGATGTTGCGACGGGGCCTTCATGGTTCGAGATGGCGCTGTCGCGCCTCCTCACCATGAGGGGATGGACTGGGAAGGACAAGAACAATGCCGCTCGCCGGGAAAGGCATGCTGCTGACGTCGATGAATGTCGACGCAGCCGATGAGGCCGATTTCAACCGCTGGTACGATCGTGAGCATCTGGAAGAGCGCGTCGCGATCGACGGATTCCTGGAAGCGCGGCGCTATGTCGCGCATGCCGCCAATCCCAAGTATCTCTCGCTGTACTCGACCGCGACGCTCGACGTGCTCGACAGTCCCGCGTACCGGGCGCGGCTCGCCAACCAGACCGACTGGTCGCGGCGCAGCATGGCGCGCTTCAAGGACATGCTGCGCGTCGTCGTGCGCATCACCATCAGCAACGGCACCGGACGCGGTGCTGCGCTCGGCATGGTGCGGCTGCGGCCGACACCCGACAACGCGGCGTCCTTGCGTGATGCACTGCAAGACAGACTGAGGCCCGAAATGCGCGACGGCATCATCTCGATGCATCTGCTCGAGAGCGAGCCCGAATTGTCGGGTGCGACGGCCGGCATTCCAGCGGTGCGCAATGAAGGCGCGCGCGACTGGTTCGTGCTGATCGACGGCACGCGGGTCGGCGCTGTCTCGGCCGTCATCGCCGAGCGCTTCACCGGTCCGGCGGCGGCGCCGCTGCCGCCTCCGATTTCCGTCGGCACGTACTGCCTGATGTGGGATCTGGCGAAGAGCGATATCGCGCGCGGCTAGCGTTCGGACGCATTGCAACATGCTGCATTGCACGCGAGATGACGCGCGGCGTTAATGCTGTGCGCGCGTGGCTCCTATGAAAGAGGGGACGCGCGCAAATTTGCCGTTGTACTTCGGAGCCGTTCTAATAAGCTAACCCAATGACGTCATTCAGAAACCAGATCGAAGCGCGCTAAGCGCTCGCCATGCTCACAAAAAAAGGCCGCGGGGTCTTTGAGCCTGCGCGGACAGGGTAGGAATGAAACCGACCGATATTGCGGCCCCCGACTACTTTCACAAAGTGGTCGATTGCCAATGGGCCTGTCCTGCGCACACCCCGGTTCCCGAATACATCCGACTGATCGCACAAGGCCGCTATAGCGACGCCTACATGATCAATTGGAAATCGAACGTGTTTCCCGGCATTCTGGGACGCACTTGCGATCGTCCCTGCGAGCCGGCGTGCCGCCGCGGACGCGTCGAGGAAACCCCCGTCGCGATCTGCCGGCTGAAGCGCGTCGCCGCCGATTTCAAGGACGACATCAAGCAACGCCTGCCGAAGCCCTTGCCGAAGAACGGCAAGCGCGTCGCCTTCGTCGGCGGTGGGCCGGCCTCGCTGACGGTGGCGCGCGATCTGGCGCCGCTCGGCTATCACTGCACCGTGTTCGACGGCGATCCCGAAGCCGGCGGCATGATGCGCACGCAGATCCCGAAATTCCGTCTGCCCAATTCGGTGATCGACGAGGAGACCGGCTACATCCTGGGTCTCGGCGTGGACTTCAAGGGCGGCCACCGCATCGAGAGCATGAAGGCGCTGCTCGCGGAGAAATACGACGCGATCTTCGTCGGCTCCGGCGCCCCGCGCGGCCGCGAGCTCGACATTCCCGGCCGGAAAGAGGCGGCCAGCAACATCCATATCGGCATCGAATGGCTGGCGTCGGTCTCGTTCGGCCATGTCGACAAGATCGGCAAGCGCGTGATCGTGCTCGGCGGCGGCAACACCGCGATGGATTGCTGCCGCACCGCGCGTCGTCTCGGCGGCGAAGAGGTGAAGGTCGTCGTGCGCTCGGGCTTCGAGGAGATGAAGGCCTCGCCCTGGGAGAAGGAGGATGCGCTCCACGAGGATATTCCGATCCTCAATTTCATGGTCCCTGTCGCCTTCGTCCACGACAACGGCAAGCTCACCGGCATCACCTTCCAGAAGGTGAAGGCCGAATACGATGCCAAGGGGCGCCGCAACCTCGTTCCCTCGGGTGAGCCGGACCAGACCATCGAATGCGACGACGTGCTGGTCGCGGTCGGCCAGGAGAACGCCTTCCCCTGGATCGAGCAGGATTGCGGCATCGAATTCGACAAATGGCACATGCCCAAGGTCGATCCCAAGACATTCGTCTCGACCAATCCAAAAGTGTTCTTCGGCGGCGACGCCGCGTTCGGCCCGAAGAACATCATCTGGGCAGTGGCGCACGGCCACGACGCCGCGCTGTCGATCCACAAGATGCTGTCGGGCGATGACATCACCGAGCGTCCGCTGCCTGAGGTGCAGATCTCATCGCAGAAGATGGGCATTCATGAATGGAGCTATGACAACGACATCTCCATCGACAAGCGTTACAAGGTGCCGCATCGCGATAAGGTCGTCGCGCTGAAGGACATCCGCACCGAGGTCGAGCTCGGCTACGACGTCAAGCTCGCGCTCGGCGAGGCGCATCGCTGCCTGAACTGCGACGTGCAGACCGTGTTCTCCACCTCGCTCTGCATCGAATGCGATGCCTGCGTCGATATCTGCCCGATGGATTGCATCACCTTCACGGCCAATGGCGAGGAAAGCGACCTGCGCCAACGCCTGAAGGCGCCCTCGCCGCATCCGGACCAGGACCTCTACGTCTCCTCCGATCTGAAGACCGGGCGCGTCATGGTCAAGGACGAGGACGTCTGCCTGCATTGCGGGCTGTGCGCCGAGCGTTGTCCCACCGGCGCGTGGGACATGCAGAAATATTTCATCGAGATGACTCACGCAGGCTCAGCATGTCCGACAAAAAGCCGATCAGCAGCGTAAACGACTTCGTCGTCCGTTTCGCCAACGTCAACGGCTCGGGCTCGGCCAGCGCCAACGAGATGTTCGCACGCGCGATCCTGCGTCACGGCGTGCCGGTGTCCCCGCGCAACATCTTCCCCTCCAACATCCAGGGCCTGCCGACCTGGTACGAGGTGCGGGTCACCGAAGACGGCCATCTCGGCGCCCGCGGCGGCGTCGACATGATGGTCGCGATGAATCCGCAGACCTGGGACAAGGACGTCGCCGGCATCGAGCCCGGCGGCTACCTGTTCTACGACTCCACCAAGCCGATGCAGTCGACGAAATTCCGCGACGACATCACCGTGATCGGCGTCCCCTTAACCGCCATCACCAATTCGACCTACACCGATCCGCGCCAGCGCCAGCTGTTCAAGAACATCATCTATCTGGGCGCGCTCAGTGCGCTGCTCGACATGGACCCGAAGCTGATCGAGCAACTGATCGGCGAGCAGTACAAGGGCAAGGAGAAGCTGCTCTCCTCCAATGTCCATGCGCTGCATCTCGGCCGCGACTGGGCGCTGCAGAACTTGAAGTGCCCGATCGGGTTGCGGGTGAAGAAATCCGACAAGGTCGGCGACCGCATCTTCATCGAGGGCAACAGCGCCGCGGCGCTCGGGGCAGTTTATGGCGGCGCCACCGTCTGCGCCTGGTATCCGATCACGCCGTCCTCGTCGGTGGCCGAAGCCTTCACGTCGCATTGCAAGAAGTACCGGCACGATCCTGAGACAGGCAAAGCCAAATACGCCATCGTTCAGGGCGAGGACGAACTGGCCTCGATCGGCATCGTCATCGGTGCGTCCTGGAACGGTGCCCGCGCCTTCACCGCGACCTCCGGTCCCGGCATCTCCCTGATGACCGAGTTCATCGGCCTCTCATACTTCGCCGAGATTCCGGCCGTGATCATGAACATCCAGCGCGCCGGCCCCTCGACGGGCATGCCGACCCGCACCCAGCAATGCGACATCATCGCCTGCGCCTATGCCTCGCACGGCGACACCAAGCATGTGCTGCTGTTCCCCGAAGATCCCGCCGAGGCCTTCGAGTTCGCGGCCGCCGCCTTCGATCTCGCCGAGCGGCTGCAGACCACGATATTCCTGATGCTCGACCTCGACATCGGCATGAACCACCGGCTCTGTCGCCCGCTCAAGTGGGACGATGCCAAGCAGTATGACCGCGGCAAGGTGATGACCGCGGAGATGCTGGACGAGGGCCGCGACTTCGGCCGCTATCTCGACGTCGACGGCGACGGCATTCCCTACCGCACCTACCCCGGCACGCACCCGACCAAGGGCTCCTATTTTACCCGCGGCACGTCGCGCGACCGCTATGCGCGCTACTCCGAGGAAGGCTCGGTCTACGCCGACAACATGCAGCGCCTGATGCGCAAGTTCGAGACCGCGCAGGACATGGTGCCGCGGCCGCTGCAGGCCAATGCCGAACGGCCGACCAAATATGGCGTGATCTATTTCGGCTCGACCTCGCCGGCGATGGACGAGGCAATTGGCTTGTTGGAAGCGCGCGGACATCAGCTCGACCGCCTGCGCATCCGCGCCTTCCCGTTTCATTCGAGCGTGGCGAGCTTCCTTGCCGAGCACGACTTCGTCTACGTGGTCGAGCAGAACCGCGACAGCCAGCTCCGCCAGCTCATCGTCAACGAGAACGGTATCGACCCGGTGCGGCTCGTGCCGATCGTGCATTATGACGGCTCGCCGATCACCGCCCGGTTCATCGCAAAAGCCATTGGTGACCACCAGGATCACCTCAAGGTGACCCCGCTCCGCAAGGCCATGTCATGACCTACATTGCAAAGCCCAAATTTCACCATCCCGGTCTGAAGAAGAACGAGCTCGGCTACACCCATCGCGACTACGAGGGCAAGATCTCGACCTTGTGCGCCGGCTGCGGCCATGATTCGATCACGGCCTCGATCATCGAGGCCTGCTACGAGCTCTCGATCGAGCCGCACCGGGTGGCGAAGATTTCCGGCATCGGCTGCTCGTCGAAGACGCCGGACTATTTTCTCGGCAATTCGCACGGCTTCAACTCCGTGCACGGCCGAATGCCCAGCGTGCTGACAGGCGCCAATCTCGCCAATCGCGATCTGATCTATCTCGGCGTCTCAGGCGACGGCGATTCCGCCTCGATCGGCTTCGGCCAGTTCGCGCATTCGATCCGGCGCGGCGTCAACATGACCTATATCGTAGAGAACAACGGCGTCTACGGCCTGACCAAGGGCCAGTTCTCCGCGACAGCCGACCGCGGCTCGAAGAGCAAGAAGGGCGTCACCAATACCGACAACGCCATCGACCTCGTCGCCATCGCACTGCAACTCGGCGCTACCTTCGTCGCGCGCTCGTTCTCCGGCGACAAGACCCAGCTGGTGCCGCTGATCGCGGCCGCGATCCGACACAAGGGCGCGTCCTTCATCGACGTCATCAGCCCCTGCATCGCCTTCAACAACCACGCCGGCTCGACCAAGAGTTTTGATTATGTCCGCGAGCACAACGACGCCGTGAACCGGCTCGACGTGCTGGTCGGTCGCGACCCGATCGCGGTGGACTACGCGCCGGGCACGGTGCAGATGGTCGAGCAGCACGACGGCAGCAAGATCGCGCTGCGCAAGATCGACGCCGATTACGATCCGCATGACCGGCTGGGCGCGATGACCTTCCTGCAGAGGCACGCCGCCAAAGGCCAGATCGTCACCGGACTGCTCTATGTCGATCCCGACGCGGAAGATATGCACGAGCACCTCAACACGGTGGAAACCCCGCTCAATTCGCTGGAAGCGGACACGCTTTGCCCGGGCTCGGCGGTGCTGGACAAGATCAACGCCAGCTTGCGGTGATCATCTTCCCGCCGACGTTGGCGGCCTGACGCGGATCGTGATCTTCTCCGACACGACGGGTGGTTCGAACGGATAGTGCTTGGCGTCGCCGAGCACTAGTTGCAGCGTGTGCGCACCGGGCGGAAGCTCAAGGAACGTTTCGGTCTGTCCTGCTCCGAAATGCAGATGGGACTTGTCCTGCGGAATCGGCTCCTTGGCATCGATAGGATCTTTCACATCGATCAACAGATGATGATGGCCCGCATTGTGGTAGTCATCACCAGCATGCGTCACGCCCATGTTGCGCAGGCCGAACCGGACCCAAAATCCACCACGGACCTTCTGGCCGTCATACGGCGTAATGAAATAGAGCTTGGCGTCCTTGGGGGCGGATTTGCCTTGCGAGTAGGCCGCGTCCGGAAGCAATGCAAGTGCGGCCGCCAGCGCGATCCAGAAAATGACCTTCATCAAATTGACTCCAGTATTACGGACTAAGCGCAATGCGGAATCCGTGCGTGGGGTAACGGACATTGGTGTCGTATCCACCGCGGTTTGACGGCCGCACATATCTCGAATCGTTCTTCCAGGAGCCCGACCGCAGGACATGAGCGCTGCAGTCAGCGCTGCGCCACGCCGAGCCGTCGCTCGGCGCCCCCTGATAGGTCCTATGCCAGCAGTCCTCGACCCACTGGTCGATGCCGCCGCCCATGTCATAGAGTCCGAATGGATTAGGCTTGAAGCTGCCGACCTTGGCCGGCTGCTCGGCCGCGAGATCACCGCAATCCTTGCATCCGGCCATGCCCGGTTGGAGCTTGTCGCCCCACCAGTACTTGCTCTGCGTTCCGCCGCGCGCTGCATATTCCCATTCGGCTTCGGTCGGAAGACGGTAAGGCTTCTTGGCCGCCTGCGCGAGCCAGACGACATATTGCTGCGCGTCGGCCCAGCTCACATTGCTGACGGGGGCATCGTCCTTGCCGGTTGCCGTGAATCCGCACCCCTTTGCAGCGGCACATTCGTTCCATTCCCGCACGATGACCGGATATTTTCCGATCGAGAACGGCTTGATCGTGACCTGATGGACAGGTCGCTCGGTCGGATCGTCATTGCTTCCCATCGCGAAACTGCCGCCGCGAATGGCGATCATCTCGGGTTCGCGAAGTGGCACCGCCGATGGGCTGGGCGCCGGCGAAGGCGACGAAGCCAATGACGGAGACGGTTGCGGGGTCTGCGTCGCCGCCTCGCTTGGCAGCGGTTGCGGGCTTGGTGAAGCGGCAGGAGAAGTGGCAGGAGGGGGGGCCGGCACGGCTGCCTGCTCTCCGATCCTGCCGGGCTGCGCGAGCAAATACCAGAGCACGCCTGCGGCCATCATCATCACTGTAATGGCCAGCAGAAAGATCAGCGTGTTCTCACGCCGGCCCCTGGTATTGCCAACGGCATCCGCGTCCGGCAGCACGCGATAGACGCGAACAGGATCAGTGATGTTCTTGACTTTGCGGTCGCCGAGCGACTCATAGCCGCATACCACCTTGTGCTTGATCTGCTCGTAGATCGCGCCTGAGATATAGACTTGGCCCGGCTCGGCAATTCCCTCAATACGTGTCGCGATGTTGACGCCGTCGCCGTAGACATCGTCCGGCTCCACGATCACGTCGCCGAGATTGACGCCAATCCGGTATTCGAGCCGCGAATGCTTCGGAAGCGAGGCGTTGCGGCCGATCAGGTTCTGCTGGATGACGATGCTGCACCGAACGGCCTCGACCGGACTATCGAAAATGGCAATGAAACCATCACCCGTTGTCTTCACCAGAGCACCATGGTGCTCGACGATGCTGGGCTGAATGAGATCCCGCTCGATCCGCTTGACGCGGGCATGCGTCCCCTCCTCATCTGCCTGCATCATGCGGCTGTAGGAAGCGATGTCACCGACAATGATCGCAGCGAGACGACGAGGCATAGGACCGTGTGGAGGCGGCCCATCCTGATTGCCGGATTTGAAGTTGCGAATTTCGCCCATTGCGGGGGACTCCACATACTGACAAGGCAGCCCCAGCCTACGACTGCCAAAGGCTGTCGTCTGTGAAGGCTACCACATTGACGAACCGAGACAATGTCAGAGCAACGGGCGGCATCGGGTTCCGAGGAATGAAGGCGCTCCACCGCTTGAACCTTCTTGATCCCGCCTGTGACTAAGGCTGGACCTGAAAACTGCTCCGAGTCGGCATCGCGATGGCGGCAGGAGCGATCTGGGACAATTGAACGAGGGGCACCGCGCCTGCGTCTAACAGACAGCAACTCTGTCCTGCTGCGATCGAAATTGCCGCGCGCTCGAGGCCGTCATGAAGCTCTCCATCTTCGCCTTCATTTTCGCTGCGCTGACCAGCGCCGCCGCGGCCGAGGAAGGCGACGACATCCGCGAGGCCAGCAAGGCCGAAACCGAGACCTTCAACACTCGCATGTATGCGGGCGCGCCCGACAACAAGGCCTATGCCTGCTTCGTCCGCCGCTACGATGCCGAGCATCTGGCGCGGCATCCGAAGCAGAAAGTTGCCGCGATGAAGCTGCTGATCTCCGCGGAATTCGACAAGGAGGACAAGGAGCTGCACCATTCCTTCCGCCTCGGCTTCCGATATCGTCATCGCTCCGGCGATTTCGATTCCAGCGGCTCGTGTAACCACGCCGTGTTCACCAAGGGCGGTAGCGAGGTGCGCCTCGGCGGCGGTGTCGACTGCGACGGCGGCGGCATCGGCGTTGCACTGTCGAAGGACGACAAGTCGGCGATCGTGCGGCTCGAAGGTGTCAGGGTCTGGCAGAACAACAAGCCGGACGACGAGGCCGAGCATTCGCTGACGGCCGGCGCCGACGACAAGATCTTCCGGCTCGACCGCGCCGACAACAGCGAGTGCGCCTCGCTGGTGGCGGACCGCAAGGATCTCGCCGCGCTGCGCTCGAAGTGATATCTGTTCGGCGTCCAGTCGAAGGGAGATCGCCATGAACCGCCGAAACATCCTGTGGAGTGCCGTCTCGGCTTTGGGCGCGGCCTTTGGCGTCTCGCGTGCGCAAGCGGCCACGGAAGCCGGCGCGGGCAACAAGCTCAAGGTGGTCTACCATCTCAGCGACGCCGAGAAGGTCAATTTCGTGCTCGGCAACATCCAGAACCACTTCGACGGGGTCGGCGGCCCCGAGCATGTCACGATCGCTCTTGTCATCCACGGGCCGGCGCTGAAGGCATTTCACTGGGCGCAGGCCAACCCCGATGTCACCAAGCGCATCGGCGACTTTTCCAAAGGCGGCGTCGAGCTCGCCGCTTGCGGCAACACGATGAAGGTGCAGAACGTCACGCTGACTGATCTGTTGCCCGGCTTCGTGAGCGCGGAGCAAGGCGGCGTGGTCCGCATCGTGGAGTTGCAGTCCCAGGGGTATTTGTACTTGCGACCGTAGCCGTGTGCACGGGGCACCCGTATCTCCCCGTCATGCGAGCGCGGCGAAGCGATCCAGAATGCCACCGCCGAGCCAGTCCGGATTGCTTCGCCGCAAGGGCTCCTCGCCCATGCGGCGGGGCGAGCTGCGCGCGGTATGATCCTTTCCCTCGTTCGGACTTGACTCACCCATAACTCCACAGTTATGAATTAATCCATAACTTCCTGGTTATGGATCTCCATGTCTCCCGCCCCCGATCTCCTGTTCAGAACGCTCGCCGACCCCACGAGGCGGGCGATCTTCGAGCGGCTTTGCCGCGAGGGCGAGCAGACGGTCGGGGCGCTGACGGCGCGATCGGGCGTTTCCCAGCCCGCGGTCTCCAAGCATCTCGGCGCGCTGAAGCAGGCCGGCCTCGTACGTGACCGCCATGAAGGACGGCAGACCCATTACAGCGCGCTGCCCGGTGCGCTCGATCCGCTGATCGACTGGACCAGCCAGATGGCCGGCTTCTGGCAAAGGCGGCTCGACGCACTCGACGATCTCCTGAAGAGGATGGACCAATGACTGAAACTTCAAACGAGACGCGCTCCGTGGTCGTCGAGCGCGAATTTGCCTTTCCGCCCGAGCGGCTCTGGCGCGCGCTGACGCAGCCGCATCTGATCGAGGAATGGCTGATGAAGAACGACTTCAAGCCGTCAGTGGGCCATCGTTTCAACCTGCGCGGCGAATGGGGCGGCGTGCTGGACTGCGAGGTACTCACCATCGAGCCGCAGAAGAGCCTCGCCTATACATGGAATTTCTCGCATGAGGATTCCGCCTTCGACCTCAAAAGCGTCGTGACCTTCACGCTGACGCCGACGAGCGCAGGCACGCATTTGCGGGTGGAGCAGGCGGGCTTCGGCCCGACGCAGAAGCAGGCCTATGGCGGCGCGCACGCCGGCTGGAAGCAGTTCTTCAACAAGCTGGACGAACTGCTCGCGCGGGCCGACTAGCTCCATCCGCTTCCATTCCGATCAATATCAACGGAGGTCCCTAGTGAGCACGCATATGTGGGTTCGGCAGATTCATCGCTGGCTGTCGATGGCTTTCACGATCGCGGTCATCGCCAACATCGTGGCGATGACCGTGCAGGTCCAGGCCGTGTGGATCGGCTTCCTGGCACTCATCCCGCTCATTCCGTTGCTCGCGACGGGGCTCTATCTGTTCGCGCTGCCTTATCTCGGCCGGCGTGGCGGCGCGCACGGTGAGGCAGGCTCGTGAAGAAGGCGGCAGCGAAGAAGAGCAGCGCGAAGGAAACAGGCGCAGCGTCAGCCTCGAAACTGATCGACGGCAGGATCAGGGAGCTCGGCGATTGGCGCGGCGAGATGCTGGGGCGGATCCGCGACCTGATCAAGCAGGCCGATCCCGACGTGGTCGAGGCGTGGAAATGGCGCGGCGTTCCCGTATGGGAGCATGACGGCATCATCTGCACCGGCGAGACCTACAAGGAAGTGGTGAAGATGACCTTTGCCAAGGGCGCGGCGCTGGAGGATCCGGCGGGCCTGTTCAACTCCAGCCTCGACGGAAACGTGCGCCGTGCGATCGATATTCGCGAAGGCGACAAGATCGACGCGAAGGCGTTGAAGGCGCTGATCCGTGCGGCGGTGGAGCTGAATGCGAGCAAGAAGCCGGCGAAGAAGCGGCCGGCGTAGAACAGCCATCGCGCAGCCACGAACGCCTTCCTTTTCCCCTTGTGGGAGAAGGTGGTGCGAAGCGCCGGATGAGGGGTATCTATCGGCACTGAGAGTGCGGAGAGATACCCCTCACCCAAGTGAGCTTGTATCTGCCGGCGTCGCTGCCCTCTCCCACAAGGGGCGAGGGCACATCAATGCGCATCGCTCCGTGTGGCCGGCCGCCTCAAGCCACCGCCGCCGCAATCGGGCGCGGGCTCACGACGTATTCGCGCAGGACCTTGTCGTTGGCGTCGACCTCGATCAGCGCGACGTCGTAGGTCCAGAGATCGGCCAGATGCTGCAGCACCCGCTTGGCATCGGTCTCGTTGAGCTGCGAGCCCTTGATGACGTGATGGTGCAGGATCAGGCGGCGATCGCCGGAGAGATCGACGTCGACCACCTCGATGTTGGCGTCGATGTAGCCGACATCATGCTGCCGTGCCAGCTCGCGGCGAACGCGGCGGAAGCCGCGCTCGTCATGAATGGCATCGACCCGGATACCGGCGCGCTCTTCGGGATCGTCATGCAGGTGGAACATGCGGAAGTGCCGCATCAGCTTCGGGCTCAGGAACTGCGCAATGAAGCTTTCATCGCGGTAGTTGGCCCAGACGTCGCGCAGCACGCCCATGACGTCGTTCTTGCCGGCGATATCGGGAAACCATTCGCGGTCCTCGTCCTCCGGACGGGTAACGATGCGCTCGATGTCCTGCATCACGGCAAAACCGAGCGCATAGGGATTGAAGCCGGAGAAGCGTGGGTCGTCGAATTCGGGCTGGAACACCACGTTGGTGTGCGAGCCCAGGAATTCCAGGAAGTTTCCGTCGGTGATGCGGCCCTGCTGGTGCAGCTTGGTCATGATGCGATAGTGGACGTAGGTCGCCGTCCCCTCGTTCATCACCTTGGTCTGGCTCTGCGGGTAAAAATACTGCGCAATGTGGCGGACGATGCGGAGCAGCTCACGCTGCCACGGCGCCAGACGCGGCGCGCTCTTTTCCAGGAAGTAGAGCAAATTCTCCTGCGGCAGGCCGAGCAGCTTGCGGCGGCGCTCGATGCTGAGCGCAGAGCGGGTCTTGCTCTTGCCGGCCGGCACGGTGCGCCAGAGATCGTTGAAGACCTCTTCCTCATGCTGACGGCGGCGCCCTGCTCGCTTTTCCTCGGCGCGCAGATCGAGCTTCTTCTTGCCGGGATAGCGGTCGATGCCGTGCGACATCAGCGCATGCGCGGCATCCAGCGTGCGTTCGACCTCGACGCGGCCGTAACGCTCCTCGCATTGCATGACGTAGTTCTTGGCGAAATCGAGATAATCCAGGATGCCGTCGGCATCGGTCCACTGCTTGAACAGATAATTGTTCTTGAAGAAGTGGTTATGGCCGAAGGCGGCGTGGGCGATCACCAGCGTCTGCATCGTCGCCGTGTTCTCCTCCATCAGGTAGGAGATGCAGGGCGAGGAGTTGATGACGATCTCGTAGGCGAGCCCCATCAGGCCCTTGCGATAGGACGCCTCGTGGTACGCAAAATGCTTGCCGAACGACCAGTGCTTGTAGAACAGCGGCATGCCGACCGACGAATAGGCGTCCAGCATCTGCTCGGCGGTGATGACCTCGATCTGGTTCGGATAGACGTCGAGCCCGAGATCCTTCAGCGCCACCTCCTCGCAGGCATCGGTGATGCGCTGCAAGGTGTGGAAATCCCAATCCGCGCCTTCGAACAATCGTTCCGTCATGGAGCGGCTTTCTCCTGGGCAGTCTCGCGACGCTGAAACAAATCGTGGAACACCGGAAAGATCTCGCTGCGTTCCGAGACCTTGCGCATCGAGAGCGGTGCGCCGCTGTTGCGCAGACGCTCATAGAGGGTCCAGAGCGAGGAATCGGAGAGATCGAACGCGCTGCCGCCGGATTCCCCGACCTCGAGATAGGCGAAGAACTGGCAGACCGGCAGGATCTTGTCGGTCAACAGCATGCCTGTGAGCTCGCCGTCGGAATAGGAATTGTCGCCGTCGGAGGCTTGCGCGGCATAGATGTTCCAGTCAGACGGGTTGAAGCGCTCGCGCACGATCTCGTGCATCGCCTGCAGCGCGCTGGAGACGAGCGTGCCGCCCGAGGCCGGCCCATAGAAGAAGGTCTGCTCGTCGACCTCCTCGGCGCGGTCGGTGTGGCGAATGAAGACGATCTCGACATGCTTGTAGCGGCGCTTCAGGAACACGTAGAGCAGCATGTAGAATCGCTTGGCGAGATCCTTCATGTGCTCGGACATCGAGCCCGAGACGTCCATCAGGCAGAACATCACCGCCTGCGCCACCGGCCGAGGCACCGTCTCGAAGCGGCGGTAGCGGATGTCGAGCGGATCGATGAAGGGAATGCGCTTGGTCTTCGCCTTCAGCTTTTCGAGCTGGTCGAGCAGCTCCAAACGCTCGTCCTCGTCGGTGCATGCGGCGATCGCGGCCTCCAGCTCTTCGACCTCCTCCTTGCGGGGACGCTTGAGCGCGATGCGGCGGGCCAGCGCCAGCTTCACCGTCCGGCTCACCGAGATGTTGGCGGGCGAGCCCGAGGTCGTGTAGCCGGCGCGCTGGATGCCCTCGCTCTCGGTCTGCGCGATCTTGCGCTTGGCGAGATCCGGCAGTTCGAGATCGTCGAGGAAGAGATCGACGAACTCGTCACGGCTCAGCACGAAACGGAAGGCGTCCTCGCTGTCGCCTTCGCCCGGGCCCGAATCCTTGGCGCTGCCCTGGCCGGAGCGCTGGAGGTAGTCGCCCTCGATGAACTTCTTGTTGCCGGGCAACACCATGTCGCGCGTTCCGCCCTCGCGGCGGAAGCGCGGCTCGTGCATGCCGTCGAGGGGGATCGTGACTTCGCCCCCCTCCAGGACGTCCTTGATGTCTCGTTCCTGCGAGGTCTTCTTGACGGCGCCCTGCACCAGGGACTTGGCCCGACGCAAGAACCGCTGGCGGTTCTCAAGACTCTTGCCGCCTGGATTCAGGCGCCTGTCAATAATGTGAATGGGCACTTGACCATTCGCCTCCCATTCCGCCTCAACCGGCCTGCTTCACACGCATGTACCATTCGACGAGCCGGCGAACCTGACGCTCGGTGTAGCCGCGCTCCACCATGCGTGCGACGAACTCGCCATGCTTCTTCTCCGTCTCGCCGTCCTTCTTCGACCCGAAGGAGATGACCGGAAGCAGATCCTCGACCTGGGAGAATATCCTCTTTTCGATCACGTCGCGAATCTTCTCGTAGGAGGTCCAGGTCGGATTTTTGCCGCCGTTCTGGGCCCGCGACCGTAACGAGAATTTGACAACCTCGTTGCGGAAGTCCTTGGGGTTGGCGATGCCCGCCGGCTTCTCGATTTTCGTCAGCTCCTGGTTCAAAAGCTCGCGATCCAGCAGCTGGCCGGTGTCGGGATCCTTGAAATCCTGGTCCTCGATCCAGGCGTCGGCATAGTCGACGTAGCGATCGAACAGATTCTGGCCGTAATCGGAGTAGGATTCCAGATAGGCCTTCTGGATCTCGTTACCGATGAACTCGGCATAACGCGGCGCGAGATCCGCCTTGATGAATTCGAGATAGCGCTTCTCGACTTCCTCCGGCAGCTGCTCGCGGCGGATCGACTGCTCCAGCGCGTACATCAGATGCACGGCGTCGGCGGCGACCTCCTGCGGGTCGTGGTTGAAGGTCGCAGCCAGGATCTTGAAGGCGAAGCGGGTGGAGACGCCGTCCATGCCCTCGTCGACGCCGGCGGCGTCGCGATATTCCTGGACGCTGCGCGCCTTCGGATCGGATTCCTTCAGGCTCTCGCCGTCGTAAACCCGCATCTTGGCGAACACCGTGGAATTCTCGTGCTTGCGCAGGCGCGACATCACCGAGAACCGCGCCAGCGTCTCCAGCGTCGAGGGCGCGCAAGGCGCCGACGCGAGCTCGGAGCCCTGGATCAGCTTCTCGTAGATCTTCTGCTCCTCCGTGATCCTCAGGCAGTACGGCACCTTGATCACGCAGATGCGGTCGATGAAGGCTTCGTTGTTCTTGTTCGCCTTGAAGCTCGCCCATTCGGCCTCGTTGGAGTGCGCCAGGATCACGCCGGTGAACGGAATCGCGCCGATGTTCTCGGTGCCGATATAGTTGCCTTCCTGCGTCGCGGTGAGCAGCGGGTGCAGCATCTTGATCGGCGCCTTGAACATCTCGACGAACTCGAGCACGCCCTGGTTGGCGCGGTTGAGGCCGCCGGAATAGCTGTAGGCGTCGGGATCGTTTTGCGCGTAGGTCTCGAGCTTGCGGATATCGACCTTGCCCACCAGCGAGGAGATGTCCTGGTTGTTCTCGTCACCGGGCTCGGTCTTGGCGATGCCGATCTGCCGCAGCCGCGACGGCTGGATCTTTGCGACGCGGAACTGGGAAATGTCGCCGCCGAAGGCTTCCAGCCGCTTGTAGCACCACGGGCTCATCAGTCCGGTCAGACGGCGGCGCGGAATGCCGTATTTCTCTTCCAGCATCGGCCCGAGCTGATCGGGGTCGAACAGGCTGAGCGGGCTCTCGAACACCGGCGAGAGTTCATCGCCGGCCTTGAGCACGTAGATCGGATGCACTTCCATCAGCGACTTCAGCCGCTCGGCAAGCGAGGATTTGCCACCGCCGACCGGCCCGAGCAGATAGAGGATCTGCTTGCGCTCTTCGAGACCTTGCGCGGCATGGCGGAAGAAACCGACGATGCGCTCGATGGTTTCTTCCATGCCGTAGAAGCCGGCGAAGGCCGGATAGGTGCGGATCGTGCGGTTCAAAAAAATACGGCCAAGGCGTGGGTCCTTGGCCGTGTCGATCGTCTGGGGTTCGCCGATGGCAGCTAGCAGTCGTTCGGCCGCGTTCGCGTATTTCATGGGATCGCTTCGACACGATTCCAGATATTCCGCCATCGACATGTCGTGCTGGCTTCTCGCCTCGAACGACCGAGCGAAAGCGTTGAATAGAGAATCGTTGTACATGATCCCTCTCCGCGTGAGTTCCGCTACAAGCTGAAACGAAAGCAGTTACCGGACCGTTCCTCAGGCCGTTTCGAATCAGCGTGAGCACATGACGATCATTGGACACCCGGGTGCCGACACGACGCAACGCACAACGTAGGCACTCGATGAGTTACGAACAGGCACCTGCCTGTAATTTGTGCGAATCTCTGTCTATATTGGCTCATTTCCAGAAATTGTCACTTGGTCGCAACATCCGGGCGATACCGGGGATGAGGCCATCCGGCGCTGCAACATAGATATCGACGAGCGGCGATCTTATGACGCTTGTACGGCGAAGCCTTGGGTGTCTTTGAAGCCCTGGGCGCCTTGGGTGCCGCGTTCATCTTCCTGCTGCAATGCGGTGCGCGGACTGCCGACGGCATTGTGACAGTCGCGACAAGCGCGCAGCAATGTATCAAAATCGGTCGCCAGGCCGTCCGACCGGATGACGATTCGATTGTTCTGCGCAAGGCGCGCCAGATTGCGGATGCTGCAGAGCTGCCGCTGCAAGCCCTGCGTCGGCGTCAGCACGACCATGTTGTGACCGTCGCGTTGTTCAGCCGAAATCTCCGCGATCGAATCCCACGGCAGAAATTCATTGCCGATGCGGAGATCGCGGATGCCGTAGGGCGTGACCACCACCACCGGTCCCCGCTCGGCGGGGAGCATCCAGATCAGCCGGATTGTGATCAGGGCGAACACCACGACGCCGACAAATCCGGCCATCACGTCGTACTCGCCAAGACCATCCCACCAGTTGAAGGCGAGGCTGGCACTGAGCAGGGTCATGGCAAAGCCCGCCGCGACCAGCAGTCGCAGCGAGGTCGTACAGGAGCCGATTTCGAGGTCGGGCGATGCGTCGACGCATCCGGCCGGCGGCGGACTGTTGGCGACGGCGAACGCGACACCGTCATTTTGAGCCTGCATGCTTTTCCCCAGCGTGGCCATTCGCGGCCAGCCACGTACCAGACGGATCGGAATCCACCGATGGCCCTCAACGCAGCCACCGGTTGATAACCAAGCGGCCGACGTTACGCAACAAGACCGGCCGAACCTCGGCCAACGACTTTTTACGCAACAACGGCTGCTGCCGCCGGATCGCCATGATCGCGACGGAGTTACACCGGAGGGTATGACGCCTGTACCCTTGATTGGTTCCCTCCCGGGAGCATGTAAGTTAGAGGATAGCGCGTCAGGACCGGCGCGGAAACCCCTCGCCCGCAGGCTTGGAGATAAATAGGCATCATGAATCCCGTCAAAGAACTGGAAAAGCACGGCCAGGCCGTCTGGCTGGACTTCCTCGCCCGCGGCTTCATCGCCAAGGGCGACCTGAAGCGGCTGATCGACACCGACGGCGTCAAGGGCGTCACCTCCAATCCCTCGATCTTCGAGAAGGCGATCGGCAGCTCGGACGAATACGACGCCCCGATCGGCAGGGCGCTGAAGCGCGGCGACCGGAACGTGGCCGATTTGTTCGAGGCGGTCGCGGTCGAGGACATTCAGAACGCCGCCGACGTACTGCGCCCGGTCTATGACCGCCTCAAGGGCGGCGACGGCTACGTCAGCCTGGAAGTCTCGCCCTATCTCGCCATGGACACCGCCGGAACCGTTGCCGAGGCGCGGCGGCTCTGGAAGGACGTGGCCCGCAAGAACCTGATGGTGAAGGTGCCGGCGACGCCCGAGGGCCTGCCGGCGATCGAGACGCTGATCAGCGACGGGATCAGCATCAACATCACGCTGCTGTTCTCCAAGGCGGTCTACCTGGAGGTGGCCGAAGCCTACATCGCCGGTCTCGAAAAATACGTCGCCGGCGGCGGCGATCCCTCTCACGTCGCGAGCGTGGCGAGCTTTTTCGTCAGCCGCATCGACTCGGTGGTCGACAAGCAACTCGACGAGAAGATCGCCCGCGCCAACGATCCATCCGAGAAGGAGCGGCTCGCCGCGCTCAAGGGCAAGGTCGCGATCGCCAACGCCAAGGTCGCCTACCAGGATTACAAGCGCCTGTTCTCGGGTCCGCGCTGGGACAAGCTCGCCGCCAAGGGCGCCAAGCCACAGCGCATGTTGTGGGCCTCGACCGGCACGAAGAACAAGGAGTACAGCGACGTTCTCTATGTCGAGGAGCTGATCGGCCCCGACACCATCAACACCGTGCCGCCGGCAACGCTGGACGCCTTCCGCGACCACGGCACGCCGCGCGACAGCCTGGAAGAGAATGTCGACGACGCCAGGCGCGTGCTGGAAGAGCTGGAGCGCTCCGGCATCTCGCTCGATGCGATCACCGAGGAGCTGGTCAAGGACGGCGTGAAGCAATTTGCCGATGCCGCCGACAAGCTCTACGGCGCCGTCGCCCACAAGCGCGCGACCGTACTGGGGCCCGCACTCGACCGCCAGTCTCTCTCGCTCGGCGAGGGGCTCGGCAAGACGGTCGCCAAGAGTACCGAGGAATGGCGCGCATCGGCAAAAATCCGCAGGCTCTGGCAGCGCGACAAGTCGGTGTGGACCGGCGCGGACGAGGACAAATGGCTCGGCTGGCTCGACAGCGCAGCCAAGGCCGACATTGCCGACTACGAGGACTATGCAGGCCGGGTGAAGGGCCAGAAATTCTCCGACGCCGTCGTGCTCGGCATGGGCGGATCGAGCCTCGGGCCGGAGGTGCTGGCCGAGACGTTTGGCAAGAAGCCGGGCTTTCCGAAGCTGCACGTGCTGGATTCCACCGATCCGGCGCAGGTGCGGGCGATGGAAGCGAAGATCGACATCGCCAACACGGTGTTCATCGTCTCCAGCAAGTCCGGCGGTACCACCGAGCCGAACGCGATGAAGGACTATTTTCATGAGCAGGTCGCCAAGGCGGTCGGGCCGAACTCGAAGACCGGCCACCGCTTCATCGCGGTGACCGATCCGGGCTCGTCGCTGGAGAAGGCGGCCAAGAAGCTGAACTACGCCCGCATCTTCCATGGCGAGCCATCGATCGGCGGACGCTACTCCGTGCTCTCGCCGTTCGGCCTGGTGCCGGCCGCAACGGCCGGCATCGACGTCAAGACCTTCGTCAAGCACGCGCTGGCGATGGCCCGCTCCTGCGGCCCGGACGTGCCACCGAGTGAGAACCCCGGCGTGCAGCTCGGCCTCGCCATGGGCCTCGCCGGCCTCGAAGGACGCGACAAGGTGACGATCCTGGCCTCGAAGAAGATCGCCGATTTCGGCGCCTGGGCCGAGCAGCTGATCGCGGAATCGACCGGCAAGGAAGGCAAGGGCCTGATCCCGATCGAGGGCGAGCCCCTGGGCGATCCCTCAGTGTACGGCAACGACCGATTCTTCATCGATATCCGCATCGACGGCGAGGCGGACGCCGCCCACGACTCCCAGCTTGCCGCGATCGAAGCGGCCGGCCATCCCGTGGTGCGCATCGTCATGAAGTCGATCGAGCATCTCGGCCAGGAGTTCTTCCGCTTCGAGATGGCAACGGCGGTGGCGGGCTCGATCCTCGGCATCAACCCGTTCGACCAGCCGGACGTGGAAGCGGCCAAGATCAAGACCCGCGAGCTCACCGCGTCGTTCGAGAAGACCGGCGCGCTGCCGAAAGAAGAGCCGGTGGTCAGCACCGACGAAGCCGATCTCTATACCGACGAGGCGAACGCCACGGCGCTCCGCGCCGCCGGCGCCAACGGCGATCTCACCTCCTGGCTGAAGGCGCATCTGTCGCGATCGGGCGACGGCGACTATGTCGCCCTGCTCGGCTACATCGCGCGCGACAAGGCCACGATCGACGCACTCCAGGCCATGCGACTGGAGGTGCGTGAGAAGCGTCAGGTCGCGACCTGCGCCGAGTTCGGACCACGCTTCCTGCACTCGACCGGGCAGGCCTACAAGGGCGGGCCGGACAGCGGCGTGTTCCTTCAGATCACGGCAGACGATGCCAAGGACTTGCCCGTGCCCGGTCAGAAGGCGAGCTTCGGCGTGATCAAGGCGGCACAGGCGCGCGGCGATTTCGACGTACTCACCGAGCGCGGCCGACGCGCGCTTCGGGTGCACCTCAAGGGCGGCCTCAAGAAGGGTCTTGCGGCGCTCAATGCCGCGCTCAACGACGCGCTGAATTAAGGGAATATTGCAAATGCAACTCGGCATGATCGGCCTCGGCCGAATGGGCGGCAACATCGTTCGCCGCCTGATGCGCCAGGGACATTCGACCGTGGTCTATGACAAGGACGCCAAGGCCGTCGCGGGCCTTGCCGCCGACGGCGCGGTCGGCTCGGCGACGCTCGAGGAATTCATCTCGAAACTCGAACGTCCCCGCACCGCCTGGGTGATGCTGCCTGCGGGGCGCATCACCGAGACCACGATCGAGACGATCGCAGCCGTGATGCAGGCAGGCGACGTCATCATCGATGGCGGCAACACCTTCTGGCAGGACGACGTCCGCCGCGGCAAGGCACTGAAGGCGCGCGGCATCCATTATGTCGACGTCGGCACCTCCGGCGGGGTCTGGGGGCTCGACCGCGGCTATTGCATGATGATCGGCGGCGAGAAGCAGGTGGTCGACCGGCTCGATCCGATCTTCGCCGCGCTTGCGCCCGGCGCCGGCGACATTCCGCGCACGGAGGGACGCGAGGGCCGCGATCCCCGCATCGAGCAGGGCTACATCCATGCCGGCCCCGTCGGCGCCGGCCATTTCGTCAAGATGATCCACAACGGCATCGAATACGGCCTGATGCAGGCCTATGCCGAAGGCTTCGACATTCTCAAGAACGCCAACATCGACGCCTTGCCCGCGGATCATCGCTATGATTTCGATCTCGCCGACATCGCGGAGGTCTGGCGGCGCGGCAGCGTGATCCCGTCCTGGCTGCTCGACCTCACCTCGGCTGCGCTCGCCGACAGCCCGCAGCTCACAGAATATTCCGGCTTCGTCGAGGATTCCGGCGAGGGACGCTGGACCGTGAACGCGGCGATCGACGAGGCCGTGCCGGCCGAGGTCCTCACCGCGGCGCTCTACACACGTTTCCGTTCCCGTCGGGAACACACCTTCGCCGAAAAAATTCTCTCCGCGATGCGCGCAGGGTTCGGCGGCCACAGGGAGCCGAAGCAACCGGGTGCTTCGAAACCCAAATAAGCGTAACAAGCCAAGGCCAATCATTCGTGACAAAAGACCCGCAAGCCAAGCGCAAGCCGGAAAATTGCGCCTTCGTCATCTTTGGCGTGACCGGAGACCTCACCCATCGGCTGGTGATGCCGTCGCTCTACAATCTTGCCGCCGACAACCTGCTGCCGGAAAAATTCTGCGTCGTCGGTGTGGGCCGCAAGGCGCAGTCGGATGACGAGCTGCGCGACAGTCTGATGAAGGGCCTGCGCGAGTTCGCCACCCGCCCCGTCGACGACGTCGTCGCGAAACAGCTCCTGCAATGCGTGACCTTCGTCGAAGCCGATCCGAAGGATCCGCCGTCGTTCGATCGCCTGCGCGAGCACCTGGATTCATTGGAATGCTCCGAAGGGACCGGCGGCAACAGGCTGTTCTATCTCGCCACCCCGCCCGCCGCATTCGCGCCGACCGCGCGCGAGCTTGGCCGCACCGGCCTGACCAGGGAGAACGGCGCCTGGCGGCGCCTCGTGATCGAGAAGCCGTTCGGCACCGACCTCGCCTCGGCGCGCGCGCTCAACGCCGAGCTGCTGAAGATCATGGACGAGCACCAGATCTACCGGATCGATCACTATCTCGGCAAGGAGACGGTGCAGAACATCCTGGTGCTGCGCTTCGCCAACGGCATGTTCGAGCCGATTTGGAATCGCAACCACATCGACCACGTCCAGATCACGGTCGAGGAGAAGCTCGGCGTCGGCCATCGCGGCGGCTTCTACGATGCCACCGGCGCGCTCCGCGACATGGTGCCGAACCATCTGTTCCAGCTCATGTCGCTGGTCGCGATGGAGCCGCCTGCGCGGTTCGACGCGCATTCCGTGCGCTCCGAGAAGGCGGAAGTGCTCACGTCGATCCAGCAGCCGAGCCGCGACGAAGCGCTGAAGAACTCGGTCCGTGCGCAATATCTCGCAGGGCGCGTCGGCGACGAGGAGATCCCGGACTATCGCAAGACCGAGGACGTCACGCCCGGCAGCACCACCGAGACCTTTGTCGCGCTGAAGCTGATGATCGACAATTGGCGCTGGGCCGGCGTTCCCTTCTATTTGCGCACCGGCAAGGCGCTCGGCCACAAGCGCACCGAAGTCGCGATCAAGTTCAAGCAGGCGCCGCTGTCGATGTTCTCAGGCACGACGGTCGACCGCTTGTCGCAGAATTTCCTGACCATCGGCATCGCGCCGACCGAAACCATCGAGCTGCAGTTCAACGCCAAGATTCCGGGGCCGAGCGTGACCATCGATGGTGTCGAGATGAAGTTCCGCTACGGCGACTATTTCCGCGCCGATCCCTCGACCGGCTACGAGACGCTGATCTACGACTGCATGACCGGCGACAACATTCTGTTCCAGCGCGCCGATGGCATCGAGGCGGGATGGCAGGCGGTGCAGCCGTTCCTCGACGCCTGGAAAAGCGCGGGCACCAACGGCATCGAGACCTATGAGGCCGGCAGCGATGGCCCTGCCTGCGCCGACGAGCTGCTCAGGCGCGACGGGCGAAGCTGGCGGAAGTTTTCGTGATGGCAGCGGCGGACCAGCCGAAGCTGATCGTCACGTCCGACGCACAAGCGCTGGCGCAGGCCGCGGCGGAACGGGTGATGGCGCGTATCGCCGCCAATCCTGGCCGCATTGCGATTTGCCTCACCGGCGGCTCCAGCCCGAAGAAGCTGTATCAATTGCTCGGCAGCGATGCCTGGCGCGACAGGATCCCGTGGGAGCGCGTGCATTGGTTCATCGGTGACGAGCGCTTGGTCGACGAGGGCGATCCGCTCAACAACATGTCGGTCGCGCGCGCGAAGTTTCTCGACCGCTATGCGCCTCCCGGCCATGTCCATCCGATCCCGACGATGGTTGAAACTCCCGATCGCAGCGCGGAGGCCTATGCGCGCGAGCTGCGAGCCTTTTACGGCGCCGAGAACCTCGATCCGGCACGGCCGCTGTTCGACCTCGTTCTGATGGGTGTCGGCCCCGACGGCCACACTGCCTCGCTGTTTCCCGGCTTCCCCGAAATCGAGGAGACTGAACGCTGGGTCATCGGAGTGCCCAAGGCCAATGTCGCGCCCTTCGTGCCCCGGGTTTCGCTCACCCTGCCCGCCCTGGCCTCCTGCCGCGAAATGCTGTTCGAGATTGCCGGGCACGACAAGCAGCCGATCTTGACGCGCATGCTCAATGGCGAGACTCTGCCGGCGTTACGCGCGCGCTCGAACGGCGAGACCGTCTGGCTGGTCGATAGGGCCGCGCTTCCGGAGGGCATTTGTGGCGGGCGTTGAAGCACCTTGTGCATTGATCGTGATGGGCGTGTCGGGCTCGGGCAAGAGCACGGTTGCGAAGGCGCTGGGCGAGCGGCTCGGCTGGCGCTTCGAAGACGGCGACAGCTTCCATCCCGCGAGCAATGTCGAGAAGATGCGGGCGGGCCATCCGCTCACCGACGAGGACCGCTGGCCCTGGCTCAACGCCATCGCCGACGAGATCGGGCGGGTCTGCGGAGATGGCGGACACATCATCATCGCCTGCTCGGCGCTGAAGCACACCTATCGTGACGTGCTGCTGCGCGGACGCGACGACGTGCGCTTCGTTTTCCTGAAGGGCACGAAAGAACTGATCGCCGAACGGCTCGCGCAACGCAAAGGCCATTTCATGCCGCCCGAGCTATTGAAGAGCCAGTTCGACACGCTGGAGCCTCCGGAGGCTGGGGAGCACGTCATCACTGTTTCGATCGATGAAACCGTGGAGGCGATCGTGGATGGCATCGTGCGGCAACTGAAACTGGGCCGCGCGAAACGCTGAAACAAGAATAGTTAGGTCCTGCCATGACGCAAATCTCACTGGTCATCTCCGACGTCGACGGCACGCTGCTGACCAAGGACAAGACGCTGACGGAGCGCGCGAGGAGTGCGGTGCAGCGATTGCACCAGGCCGGCATCGGCTTCACCATCACCTCCAGCCGTCCCGCCATCGGCATGCGCTTTTTGATCGAGCCGTTGGCGCTGTGGCTTCCGGTCGGTCCGTTCAACGGCTCCTCGATCGTCGATCCCGAGATGAGGCCGGTCGAGCAGCATCTGATTCCGCCGGGTGCGGCGGAGCGATCCTTGCAGATCCTGCGCGAATTCGGCGCCGACATCTGGCTGTTCACCACCGACAAATGGCTGATCGACAACCCGGACGGCAAGTACGTCGCGCATGAGCAGCACACGATCCGCTCCGATCCGACCATCGTGGCCGACTTCTCGCCTTACCTTGCCAGTGCCTGCAAGATCGTCGGCGCCAGCGCCGATGCAGCCGGCCTTGCGGCGTGCGAGAAGGCGATGCAGGAAGCGCTCGGCGCTGAGGCCACCGCCGTGCGCTCGCAGACCTATTATCTCGACATCACCCCGCCCGGCTTCAACAAGGGCACCTTCGTCAAGGCGATGGCCAAGCGCTTAGGGATTGCCACCGACGCCGTCGCCACCATCGGCGACATGCAGAATGACCTTGCAATGTTCGCCGTCAGCGGCACCTCGATCGCCATGGGCAACGCCGCCGACAACGTCAAGGACCAGGCCACCCACGTCACCGCGACCAACGAGCAGGACGGTTTTGCGGAAGCGATGGAGATGATCCTGAAGCGGAATGGGGTGAGCTAGCTGAAGTGTCACGCGCTCGTCCAAGTCGCTACTTCGACCGCTGCATCGCAGGCTTCTCGCTCTTTTGCCTTGCCGCCGACAGATTATGAGCGGTGTTGATCAGCGCGATGTGGGTCAGCGCCTGCGGGAAATTTCCGGTCTGGCGGCGAGCGACTGAATCGTATTCCTCGGCCAGGAGGCCGACATCGTTGGCAATGCCGGCCACACGGTCGAGCAAGCCTTGCGCCTTGTCGAGATCGCCCGACAGCACATGGGCATCGGCCAGCCACAATGTGCAGGCCAGGAACGCGCCTTCGAGCGGCGGCCGCCCCGCGGGCAATTCGCGCGGATCGTGCCGCAGCACGAAGCCGTCGCGCATCAAGCGTGTCTCCACCGCCGCGATGGTGCCGCGGATGCGCGGATCGTCCGCCGGCAGGAAGCCAACAGAGGGCAGCAGCAACACGCTGGCATCGAGCAGTTTCGAGCCGTAGGATTCGACGAAGGCGTTTTCCTCCGCGTCAAATCCCCTGTTGCAGACGTCACGATGAATGGCCTCTCGCAAGGCGCGCCAGTGCAGCAGCGGCGCCTTGAAGCCGAAGGTCTCCGCGCTCTTGATGCCGCGATCGAAGGCAACCCAGGTCATCACCTTGGAGAAGACGTAGTGCTTCGGCTGCCCGCGCCGCTCCCAGATGCCGTGATCGGGCTGGTCCCACACTTCGGCGAGATGATCGAGCACGGCGCATTCCAGCGCCCAGGTCTCCTCGTCGAGCTGGAGCTTGGCCATGCGCGACTGGTGGAAGGCGTCGATCAACTCGCCGTAGACGTCGAGCTGAAGCTGCGCGTGCGCGGCATTGCCGACGCGCACCGGACGGGCGCCCTCATAGCCATCGAGCCAGCCTGCCTCCCATTCCAGGAGCCGCCGCTGGCCCCAGATGCCGTACATGATCTGCATGTTCGCCGGCGAGCCGGCGGCCGCGCGCAACAGCCAATTGTGCCAGGCCGACGCTTCCTCGGTGTAGCCCGAGTTCATCAGCGCCAGCAGCGTGAAGGTGGCATCGCGCAGCCAGCAGAAGCGATAATCCCAATTCCTGCTGCCCCCGAGCTTCTCCGGCAATGAGGTGGTGGGGGCTGCGACGATGCCGCCGGTCGGGTTGAAAGTCAGCGCTTTCAGCGTGATCAGCGAGCGCATGATCAGGTCGCGATAGTCGCCGTCGCGGGTGCAATGGCCGCACCAATCCTTCCAGAACTCCTCGGTGTCCCCAAGCGCGGTCTCCGGATCGATCGGCGCGGGCGGGTCGAGATGCGAGGGGCCGTAAGTCAGCACGAACGGCACGGTCTCGCCGGCCTTCGCCTCGAAGTCGGAGACCGTGGTCAGGTCCTCGCCGCGGGTTTTCACCGGCGTGCGCAGCACGGTCATGTCCTGGCCGGCGATCGCCATCAGGGAATGATCGATCCGCCGCACCCAGGGAATGTCCGCGCCGAAACCGAAGCGGATGACGAGCTCCATCCGCATCTTCACCGTGCCCTCGAGGCCGCGCACCAGCCGCACGATATCGGACGCCTTGCCGCGCGGCGGCATGAAGTCGATCAGCGCAATGGTGCCGCTCTTCGTTTCGAAGCGCGTCTCGAGGATGAGGGTGTCGCCGAGATAGCGACGCGAAATCCTCACGATTTCGTCGCTCGGTGCGATCAGCCAGCGGCCGTTCTTGTGGTTGCCGAGGATGGCAGCGAAGCAGGCGTCGGAATCAAAGGCCGGCCAGCACAGCCAGTCGATCGAGCCGTTGCGCCCGACCAGCGCCGCGGTCTCGCAATCACCGATCAGCGCATAGTCCTCGATCTTCTGTGACAATGTCGTGCGAGCCTGAGAAGTCCCCTTCCGATCAACTACCGCCGTTCAATGAACGTTCCCGGGTTGCCGCTCGCAAGGCCGTGAGGTCGACCTTGGAGGCGATCTTGTCGAGCGCGACGGGAAGGCGCTGGCGCCAGTTCGGATGTTCGTCGATCGTGCCGGGAATGTTGGGCTGGTCGATCACGCCGAGCAGATCCTCCATCGACACCGCGAGCAGCCGCGACGGAGTGCGCGACAGGAACGCCAGCACCGAATAGAGGTCATTGGCCTTGATGCCGTTCTGGCGCAGGATCTCGTCGAGCCTGCCGAGCGCGTCCCAGCGCGCCTGGTCGTTCTCGCCGGGATCGAGCCCGAGCGAGCGCTTCATCTTGAGATCGCTGAAGGAGCGCCAGCCGGCATAGGTCGACAGGTCATGTGTGTTCAGCGTGACCAGCGCATTGGGCCGGTAATGGTCGACGTTGCGGAAATGGCCGGCATCGTCGCGCTCGAACATCATGACGAGATAGGACCAGATGCCGAAATCCTGCATCATCTCGCGAAAACCTTCCGGCACGGTGCCGAGGTCCTCGCCGATCACGATGCATTTGTGGGCCGCGCTCTCGCGCGCCACGGCTCCGAGCAGCGCCTCGAACGGCATCTGCACATAGGCGCCGTTGTCAGGCTTGAAGCCGCGCGGCACCAGATAAAGCCGCTTCAGGCCGAGTACGTGGTCGAGCCTGATGGCGCCGGCATGGCGCATCGAAGCCGCGAGCATGTCGGCGAACGGCACGAAGGATTGCGCTTCGAGGCCGCCGGCGTTGAAGCCGGCAAGGCCCCAGTCCTGGCCGACGGTGTTGAGCACGTCGGGCGGCGCGCCGACGGCGAGATGACGCGAGATCGCCATCTGCTCGTTCCAGGCATCGAATCCGTTGGACTGCACGCCGACGGCAACGTCGAGATAGAGCCCGACGCGCATGCCGAGCTGGCTGGCGAGCTCCTTGGCCGCATGCAACTGGCTGTCGGCCGTCCATTGCACGAACTCGACGAACTCGACCTCGCGCTTGTCAGGGCCGTTGCGCAGCCCTGCGCATTTGGCCTCGTCCGGCTGCTGCCATTCCACCGGCCATTCCCACCACGGCGCGGCGAAGCGATGGCGCAGCACCTCGAAGCAGGCAAAGCGCGACAACAGCGGTGCGCGGGCAGCACGGAAGGCGTCGAACGCCTTGCGGCGCGCTTCGCTCGCGCTCGTCACAAAGCTGCTAAAGGCGGCGCGCAGGGCCAGCCATTTCAGCGCCGCCATGTCGGCATAGGGCACGCGATCGCCTTCACGCAGACGGGCGGCGGTTGCGGCCGCGTCGGGAACGAGGTCCGCGGAGAATTCGGGGATGGCCTCGACATCGATATAGAGCGGATTGAGGAACAGCCGGCTGTTCGGCGAATAGGGGCTGCAATCGGCCGGCTGGTCGTCGAACAGGACGTGCAGCGGATTGAGCCCGACGCCGTCGGCCCCGAGCTGCTTGGCGAGCCGCACCAGATCGGCAAGGTCGGTGAAATCGCCGATGCCCCAATTGCGGTCCGAGCGGACGCTGTAGAGCTGCACGGCGAGCAGCCAGCCCCGGTCGAAATCGCCGCCGAAGGCCCGCTCGGGCGCCACGATCATCGGCACCTCTTCCGTCACACCTTCGGCATCGGTCAGTGTCAATCGGTGATAGCCGAGCGGCAGGCCGGCGGGCCAGGCGATCACGGGCTCGCGGGTCTCGCCTTGAGCGATCGATTTGCCGTTGGCGGCCAATGTCCATTTCAGGGGCGGCGCGCCAATGGCCGCCAATTCGGTGCGCGGGTGTCCGAGCGCGCGAACCACGACCGGCCCGCTGACGAAACGGTAAACCCGCTTCTCCGGCAGGGCATCGAGGATCGATTTAAGGGCCACGGGGTCTGTGACCCGCAGCTTCCCCAAGGCATCGACGAATTCGGATTGAACGCCCTTGATCCGGGCTTGAGCTAAAAGATCCATTCGGCACGCAGCTTGCAGGCCACCCGGTTGCCGGGGGCATCCATTTTAACGAGGCAGCGGAAGACGTTAGTCTGGGGCAACTCACAGACCCTGCCTGCCGTTCCCAGGGGGAACTAATGACACACAAGCGGCTTTCTATATAGGTATCAAGCGTAGGTTCCCGACAAGGGAAACGGGCTCCTGCTTTCTTGTCAATGGCATCACCGTGAACAAGACAATTCAAACTGTCGAAAGTGCCGCAGCCGGCAGCGCTTTCCTCATCGAAGACGTCTATCCCGCGATCGATGGCGGCCGCTTCGCCGTGAAGCGGATCGCGGGCGAACGGGTCGAGGTGTGGGCCGATGTTTACCGCGATGGCGAGGCCGTGGTCAGCGCCGCGCTGCTCTGGCGTCCTGAGCAGGACCGGGACTGGCGGCGCGAGCCGATGATCCATCATGGCAATGACCGCTGGTCCGGTGCGTTCACGCCAGCCGAGCCCGGCCACTACGTCTATGCGGTCGAGGCCTGGACCGACGAGTTCGCCACCTGGTCCCATGGGGTCGTGCGCAAGCAGCGAACCGGCGCCGATGTCAGCCTCGATGCCATCGAGGGTGCCGGGCTCCTGACCAAGGCGCACGGCGCGCCGCAGGCCGCAGCAGAGATCATCGTCAGGCAATGCGAGGATTATCTTCAAACCGGCGACGTCACCTCGCTGCTTGCGACCGAGCTCGGCGATGCCATGGCCGAGAGCCAGTCCCGGCCCGACCTCACCCGCTCACAGCCCTTCCTGCTGAGCGTCGACCGCGACAGGGCGCGGCTTGGCGCCTGGTATCAGATGATGCCGCGCAGCCAGAGCCGGATCCCCGGCCGGCACGGCACGCTCCGCGACTGCATCGCCCGCGTGCCCGATATCGCGGCGATGGGTTTTGACGTGCTCTATTTCACGCCGATCCACCCGATCGGCCGTCACCGCCGCAAGGGTCGCAACAATGCGCCGGTGGCGACCGAAGGCGAACCCGGCTCGCCCTATGCCATCGGAGCCGCCGAGGGCGGCCACGATGCATTGCATCCCGAGCTCGGCACCATCGAGGATTTTCGCGCGCTGGTCGCAACCTGCCTGGAATACGGCGTTGAGCTGGCGCTCGATTTCGCCGTGCAATGCTCGCCGGACCATCCTTGGCTGACGCAGCATCCGGAATGGTTCAAATGGCGGCCGGACCGCTCGGTGCGGACGGCGGATGGACCCTATTCCGACATCGTGATCCCGGATTTCGCCTCGGTCGACCGCGTCGGCCTGTGGAACGCCTTTCGCGATGCCATGCTGTTCTGGATCGACCATGGCGTCACCATCTTCGCCATCGACAACCACGACACTGCGCCGATTGCGTTCTGGGACTGGCTGATCCGCGACATCCGCCGCCGGCATCCCGAGGTGATCCTGTTCTCCAAGACCTTTGCGCGGCCGAAGCTGATGAAGGGCCTCGCCAAGCTCGGCTTTGCGCAGTCCTTTACCTATTTCCCCTGGCGCACCTCGCGCTGGGAGCTGGAGCAATATCTCGGCGAGCTGACGCGCTATCCCGAACGCGACTTCTACCGCCCAAACTTGTTCGTCAACACGCCCGATTTGCTGCCCTATCATCTCCAGGGCGGAGAAGCCTGGGCGTTCAAGTCACGCGTCGCGCTGGCGGCGAGCTTGTCGGGCAGCTACGGCGTTTACAGCGGGTTCGAGCTGCTCGAACACGAGGCGATCCCCGGCCGCGAGGAATATCTCGATTCCGAGAAATACCAGATCAAGCAGCGCGACTGGGACAAGCCAGGCAACATCAAGGACTACATTGCAGCACTCAATCGCATCCGCAACGACAACGCCGCGCTTCAGCAGACCGCGAACTTGCGCTTTCTCGGCATCGACGACGGCGAGACGATCGCCTTCGTCAAGGAGGCGGCCGAGCCCGCCAACACGGTCGTGATCGTGATCGCGCTCTCAGGCCACGCGCGCGAATGCTGGCTGCCGCTCGGCGACGTCACGGTTGACGCCGGCGGGCAGCGACACCATGTGACGACACTCGAAAACCTCCTCACCGGCGAACGGTCCCGCATCGAGTGGGGCGGGATCAGGTTGCACATCGATCCCGACCGCGATCCGGCGCATCTGTTCCGCTGCCTGGCGTAAGGGGCCACGCCATGAATGTTCTATCTTCCGTCGACACCAAGAAGGCCGAGTCTGCCGAGGTCGTGGATGAGCTCTGGTACAAGGACGCCATCATCTACCAGCTCCACGTCAAGGCCTTCGCCGACAGCAACAATGACGGCATCGGCGACTTCGCAGGATTGACCGAGAAGCTGCCCTATCTGCAGGAGCTCGGCGTCACCGCGCTGTGGCTGTTGCCGTTCTACCCCTCGCCCGGCCGCGACGACGGCTACGACATCGCCGATTACGGCTCGGTCAATCCCGATTTCGGGACGATGAAGGACTTCAAGCGCTTCATCCAGGAAGCGCAGAAGCGCGGCTTGCGCGTCATCACAGAGCTCGTCGTCAACCACACCTCGGACCAACACAAATGGTTCAAGCGCGCGCGCCGCAGCCATCCCGGCTCGAGCGCCCGCAACTGGTATGTCTGGAGCGACACCGACCAGAAATACCAGGGCACGCGCATCATCTTCACCGACACCGAGAAGTCGAACTGGACCTGGGATCACGAGGCCGGGGCGTTCTACTGGCACCGGTTCTTCTCGCACCAGCCGGACCTCAATTTCGACAATCCGCGCGTCGTCAGCGCGCTGATCCAGGTGATGAAGCGCTGGCTCGATGCCGGCGTGGACGGCTTCCGCCTGGACGCGATTCCCTATCTGTGCGAACGCGACGGCACCAACAACGAGAATCTCCCCGAGACGCACGCCATCATCAAGCGTCTGCGCCACGAGCTGGACTCCTACTCCAAGGGCAAGCTGCTGCTCGCCGAGGCCAATCAATGGCCCGAGGACGTGCAGGAATATTTCGGGCGTGGCGACGAGTGCCACATGGCCTATCATTTCCCGCTGATGCCGCGCATCTACATGGCGATCGCCCAGGAGGACCGCTTCCCGATCACGGACATCCTGCGCCAGACGCCGGACATTCCGGCGAGCTGCCAATGGGCGCTATTCCTGCGCAATCATGACGAGCTGACGCTGGAGATGGTCACCGACGTCGAGCGCGACTATCTCTGGACCACCTACGCCAACGACCCCCGCGCCCGCATCAATGTCGGCATCCGCCGGCGCCTCGCGCCACTGATGGACAACGATCGCCGCAAGATCGAGTTGATGAACTCGCTGCTGCTGTCCTTCCCCGGCACGCCGATCATCTATTACGGCGACGAGATCGGGATGGGCGACAACATCTATCTCGGCGACCGCAACGGCGTGCGCACGCCGATGCAGTGGAGTCCGGACCGCAATGGCGGCTTCTCCCGCTGCGACCCGGCCCGCCTCTACGCGCCGCTGATCATGGACCCGGTCTACGGCTACGAGTCGGTGAACGTGGAGGCGCAGTCGCGCAGCCTGTCCTCGTTGCTCAGCGCCACCAAGCGGCTGATCTCGGTGCGCAAGTCGACGCTCGCCTTCGGCCGCGGCACCATGACCTTCATCCGCCCGGCCAACCGCGCCGTGCTGGCCTATGTCCGCCAGTATCACGACGAGGTGATCCTGTGCGTCGCCAATCTGTCGCGTGCCGCGCAGGCGACCGAGCTCGACCTGTCGCCGTGGAAGGACCGCATCCCGCAGGAGATGCTCGGCCGCACCCGCTTCCCCGCGATCGGCGAGCTGCCTTACATGATCACGCTGGGGCCCTACGGCTTCTACTGGTTCCAGCTCCAGGAGCGCGACAAGTCCGAGCCGGTGACGCCGCGCGCGGTGCCGGAGTTCGAGACGCTGGTGGTGCCGGTGAATTCCAACTGGGTATCGCTCGCCCGCGAGCGCGGCGTGTTCGAGCGCGACGTGCTGCCGGGCTTTTTGTCACGGACACGGTGGTATCCCGAGCACAATCCCAAGCAGATCAAGACCACGCTGACCTCGGCCGTGCCGTTCTGCGACATCGGCGACAACAGGCCCTGGATCGCGTTCTTTGAGAGGACGGACCAGGACGTCGCACGTCGTTACGTGCTCCCGATGCAGATCGAGTGGGTGCGCTTCGATCGGGAGCGCTTCAACCCCAAGGCGCTCGCTGCCGTGCGCCAGGGTGCACGCGAAGGCACGTTGCTCGACGTCGCGACCGACCAGATCTTCATCGGCCTGTTCCTGCGCAACCTGTCGCAGAACCTGGTGGTTGAGGAGAACAATCTGCGGCTCGAGTTCAAGGCCACCAGCCGGTTCGCCGACTACACCATCAAGGAGCCCGAACGCATCCGCGCGATCGAGCAGTCGAACAGCACTGCGCTGGTCGACAACCAGTACGTCGCCAAGCTCTATCGTCAGCTCGAGAGCGGCATCAATCCCGAGATCGAGATCGGCCATTATCTGACGGAGGTCGCGCGCTTTGCCAATACGCCGGCGCTGCTCGGCAGCGTCGAGCTGGTCGAGGGCGATCAGCGCAGCGCGCTGGGCGTGCTGCATGCCTATGTCGAGAACCAGGGGGACGGCTGGACCGTGACTACGGGTTATCTCGATCGCTATATCGACGAGCAGCGCGTGTTGTCGGCGGGCGAAGCACCCCGCGAGACGCAGGAGCAGGCGCCCTATCTGCATTTCATCGCGCAGATCGGTAGGCGGCTCGCCGAGATGCACGTCGCCCTGGCCGCGGCGAAGACGAAGGATCTCGCTCCGGAGCCGGTCGGCCCTGCGCACGTCAAACGATGTGTGTCCGACCTCAAGGCGCGGGCCGAACGGGTTTTCGAGCGGCTGGCGGACATCCGCGACGGCTTGCGGGAGGCGGACCGGCCGCTGATCGACCGGCTCGCCGCAGTGCGCACGACCCTGCCCGACCACCTCGATGCGCTATTGCCTTCCGGGATCGGCGGGCTGAACATCCGTCATCATGGCGACTTCCGCCTCGGGCAAACTCTGATCGTGAAGGACGATATCTTCATCATCGACTTCGACGGCGACCCGCGCCAGCCGCTGGCCGATAAGCGGCGCAAGCTGCCCGCCGCGCGCGACGTTGCCGGCCTGATCCGTTCGATCGATGTTTCGGTCAACGCAGCGCTGAGCCGCGCGCTCACGGGAGCCTCCGACGAGCAAGGCCGGCTCACGGCCGCGCTCGACGAATGGCGCGAGCGCGCCGCCGCAACCTTCCTGTCCGCTTATCGCGACGCCATGACCGACCGGCGGCTTTGGCCGGAAGATCCGCAATCCGCGGAAGGCCTGTTGAGGTTCTTTTTGCTTGATCATGCGTTCAATGAAGTAGAGTACGAGCTGTCCCACCGGCCTGAGGGGCTCCATGCGCCGCTGACCGGACTGCTTCGCATTCTGTCCAGCACCGAGAGCGAAGCCCATGCCTAAACTGCCTGCCGAGGCCTACGCGATCATCGAGGGCCGCCACTCCGACCCCTTCCACTATCTCGGGCTGCACCCCGAAGGCGGCAAGAGCGTGGTCCGCGCGTTTCTGCCCGAAGCCTCCAATGTCGAGGCGGTCGGTGAACATGGTGAAGTCGCCTCGCTCGACCGCGTGCACGATGCCGGGCTGTTCGTCGGCGCCCTGCCCAACGGCTCCAAGCACTATCAGCTCCGCGCAAAATTCGGCGGCAACGTCGTCGAGTTCGAGGACGCCTATCGCTTTCCGCCGATCCTGACCGATTTCGACCTTTACCTGCTCGGCGAAGGCACCCACCAGCGCCTCTATGACAAGCTCGGCGCTCACCCGATGCGGCACGAAGGCGTCGATGGCATCGGCTTCGTCGTGCTGGCGCCGAATGCGCGGCGCGTGTCCGTGGTCGGCGATTTCAATTTCTGGGACGGGCGGCGCCATCCCATGCGGGTGCGCGGCGCCGGCTATTGGGAATTGTTCATCCCGCATGCCAAGGCCGGCGATCACTACAAGTTCGAGATCATCGGGCCGCATGGCCATCTGCTGCCGTTGAAGTCGGACCCCATGGCGTTCGCCAGTGAAATGCGGCCGAAGACGGCCTCCATCGTGTTCGACGAGGCGCATCTGCCGCGGCCGCGCCCGGCACCCGACGGCATCAACGCGCTGTCAGCGCCGATGTCGATCTACGAGGTTCATCTCGGCTCATGGCGCCGCAAGAACGGCGAGGAATGGCTGACCTATCGCGAACTGGCCGAGCAGCTGCCGGCCTATGCCCGCGACATGGGTTTTACCCATCTCGAATTCCTGCCCGTGAGCGAGCATCCGTTCGACGGCTCCTGGGGCTATCAGCCGACCGGCCTCTATGCGCCGACCAGCCGCTTCGGCACGCCGGAAGATTTTGCCGCCCTGGTCGATGCCTGCCACCGCGAAGGCGTCGGCGTGTTGCTCGACTGGGTACCCGGGCACTTCCCGGACGATCCGCACGGGCTCGGCAGTTTCGACGGCACCGCGCTGTATGAGCACGCCAACCCGCTTCAGGGCCGTCACCTCGACTGGGGCACGCTGATCTACAATTACGGCCGCACCGAAGTGACGAACTTCCTGGTGTCGAACGCCCTGTTCTGGCTTGAGCGCTACGCCATCGACGGGCTGCGCGTCGATGCGGTGGCATCCATGCTCTATCTCGACTACAGCCGCCCGCCGGGCGCGTGGGTTCCAAACCAGTATGGCGGCCGCGAGAACATCGAGGCCATCAACTTCCTGCGCCGCTTCAACACCGAACTGTTCGCCCGCTTCCCGCAGGCCACCACGGCTGCGGAAGAATCCACCGCCTGGCCGCAGGTCTCGCGCCCCGTCGAATTTGGCGGGCTCGGCTTCGGCTACAAGTGGAACATGGGCTGGATGCACGATACGCTGAACTACATCAGCAAGGATCCGATCCACCGCAAGCACCATCACGGCGACATCCTGTTCGGCCTGCACTACGCCTTCTCGGAAAACTTCATCCTGCCGCTCTCGCACGACGAAGTCGTGCACGGCAAGCGCTCGATCCTCGGCCGCATGCCCGGCGACGAATGGCAGCGCTTTGCGAACTTGCGCGCCTATTACAGCTTCATGTTCGGCCATCCCGGCAAGAAGCTGTTGTTCATGGGCGCCGAAATCGCACAGAGCCGCGAATGGAATCACGACCAGTCGCTCGACTGGCACTTGCTCGAGTACAAATACCATTCCGGCATCCAGGCACTGATCCGCGACCTCAACCGGCTCTACCGCGCGGTGCCGGCGCTGCATCAGATGGACTGCGACCAGGCCGGTTTCGAATGGCTGATCACGGACGATGCCAATCGCAACGTATTCGCCTGGCTGCGCAAGGGATTTGACGAGCACGCCCGATGCATGGTGATCGTCAACTTCTCGCCGAACGTCTACCAGAACTATCGGGTCCGCGTTCCCTTTGGCGGCAAGTGGAAGGAAGTGCTCAACTCGGATTCCGCCCATTATGGCGGCAGCAATGTCGGGAACATCGGCGAAGTCCATGCCGAGGGCGGCGAAATCCGCCTCACCATTCCACCGCTCGCCGCGATCTTCCTCGTTCCGGAAAGCTGACACATGCGCCTGACTGCTGGATCGCCCGCACGCCTCGGCGCAAGCTGGGACGGACGCGGCACCAATTTCGCGCTGTTCTCCGCCAACGCACAGAAGGTCGAGCTCTGCCTGTTCGACACCCAGGGCCGCCGCGAGCTCGAGCGCATCGAACTGCCGGAAAAAACCGAGGACGTCTGGCATGGCTATCTCAACGACGTCTCGCCCGGTCAGCTCTACGGCTATCGCGTTCACGGCCCCTATGAGCCCGAGCACGGCCATCGCTTCAACGCCAACAAGCTGCTGCTCGACCCCTATGCCAAGCGGCTCTCGGGACGGCTGGTCTGGAGCGATGCGCATTTTGCGTACCGCACCGGGAGCCCGCGAGAGGATCTCTCCTTCGACCGCCGCGACAACGCGCGCGGCATGCCCAAGGCCGTCGTGGTCGACGAGACCTTCAACTGGGGCCGCCGCGAGATCCGTCCCAACATTCCCTGGGAAGACACCGTCATCTACGAGGCTCACGTCAAGGGTCTGACGCAGAAGCGCGACGACGTGCCGCCGAACCTGCGAGGCACCTATGGCGGCCTGTCCTCGCCGGCGATGATCGAGCACCTGAAGAAGCTCGGCGTCACCACGGTCGAGTTGCTGCCGGTGCACAGCTTCGTCGACGACCGCATTCTGGTGGAGAAGAAGCTCGTCAATTACTGGGGCTACAACACGCTGTCTTTCTTCGCGCCCGAGCCGCGCTATGCCCAGGACAACGCGCTCGACTCCTTCCGCACCACGGTGGCGCGCCTGCACGATGCCGGCATCGAGGTGATGCTCGACGTCGTCTACAATCACACAGCCGAGGGCAATCACCTCGGCCCGACGCTATGCTACCGCGGCATCGACAACGCCTCCTATTACTGGCTGAACCGCCAAAACCCGCGCTATTACGACGACTTCACCGGCTGCGGCTCGTCGGTGAACCTCACCCATCCGCGCGTGCTGCAGATGGTGATGGACTCGCTGCGATACTGGGTCGAGGTCTGCCATGTCGACGGCTTCCGCTTCGACCTCGCCACCACGCTCGCGCGGGGCCCGAACGGCTTTGATCGCGGCATCTCATTCCTGACCGCGATCCGGCAGGATCCGGTGCTGGCGACCGTCAAGCTCGTCGCCGAGCCCTGGGACCTCGGCCTCGGCGGTTACCAGGTCGGCGCATTTCCCTCGCAATGGTCGGAATGGAACGATCGCTATCGCAGCGCCATGCGCCGCTACTGGAGCGGCGAAGGCAGCCTGATCGGTGACATTTCCAGCCGCATGACAGCGTCCTCCGACTTGTTCAACCATGACGGACGGCGGCCGCGCGCAAGCATCAACCACATCACCGTCCACGACGGCTTCACGCTCGCCGACCTCTTCAGCTACAACGAGAAGCATAACGCGGCCAACGGCGAGGACAATCGCGACGGCTCCAACGACAACCACAGCAACAATTGCGGTGTCGAGGGCCCGACCGACGATCCTGAAATCATCGGCCTGCGCCGCCAGCTTCGCAAGAACGTGCTCGCCTGTCTGATGCTTGCGCAGGGCGTTCCACTGATCCTCGCCGGCGACGAGGTCGGCAACTCGCAATCCGGCAACAACAACGCCTATTGCCAGGACAACGAGATCGGCTGGGTCGGCTGGGACAATCTCGGCAAGGAGGGCGACGACATGGTCGATTTCGTCGCTCATCTTGCCCAGATCCGCCGCCGGTTCTCGCAGCTTCGCAGCCATCGCTGGCTCGACGGGCGGCCGGCGGACGGCCTCTCCTACGGCGCGCTGTGGTTGACGCCCGCCGGCGACGAGATGACAGAGAACGACTGGAAATTCCCGGAAGGCAGGTTTCTCTCCTATGTGATGGGACCGATGGAACCCGGTAGCGCCGCGATCTTTATCGTACTGAACGCCGCCCCCGAAGAGATCACATTCAAATTGCCCAAAATGACCGAATACAAAAGCTGGCAGCAGATCCTGAACACGACGGATGCCAAGCTGAACACGATCGACTTCCCGCCCGGAAGCGACAGCAAGGCGCCGCCACGCTCCGTGCTCGCCTTCGCGGGGGCGCTATGAGACCATCCTTCGGGGCGAAGCCGACGAAGGACGGCGTGTCGTTCCGGCTGTGGGCGCCCGCCGCGCGCCGCGTCGACCTTCTGCTCGACCGAAGGCACGCGATGCAGCGCCGCCAGGATGGCTGGTATGTCGCCGATATTGCCGGCCTTCCCGTGGGCAGTCGTTACGCGTTCAGGATCAACGACGAACTCGACGTGCCCGATCCGGCTTCGGCTTTTCAGCCCGAGGATGTGTTCGGCCCGAGCGAGGTGATCGATCACGATGCCTTTTCATGGCGTGCGCGGGACTGGCGCGGTCGCCCGTGGGAAGAAACGGTGCTGATCGAGACCCATGTCGGCACCTTCACGCCTGCAGGTTCTTACCGCGCCATGATCGATAAGCTCGATCATCTCGCGGCAACCGGCATCACCGCGCTGGAGCTGATGCCGCTGGCCGATTTCGCAGGACGCCGCGGCTGGGGCTATGACGGCGTGCTGTGGTATGCGCCCGACAGCGCCTACGGCCGCCCCGAAGACCTGAAGACGCTGATCGACGAGGCGCATCTGCGCGGGCTGATGGTGTTCCTCGACGTCGTCTACAATCATTTCGGCCCCGAAGGGAATTATCTCGGCCGCTATGCGCCGGCCTTCTTCACCGACGCGCACACGCCGTGGGGCAGCGCGATCGACTATCGCGTGCCGCAGGTGCGCGCGTTCGCGGTCGAGAACGCGCTGTCCTGGCTCGGCGACTACCGTTTCGACGGCCTGAGGCTGGATGCCGCAAACCACATCATGGCGATCCCCGGCGAGCAGTCGATGCTGCAGGACCTCAGCGTCGCCGCCGGCGAGCTCGCCAAGGCGACGGGGCGGCAGATCCATCTCGTGCTGGAGAACGGCGACAATCGCGCCAGCCTGCTCGACGCCGCGCAGAATCCACCAAACGGAAAATATCGCGCGCAGTGGAACGACGACTATCACCACGTCTGGCACGTGATGCTCACGGGCGAGCTCGCCGGCTACTACGCGGATTATCAAACGCCGCGCCTCGATCTGGCGCGCGCGCTGGCGTCCGGCTTCGTCTATCAGGGCGAGGTCTCGGAGTTCTGGGGCAAGAAGCCGCGCGGTGAGCCGAGCGGCGAGCTGCCGCCGGCGACCTTCGTCAACTTCCTGCAGAACCACGATCAGATCGGCAACCGTCCGCTCGGCGATCGGCTCGAAAGCCTGGCATCGCCCCAGCAGATCGAAGCCGCGCTCGCGGTGACCCTGCTCGCGCCGATGGTGCCGATGCTGTTTCAGGGCGAGGAATGGGGCTCGACGGTGCCCTTCCCGTTCTTCTGCGATTTCCAGGGCGGACTGGCCGACGCCGTCCGCAAGGGTCGCAAGCAGGAATATGCCTGGGCCTACGAGAAATACGGCGAGGAGGTGCCCGACCCGCTCGATCCGGCCACGCTGCAATCCGCCATGCTCGACTGGACCGGCCGCACTGCGGGGCAGGACGCACGGCTCACCCTGGTGCGGCAACTGCTCGCGGTTCGCCGCAAGGAGATCATGCCACGACTGAAGGGAGCGGCTTTCGGCGAGGCCAATGCTGCCGACAACGGCCTGCTCACCGCGCATTGGCGCATGGGGGACGGCTTGACTTTGGGCCTGACCGCCAATCTGTCGGACCAGGAGATCACGTCCGATGTCAGCGCCGGCAGGCCGATCTGGGGCGGTGAAGCCGGCGAGCGGCTTCCGCCCTGGTCGGTGGTCTGGCGCCTCGGAGGTTGACATGCCTCCCGCCATTCCTCTCGCGACCTACCGGCTTCAACTCACCGCCGATTTCGACTTCGACAAGGCAACCGCGGTCGTTCCTTACCTCAAGGCGCTGGGCATCACGCATCTCTACGCCTCGCCGGTGATGAAGGCCCGCAAGGGCTCGACCCATGGTTACGACACCGTCGATCACGGCCTGTTCAATCCGGAGCTCGGCGGCGAAGCCGGCTTCGCGCGGCTGAGCGAGGCCCTCAGGCAAAACGATCTCGGCCTCATCATCGACTTCGTGCCCAACCATGTCGGCGTGCATTTCGCCGACAATCCCTGGTGGCTGGACGTGCTGGAATGGGGCCAGGCCTCACCGCACGCGGTCTCGTTCGACATCGACTGGGATCAGCTCGCCTACCGCGCCCGCGGCGGCGTGCTGCTGCCGATCCTCGGCTCGTCCTACGGCGAGGCGCTCGAGCGCGGCGACATCGAGCTGCGCTATGATCCGGATCAGGGAAGCTTCTCCGCCTGGTATTTCGAGCATCGCCTGCCCATCGCGCCCGAGCGCTATGGCGAGATGCTGCGCATGATCGTGAAGGAAGCCGATGCCGCCGAGACGGAGGCCGGTCAAAGCCTGCTCGCGCTCGCGGCGCGCTACACTGGATTGCGCCGACCCAACCGCAAGGAAGCTCCCGCCTTCAAGTCGGAGCTCAGGGAGATCGGGGGAGCCGCCGGGATCATCGCACGCGGCCTTGCAGCCTATCGGGCCGCCAAGGATCGCCCCGCGCAGACGCTGGCGCTGCATCATTTACTGGAGCGCCAGCATTACAAGCTCGGGCATTGGCGGCTCGCCTCCAGCGACATCAACTATCGCCGCTTCTTCGACGTCAACGGACTGGCAGGTCTGCGCGTCGAGGATGCGAGCACATTTGCCGCCACGCACCGGCTGGTGAAGCAGCTCATCGTCGATGGCAAATTGCAGGGAATTCGGCTCGATCACATCGACGGCCTGCGCGATCCTGCCCAATATTGCCAGCGCCTGCGCCGGCTGGTGCGCGACGCGCAAGGCAACACGAAGCCGTTCTATACGGTGATCGAGAAGATCCTGTGCGAGCACGAACGCCTGCCACACTTCGCCGGCGTCCAGGGCACCACCGGTTATGAATGGATGAACGTCATCACCCAGGTTCTGGTCGACGCCAAGGGGCTGGCGGCGCTGGACGAGACCTGGCGGCAGATCAGCAACCGGCCGCCGCGGCTTGCGCCTTACGTCAAGGACGCCAAGCGGCGCGTGCTGGAGACGCTGCTCACCAGCGAATTCACCGTGCTGACGCGCCTGCTCGCCCGCATCGCCAACGGGCATTACTCGACCCGCGATTTCTCCGCCGACAGCCTGCGGCAGGCGCTGGAACTCTATGTGCTGCATTTCCCGGTTTACCGCACCTATCTGACCCACAGCGGCCCAACAGCCCCCGACCGCAAGCTGATCGACGACACCATCGCGCGCGCCCGTTCGGAATGGTTCGCCGCGGACGAAGGCATCTTCGATTTCCTGCGCGACGCGCTGACCATGGACCTGCTCAAGCCCGGCCGCCCGCCACACAGCGTCCCGCGTGTCCGCCGCTTCGCGCTGAAGGTGCAGCAATTCACAGGTCCCGTGATGGCGAAGTCGCTGGAGGACACTGCCTTCTACCAGTTCCACCGGCTGCTCGCCCTGAACGAAGTCGGCGGCGATCCCGCCAGCAACGGGCTCACCATTCCCGCTTTCCACGAGGCCCTCCAGGCCCGCGCCAAGGAATGGCCGATGGGAATGACGGCAACCGCCACGCATGACACCAAACGCGGCGAGGACGCCCGCGCGCGGATCGCGGCACTCAGCGAAATTTCCGGCGAATGGACCAGCGCGGTTTCGCGGTGGAAGGTGTTGAACGCGCCGCACCTCGCGCTCCACGGCAATCTCCGCGCGCCGTCGGCGACGTTCGAGTACATGCTCTACCAGACGCTGCTCGGGGCCTGGCCGCTGGGCGAGACGATCGATGCCGGCTTCGTCGAGCGCATCCAGGCCTATGCGCTGAAGGCCGCGCGCGAGGGCAAGGAGGAGACCAGCTGGCTCAATCCGCACGAGGCCTACGAGAACGGCGTGAAGAGCTTCGTCGACAAGATTCTCGACCCCGCGCTGTCAGGCGAATTCCTGGAGGCGCTGCAAACGCTGGCGCGCCGCCTCGCACTGCTCGGCCTGTTGAATTCGCTGACCCAGCTCACCCTGAAGGCGACGCTGCCCGGCGTGCCCGACTTCTATCAGGGCACCGAGTTCTGGGACCTGTCGCTGGTCGACCCGGACAACCGTCGCCCGGTGGACTTTGCCGCGCGGCATGCGGCGCTGGGCGCGCTGGAAGATCCGGATTGGCGGGGCCTGATCAAGAGCTGGCCGGACGGCCTGATCAAGCTGGCCTGGACACGGCGCCTTCTCAAGCTGCGCAACGAACTCGCCGACGTTTTCGCTCAAGGCGACTACGAGCCGCTGGCGGTGCGCGGCGCACATGCCGATCATGTCATTGCCTTCGCCCGCCGCCACGGCCGCGCTGCCGCAATCATCGTGGTCGGGCGTCATTTCGCACCCTTCACGCAAGCGGGGCGGGAGTGGCCCACGCTCGAGGGATTCGACGCGACCGTCGATGTCACGGGCTATGCTGCGGCGGGTTTTGCCGGCAACGAGCTGCCGCTCTCGCAGGCCTTCCGTGATTTTCCCGCCTCCGTCATCGAGGCCCGCACGGCGGATGCCATCAGGCGCGCACGGCCCCGCGTGCGCGCCTGAATTACTTTCCCTCGCCCTTGGTCAGCAGCAACTGCCCGCGCTTCTTGATCGTGGCCTGCGCCATCTCGGCAAAGCGCTGCAATAGCCAGGGCAGCACCACCTCGACCCGGACCTGATCATCGCCGACGTCGACCTGACCCGTCGCGACCTGTCCGAGCGCGCGGATTCGGAAATTCATCGTGTCTCCGCTCCACCGCTCCTCCTCAACCTGCATCACCGGAATGCTGGCGGCGGCGCGGCCAAGCCCGGTCTTGAGCCGGCGCACCGCCTCCTCGCGGCCGAGACGGTGCGGAATTGAAACGACAAGCGGTGCTGACATGGCTCGGCCCTGTGAGACTGATCTCACATAATCATGCCGGCTGGAACGTCAAACGTTCCATGCAACCCGATCCTGCAACCGCTGTTTCCATGGTCGGAACTTTAAAACCTGCGGCAAGTTGCCCTCGCACCACGGGACAGGTGCAAACGACCCTTTCATCAAAGGGCTGGAGGAGATTCGCATGTCAATCGGTACGATCATTCTGATCATTTTGGTCATCGCCCTGCTTGGCGGCTTCAGCGGCATCGGCGGCGGCCCGTTCTATGGCACCGGCTATTACGGCGGCGGCGGCCTCGGGCTCGTCATCGTCATCCTGCTGATCCTGCTGCTGATGGGAAGGATCTAGCGGCACAACGAGGATTGCGTAGGGTGGGCAAAGGCGCTCTCGCGCCGTGCCCACCTATTCGTCGCAAAGAAAAAGATCGTGGGCACGCTTACGCTTTGCCCTCCCTACGAGAGTTGCGCCCAGCAAGGACCTACTTCATCTTCCCCGCGAGTTTCTTGATCGCGGACTTGATCGAAGCGGCCGCATCATCATAGCCCTCCCACGCCTTCGACCGCGGCAGCGAGCCCGGCACGGTTCGCACCGTATATCGCTTCGGATCGAGATCGCTCTTCACCTGGGCCCAGGTGACCGGCATCGACACCGTGGCCCCCGCGCGCGCCCGCGGCGATAACGGCGCCACTGCCGTCGACATGCGATCGTTGCGGAGATAGTCGAGGAAGATCTTCCCCTTGCGCAGCTTCTTCGACATGTTGAGCAGATAGCGCTCAGGATCGTCATCGGCCATCCACTGGCAGACGCCTTGCGCGAAAGCCTTGGCTTCCTTCCAGCTCACCTTGTCGCGTGCGCCGTGGCGCAGCGGCACGACGACGTGCAGGCCCTTGCCGCCCGTGGTCTTGCAGAAGCTCTCCATGCCGATGTCGATCAGCCGCTGCCGCATCTCCTTGGCCGCCTCGACGACGTCGGCGAACTCGACATCCGGCGCCGGATCGAGATCGAACACCAGCCGACCCGGCGTATCATAGGCGTCTGGCGCGCAGTTCCAGGGATGCAGCTCGACGCCGCCGATCTGTGCAACGGCGGCAAGCCCTTCAACGCGATCAATTTGCAAATAGGGTTTACGATCGCCCGAGACCTTGGCCAGTTCGTGCAAATTCGAGGTGCCCTGCATGGCATGGCGCTGGAAGAACGTCTCGCCACCGATGCCGTCGGGCGCCCGCACGATCGAGCACGGGCGGCCCTTCAGATGTTCGATCATCCAGGTCCCGACCGCCTCGAAATAGCGGGCGAGATCAAGCTTCGTCACGCCCTCGCCATCTCCGACATCCGGCCACAGCTCCTTGTCCGGCTTGGAGATGACGACGCCCATCACCTTGGCCGTGCCAGCGTCCTTCGATCGCTTGGCCGCCTTCGTCGCGCGCTTTCTGGCCGTGGGCTCGGCGAGCTCGGTGTCGACGGGCGTCTCCGCCTCGACCTCCTCGGCGGGCTTGTCCTGCCGCAGGCCCTTGAACGCCGCCTGGCGAATATTGCCGTCCGCGGTGAAGCCGGCGAACTCGATCTCCGCGACCAGCTCCGGCTTCAGCCAGTGCACCTCGCGCGTCTTCTTCGGGGCATTCTTGCCGCCGAACGGGCTATCCTTCGCCGCCATCGCCTTCAACGACGGCATGATGCGCTTGACCTTGTCGGCGCCGAAGCCGGTGCCGACCATGCCGACGAAGGCGAGATGATCGCCGCGCTGCACGCCCGCCATCAGGGAGCGGAATTTGCCGTTGGTGGTCTTGTAGCCGCCGATCACCACTTCGTGGCCGGCGCGACATTTCGATTTGACCCAGCTCTCGGTGCGCCCCGAACGATAGGGCGCATCCAGCTTCTTCGACACCACGCCTTCAAGCTCGAGCTTGCAGGCCGATTGCAGCACCGCGTCGCCGCCGCTCTCGAAGTGCTCGACATAGCGGATCTGGGTCGATTTCCGCTTGCTCTTCTCCAGCAACTTCTTGAGCTGGGCCTTGCGCTCGCCGAGCGGCAGCCGGCGGTAATCCTGGCCCTCGGCGAAGAGAAGGTCGAAGGCAAAGAAAATCAACTCGTCGGTCTTGCCGTCCGACAGCGCAGCCTGCAGCGAGGAGAAGTTCGGCGCGCCATTGTGGTCGAGCGCGACGATCTCGCCGTCGATCATCACGTCCGGCAGCGCAGCCGCTTCCTTGGCGATGGACCCGAACTTTTCCGTCCAGTCGAGGCCCTTGCGCGTCTTGAGCGTCGCCTCGCCGTCCTCGACCCGGAGCTGCACGCGATAGCCGTCGAACTTGATCTCGTGGCACCAGCCCTCGCCGGCCGGCGGCCGCTCCACCAGCGTGCAGAGTTGCGGCGCCACGAAGTCCGGCATCGCCGCAACCTTCTTCGCATTCGTCGCCGTCGTGGCCCTTTTCTTTGCCGCCTTGGCTTTGGAGATCTTGTCGGCCTTCAACATCGCGCGCGGCGCCGGCTTGATCGCACGCCCCTTCGCCTCGTCAGCCCGATTGGATTGCCAGACCGCGTCGGCCTTGGTCCTGGCACCTTTCGCCAGCATGAACGGTTTTGGCGCGCGGCCCCTGCCTTCGGCGATCTGCTCCATCGCACGGCCGGAGGCGACCGATCTGTCCTCGTCGAGAATGTCGTTGTCCTTGCCCTCGCGGACAAATTCGTCGCGGTGCTTGATCAGGAGCCAGTTGGTGCGCTTCTCGCCCCCGCGGTTGCGCATGCGCACCAGCACCCAGCTGCCGTGCAGTTTCTCGCCATGCAGGGTGAACTTCAAATCGCCCTTCTTGAAGCCATGCTCGGCGTCTTCCGATTCCCAGGTCCCGCGGTCCCACAGCATCACCGTGCCGCCGCCATACTGTCCTTCCGGAATCGTGCCTTCGAAATCGCCATAGTCGAGTGGATGGTCTTCCACCTCGACCGCCAGCCGCTTGTCGTGCGGGTCGAGCGAGGGTCCTTTCGTCACGGCCCAGGACTTGAACACGCCGTCGAATTCGAGCCTGAGATCGTAGTGCAGCCGGCTCGCATCGTGCTTCTGGATCACGAAGCGCCGCTGCTTCGATGACGTCACTGCGGTCTTGCCCGACGGCTCGGGCGTCTTCTCGAAGTCACGCTTCTGTCGGTAAGTGGAGAGTTTTTGCAGCACGACCGGTCCCGCTTCTCTTTCGGCGTTCAGCCTATCACGGCCAAAGTCCCACCCGGAACCAAAACCCAACGGGAGGGTTGGGGTTCCAAATCGCCTTGAGAACGCTGGAGAATTGCATGGCCCCCCGCGCCTATTGGAAGGGAACGTTGAAGCTGTCGCTGGTCGGCTGTCCCGTCGTGCTCTACCCCGCGACAACGTCAGCCGAGAAGACGCGATTTCACCTGATCAACCGCGAGACCGGGAACCGGCTCAAGCAGCAGATGATCGATGCCGAGACCGGCGACATCGTCGAGAGCGACCAGAAGGGCCGCGGTTACGAGCTGCGCAAGGGCAAATATGTCGAGATCGAACCGGAGGAGCTCGAGGCCGTCCAGATCGAGAGCAATCACACCATCGACATCGAGAGCTTCGTGCCGAGCGAGGAGATCGACCAGCGCTATCTCAACCATCCCTATTACATCGCGCCCGATGGCAAGGCCGCGGTCGATGCGTTCGCGGTGATCCGCGACGCCATGAAGGACCAGGAGCGCGTGGCGCTCGCCAAGATCGTGCTCACCAACCGCGAACACATCATGGCGATCGAGCCACTCGGCAAGGGCCTGCTCGGCACCACGCTGCGCTTTCCCTACGAGCTCCGCGACGAGGGTGAGTTCTTCGGCGACATCAAGAGCCCGAAGATCACCAAGGACATGGTCGAGCTCGCCGGCCACATCCTCCAGACCAAGGCCGCGCATTTCGATCCCGGCAAGTTCAAGGACGAGTACGAGACCGCGCTGAAGGCGCTGGTGAAGCGCAAGGCCAGCGGCAAGACAATCGAACCGCCTGAGCGCGCGGAGCGACCGAGCAACGTGGTCAACCTGATGGACGCACTGAAGCAGAGCCTGAAGGGGCGTGGCGGGAAAAAGACGGCGGCCAAGTCCCACGCGCGGCGGACGACCGGGCGACAACGCGCCGCGCGAAAGACGCACCGATCGACCGCGCGGCAGAGGAAGGCGGGATAGCTTGTCATTCCGGGGCGATGCGAAGCATCGAACCCGGAATCCATCATCCCAAATGCGACGAGCGGAGAAATGGATTCCGGGCTCGCGCCAAGGGGCGCGCCCGGGAATGGCAGCGAGACTAATCCCCCGCCCTCAACCGATACCCGATCCCCGTCTCCGTCAGCACATATTGCGGCCGTTCCGGATCTGCTTCGATCTTCTGCCGGAGCTGACGGACGTAGACGCGTAAGTATTGCGCGTCGGTCAGCTCGTCCCAGAGTTCCCTCAGCAGGAAACGATGGGTCAGCACCTTGCCGGCGTGCTGCACGAGCACGCGCAGAAGGTCATATTCCTTCGGCGACAGCTTGACGTCACGATCGCCGACCTTGACGATGCGGCGGACGAGATCGACCGAGAGATCGCCGGTACGGAATACCGGACGCTCTCCCTGGACCTGAAGCTGATGCCGCAGCGCGGCGCGCAGGCGGGCCAGCAGCTCGTCCATGCCGAACGGCTTGGTCAGATAGTCGTCGGCACCGAGATCGAGCGCCTGCACTTTGCCGGCCTCGTCGCCGCGGCTCGACAATACCACGATCGGTACGGCCTCGTTGCGGGCGCGGAGGGTGCGCAGCAGTTCATGCCCCTGAACGTCGGGCAGGCCGAGATCGAGAATGATCAGCGCCGGCTCCTCAACGAGCTTCTCCAGCGCAATCTTGCCGTTCGACGCCTCCAGGATTTCATAGCCTTGCGTCGTCAGCCCCATCCGCAGCAATTTGCGGATCGGCGGCTCGTCGTCGATGACCAGGACCTTGATCGGCGCAGCGCTCATGCGGCGGTATCCAATGCGCGGCTTAGTGCCGGAACGGGAAGACGGATGGTGAGGACAGCGCCGCTGCGGTCGCTGCGGCTCGCGGCCGAGATCGTGCCGCGCATCGCCTCGACGAAGCCGCGCGAGATGGCAAGGCCAAGGCCCGTACCGGGGCGGACATGGTCGCCCTTCTGCACGCGGTAGAACTTGTCGAACACGCTCTCGAGCTCGTCCGGCGGGATGCCGGCCCCCTCGTCCGAGATCTCGAGCACGACATGATCGCCGTCGCGCCGGCCGCGGATCGAGATCGTGGTGTCGGGCGGCGAATATTTGGCGGCGTTGTCGAGCAGGTTGAACAGCACCTGCTCGAACAGCACGGCATCGAGCTGCAGCATCGGCAGATCGGCGGCCAGCACCAGCTCGACCTTGTGGTCTTCAAGGATCTTGGCTGCCCTGCGCAGCGCGCTGCCCACGATCTCGCCGAGATCGTGCAGCGCCGTGTTGGGCACGACGGCGCCGGATTCGAGCTTGGTCATGTCGAGCAGGTTGGCGATGAAGCGGTTGAGCCGCTCGGATTCGTCGATGACGGTGGCGAGCAGGTCGCGCTTCTCGGCGTCGGACAAGGCCGCGGCGAGATCGCGCATAGTCGAGGCCGCGCCCAGCACCGAGGCGAGCGGTGTCTTCAAATCGTGCGAGATCGAGGTCAGGAGCGCGGAGCGCAAACGTTCGGATTCGACGGTGCGCTTGACGCGGTCCATATCCTCGACCAGCAGCACGCGCTCGATCGCCAGCGCACCCTGATCGACCAGCGCATCGAGCAGCCGGCGCTGGTCCGGCGTCAGCAGCGGCCCGCTGCGGTCGTCGTCGATGCCGATGACGCCGATCGGGCCGCGCCCCGTACGCATCGGCAGGAACAGCCGTTTTGCACCGGGCAACGTATCCGAGCCACGGCCGGCGGGGCGGTCGTTGCTCCAGGCCCAGTTGGCCGCGGCGAGATCAGCCTGGTCGAGCTCGTCTTCGGGCGGATAGCCGGATTTCACCGTGAGCAAGCCTTCTTCCGGCAGCAGAAGCACCACGCGGACCTTCAGCATCAATGCGATCTGGTAGGCTGTCGCCCACAGCACGTCGTCGAGCGTCGCGGTGCCCGCGAGCTTGCGACTGAAAGCGTAGAGGTGCTCGGACATCCTGATCCGGCCGATGGCGGCGTCGGCTTGCGTGCGCACGCGCGCCGCGAGATTGGAGATCAGTATGGCGATCAACATGAAGAAGAAGAACGCCGCAACGTTGGTCGGATCGGTGATCGTGAAAGTGTAGACCGGCGGAAGGAAGAAGAAATTGTAGGCAAGCGAGGCTGCAATGCTGGCAAGCAGCGACGGCCACAATCCATACCGCACCGCGACCGCAACCACCGCGGTCAACAGCACGAGGTCGACGTTCTCGATGCCGAACCGCGGCTGGAGCAGTACGGCGGCGCCGAGGCCGATCAGGACGATGCCCAGCGCCTTCAGATGGGGCAGCGGATTGAACGGCTCGGATCGCGCAGCGGTCTGTACCGACGTCTTGGGCGCCCCCTCGGCCGAAAGTTCTTCGCCCGGGATCACGTGAACGCTGATATTGCCCGCGCGGCGAACCAGGTCATGGACGACAGAGCCGCGCGTCATCTCGAACCAGCGCGAACGGGTGGACTTGCCGATCACGATCTGGGTGACGTTGTTGCCTTGCGCGAAGCCGACAACGTCATCGGCGATACGGCGGCCGGCGGCCGGAATGGTCAGCGCCTCGCCGCCGAGCGATTCGGCGAGCCGCAGCGTATCGGCCAGCCGGTCGCGCTGCTCGTCGGACAGTTGCAGGGATCGCCGCGTCTCGATCGATATCGCGGTGAACGGCGCATGCAGCCGGTCCGCCAGCCGCTTGGTGTAGCGCACGAGGCCAGCCGCGCGCGGATCCTCGCTGACGCAGACGAGGATGCGCTCGCCCGCGGCCCACGGCCCGGGAATCGCATTCGCCTGCATGTGGGTGAGCAGCTGTTCGTCGACCCGCTCGGCGGTGCGCCGCAAAGCGAGCTCGCGCAAGGCGGTCAGATTGCCCGGCGAGAAATAGTGCTCCAGCGCCCGCTCGGCTTGCCGTGGCACATAGACCTTGCCCTCTTTCAGGCGCTGGATCAGATCGTCGGGCGTGAGGTCGATCAGCTCGATCGCATCGGCGCGGTCGAACACGGAATCGGGCACCGTCTCGCGCACCCGGACATGGGTGATCTGGGCAACGACGTCGTTCAGGCTCTCGATGTGCTGGATGTTGACGGCGGTGTAGACGTCGATGCCGTGGGACAGCAACTCCTCGACGTCGAGATACCGCTTGGGATGGCGGCTGCCGGCCGCGTTGGTGTGGGCGAGCTCGTCGACCAGCGCGATCCTTGGCCGCCGCGCGATCACGGCATCGAGGTCCATCTCCTCCACGATCTGGCCGCGGTAGTCAAACTTCTTGCGCGGGACAACTTCGAGGTCGCGCACCAACGCTTCGGTCTCGGCGCGGCCATGGGTCTCGACGAAGCCGACCACGACATCGACGCCGGCCTTGCGCTTGGCGTGGGCGCTCTGCAGCATCTCGTAGGTCTTGCCGACGCCGGGGGCGGCGCCGACGAAGATCTTCAGCTTGCCGGTCGCATCCTCCTCCCGGCGCGCTGCCTCCAGCAGCGCCTCCGGGGACGGACGTTGTTCGGGATCGCGGCGCTCTCGGACCATCTTTCCAATATAATCATCTGGGCACGGCGAGCCTAGACCGCTACTTCGCCGCCGCCCGATCGAGCGCGAGATTCAGCGCCAATACGTTAACCCGGGGTTCGCCGAGCAGGCCGAGCAGCCGGCCCTCGGTGTTCGCAGCAACGAGCTGCTTGAGCACGTCCTCCGGCAGATTTCGCGCCTTCGCCACCCGTGGCACCTGGAATTGCGCCGCTTCGGGCGAGATATTCGGATCGAGACCGCTGGCCGAGGTCGTCACGAGATCGACCGGCGCCGGCCGGTTCGGATTCTCAGCCTCGCGCTTCTCAACATCCTCCTTCAGCCGGTCGGCCAGCGCCTTGCTGGTCGGGCCGAGATTGGAGCCGCCCGAATTGGCGGCGTTGTAGGGAGCCGACACCGTCTTGGTCGCATCATTGGGGTCCGGGGCCAGGGTTGCCGACGGGCGGCCGTGGAAGTACTTGTCGTCTCTGAACTCCTGCCCGATCAGGGTTGAGCCGACGACCTTGCCGTCCTTCTCGATCAGACTGCCCTCTGCCTGCGCCGGAAACAGCGCGCCGGCGATGGCGGTCATCGCCAGGGGATAGGCCAGACCCGTGATGGCGGTGAGAACCAGGAGGAGGACGACGGCGGGGCGGATTTCTCTGAGCATGTTAGGTCTCCGATTTCTTCGTCATTGCGAGGAGCGAAGCGACGAAGCAATCCAGGCTGTGGGCTGAGGAGGCATTTCTGAATTGCTTCGCTGCCCTCGCAATGGCGGGGTTAGGCCAGGTGCAAGGCGGTCACGACGAGATCAATCGCCTTGATACCGATGAAGGGAATGACGATGCCGCCGAGGCCGTAGATCAAGAGGTTGCGCCGCAGCAGCGCGCCGGCACCGACGGCGCGATAGGCGACGCCTTTCAGCGCGAGCGGAATCAGCGCGATGATGACGAGCGCGTTGAAGATGATCGCCGACAGGATGGCGCTCTGTGGGCTCGACAGGTTCATGACGTTGAGCACGGTGAGCTGGGGGTAGAACGCGAGAAACATCGCCGGGATGATCGCAAAATACTTGGCGACGTCGTTGGCGATCGAGAACGTCGTCAGCGCGCCGCGCGTCATCAAGAGCTGCTTGCCGATCTCGACCACCTCGATCAGCTTGGTCGGATTGGAATCGAGGTCGACCATGTTGCCGGCCTCGCGGGCGGCCTGGGTGCCGGTGTTCATGGCGACGCCGACATCGGCCTGCGCCAACGCCGGCGCGTCGTTGGTGCCGTCGCCGCACATGGCGACCAGCTTGCCCTTGGCCTGCTCGTCGCGGATCAGCCTGAGCTTGTCCTCGGGAGTTGCCTGCGCCAGGAAGTCGTCGACGCCGGCCTCCGCCGCGATCGCCGCCGCCGTCATCGGATTGTCGCCAGTGATCATGATGGTGCGGATGCCCATGCGGCGCAGCTCGGCGAAACGCTCGCGGATGCCGCCCTTGACGATGTCCTTGAGCTGGACGATTCCGAGCAGCTTGCCGTCCCTGGCGACAGCCAGCGGCGTGCCGCCGGCCTTCGATATCTCGTCGGCGATCGTCTGAAGCTCGCGGCCGGTCTCCGAGAGCGTCGCGGGCTGGATGGCACGGGCGGTGTTGCCTGAGGCCAACGCCAGCGGCGCGCCGCCGCCGACATAGTTCAGCATGGCATCGACCGCGCCCTTGCGCACGGACGAGCCGCCGGCATCGACGCCGCTCATGCGGGTCTGTGCCGTAAACGGGATGAAGGTGGCGCCAAGCTCGGCCATGTCGCGGCCGCGGATGCCGTATTTGTCCTTGGCCAGCACGACGATCGACCGGCCCTCCGGCGTCTCGTCCGCGAGCGATGCGAGCTGGGCCGCGTCCGCAAGCTCCTGCTCGGTGACACCGCGCAGGGGACGGAACGCGGTCGCCTGCCGGTTGCCGAGCGTGATGGTCCCGGTCTTGTCGAGCAGGAGCGTATCGACGTCGCCGGCGGCCTCGACGGCGCGGCCCGACATCGCCAGCACGTTGAAGCGCACCAGACGGTCCATGCCGGCAATGCCGATGGCGGACAACAGCGCGCCAATGGTGGTCGGGATCAGCGTCACGAACAGCGCGACCAGCACGACCACCGAGATCGAGCCGCCGGCATAGGCCGCATAGCTCGGGATCGTCACGGTGGCGAACACGAAGATGATGGTGAGTCCGGCAAGCAGGATGTTGAGCGCGATCTCGTTCGGCGTCTTCTGCCGCTCGGCGCCCTCGACCAGCTTGATCATGCGATCGATGAAGGTCGAGCCCTGGGCTGCCGTGATGCGGACGCGGATCCAGTCCGACAGCACCTGCGTGCCGCCCGTGACTGCAGAGCGGTCGCCGCCGGATTCGCGGATGACGGGAGCGGACTCGCCGGTGATGGCGGCCTCATTGACCGATGCGACGCCTTCGATCACCTCGCCGTCCGAGGGAATCGTGTCGCCCGCCTCGACCAGCACGAGATCGCCGACCTTCAGGCTCGTGCCCGGCACGAGCTCGAAGGCGGCGCCGGCGCCGGTCAGGAGCTTGGCCTGGCTTTCGGTACGGGTCTTGCGCAGCGTCTCGGCCTGCGCCTTGCCGCGGCCCTCGGCCACCGCCTCGGCGAAATTGGCGAACAGCACCGTGAACCAGAGCCAGACGATGATCTGGAAGGTGAAGCCGAGATTGTTCTCGGCGGTGACGAGGTCGCGCAGGAAGATCAATGTGGTCAGCGCAGCGACGATCTCGACCACGAACATCACGGGGTTCTTGATCATCAGTCGCGGATCGAGCTTGGTGAAGGAGGCGCGAATCGCGGGCACCACGATCCTGGGATCGAGCATTGCCGACGTCGGCGCCTTTTTGTGCGGATTGGTCGTATCCATGGCGGTCACTCCAGACGATCAGAACAGGTTGCCGGCGTTCATCGCCAGATGCTCGACGATCGGACCGAGCGCGAGTGCCGGGAAGAAAGTCAGGCCGCCCACGATCAGGATGACGCCGACGACGAGGCCGACGAACAGGCCGCCGGTGGTCGGGAACGTGCCCATGGACGGCGGGATCGATTTCTTCGCCGCGAGCGACCCCGCGATCGCCATCGCCGGCACGATCATGAAGAAGCGACCGACGAACATCGCGCTGGCGAGCGTGAGATTGTAGAAGAGGGTATTGCCCGTGAGACCTGCGAAGGCGGAGCCGTTGTTCCCGGCCGCCGACGTATAGGCGTAGAGCACTTCGGTGAAGCCATGCGGTCCGGCATTTGCCATCGAGGCGACGGCTGCCGGATAGACCACACCGACGGCGGTCCAGCCGAGGATCATCAGCGGCAGCACCAGGATGGCCAGCATCGCCATCTTGACCTCGCGCGCCTCGATCTTCTTGCCGACATATTCCGGCGTGCGGCCGACCATCAGGCCTGCGACGAAGATCGCGAGGATGACGAACAGCAGCATGCCGTACATGCCGGCGCCGACACCGCCGACGATGATCTCGCCGAGCTCGATGTTGATCAGCGGGATCATGCCGCCGAGCGCTGTGAAGCTGTCGTGCATGGCGTTGACGGCGCCGCACGAGGCAGCGGTGGTGATGACGGCGAACAGCGAGGACGCAACGATGCCGAAGCGGACCTCCTTGCCCTCCATGTTGCCGCCGGTCAGGCCCAGCGCGTGGAGCGTCGAGGTGCCGCTGGCCTCCGCCCAGTAGGTGACGGCAACACCGGCCAGGAACAGCACGCCCATGACGGCGAGGATCGCCCAACCCTGGCGCTGGTTGCCGACCATGCGGCCGAACACGTTGGTCATCGCAGCTCCGATCGCGAAGATCGACAGCATCTGCACGAAGTTCGACAGCGCGGTCGGATTCTCGAACGGATGCGCGGCGTTGGCGTTGAAGAAGCCGCCGCCATTGGTGCCCAGCATCTTGATCGCGACCTGGGATGCCACCGGGCCGACCGCGATGGTCTGCTTGGCGCCTTCAAGCGTAGTCGCCTCGACGTAGGCTCCCAGCGTCTGCGGGATGCCCTGCCAGACCAGGAACAGTGTGTAGACGACGCAAATCGGCAGCAGCACGTAAAGTGTGCAGCGTGTGACGTCGACCCAGAAATTGCCGACCGTACGCATCGACGCACGCGAGAAGCCGCGGATCAGCGCCACCGCCAACGCGATTCCGGTTGCCGCCGACAGGAAGTTCTGATGGGTCAATCCGAGCATCTGGACGAGATAAGACAGCGTGCTCTCGCCGCCGTAGTTCTGCCAGTTGGTGTTGGTGAGAAAGGAGATCGCCGTGTTGAAGGAAAGGTCCGGAGCGACTGCGCCCTGCCCGGCCGGATTGAAGGGCAACACGGCCTGGAGCCTCATCACGCCGTAGATGACGAGGAAGCCGCCGACGTGGAACAGCAGCATGGCGACCGTGTAGGTCATCCAATGCTGCTCGCGCTTCTCGTCGACACCGCATATCCAATATATGCCGGCCTCGATCGGACGCAGGACGGGCGACAGGAACGTCCGCTCGCCGCCGAACACCCGCGTCATGTACCAGCCGAGCGGTTTTGTGAGTGCGACGATGATGATGCAGAACACGATGATCTGGAGCCAACCGACCATAGTCATGGAATCAACCCTTCAAGCTTGGTGCCTGCCACAGCAGCGGCAGGAGCACCGTCAGCAGGCCGGCGACGAGCACGGCGTCGGCCAGCAGCAATTCGACGAGCAGCAACACGGGTCAGAACCGCTCGGGCCGCAGCAGCGCGTAGGTGAGATAGGCCAGCAGGCCGAACGAGACGGCGCCGGCGAGCGCATAATCGAAGATCATGATCCGCGTCCTCAAAGCCGTTCGCAGGCGAAGGCGTAGCCGATCGCGAGCGCAAAGAAGCCGCATCCCAGCGCCAGCATCAGAATGTCCATCATGGCGATACTCCTCGTTGCACCCAGTTTTGGCGCAACTATTCCTCAGGCTCGGACGGGCAGTTCGTAACCAGACGATCCATGCAACCTCGGCGCCCGGCCGGATCTTCACCACGCTGAAGTGCCACCAGGGGCATAGGTTTTCGAGATGAGGGCTGTGGCGAAGTTATAGGAATCTCATAAAGACTGGCGCAGACGACGCGTTGACCCGCACCCGCAAGGCGCCCGGCCCGCTGCGTCCCTCAGCCACCTCTCCTGACGCCCGTGATCACGCTTGTCGCGCGCGGGCTCGGCGTCTAGCTCCTCGCTTCGCTCTCGATCAGCCGGGCCAATTCCGCCGCCGTGACCTCGATCGGCCGACCGCTGCGCTCGACGCGGGCCTGGATCAGCGCACCCTGGAGCGCCGAGGTGCAGAGCACGGCCAGCGCTTCGGCGCGGGATCTGCCGAAGCCGTCCGCGACCAGCTTGTCGCGCAGGATCGATATTCGCGCCGCGTAGGCCTTGCGACCGGCATCGGACACGGCACGTTCGCGCGGTGCCAGCTCGAGCAGCACGGTCGTGATCGGGCAGCCATTGCGAAAGCCGGAGCCCTGCATCCAGCCCGCCAACAGTCTTGCATGGGCACGCAAGAGATCGGCGGTCGAGCCGCATTCTTCCGCGAGCTTGGCGACCGTGGCGGCGACGCGGCGGCCCGCCTCCTCCACCGCCGCCACCGCGATCGAGGATTTTCCGTCCGGAAAGTAATGGTAGAGCGATCCTTTTGGCGCACCGCTGACGTCGACGATGTCGTTCAGCCCGGTCCGGGCGAAGCCCTGGCGGCGGAACAGCGTCACCGCGGCATTGATGATGGGCTGGCGGTGTCTTGGCACGGCCGGCATGGCGTCCTCCGGTGAAAATTATATTGATTGGTCTACATCAGCCTTCGACAGTCAAGCCGTAACCACAACAAGGAGCGGTCAATGGCCAAGGCAGTAAGCTACCAGTTGGAGGACGGAGTCGCGCGGATCGGGCTCGACGACGGCAAGGTCAATGTGATGTCGGCCGCGATGCTGGCGGAGATCGGCGCCGCCTTCGACCGGGCCGAAGGGAAAGCCGAGGTCGTGGTGCTGCGCTCGGCACGGCCCGGCATCTTCTCTGCCGGCTTCGATCTCAAGGTCTTCGCCTCGGGCGATGCCGCCAGGAGCCTCGAAATGGTCCGCGCCGGCGCGGAGCTTGCGCTGCGGCTGATGTCGTTTCCGCATCCGACGATCGGCGTGATGGAAGGCCACGCATATCCCATGGGAACGTTCCTGCTGCTCGCCTGCGACGTCAGGCTTGGCGCGCGCGGGCCGCATCGCATGGGGCTGAACGAGGTCGCGATCGGCATCGCGCCGCCGAGCTTTGCCATCGAACTCGCGCGCAGCCGCCTGCATCCGGCCTGGCTCAGCCGCACCGCGGCGCTCGGTGAAATGTACGAGCCGGAGGAGGCGCTGACCGCCGGCTTCCTCGACCGCGCGGTTGCACCGGAAGCCATCGAGGGCGCGCTTGCGGAGACCGTCGCCGCGTTGCGAGCCATCCACAAGCCATCACATGCGACCGCGAAGAAGCGCCTGCGTCAGGCCACGATGGACGCGATGCGTATTGCGATCGACCGTGAATTGACCATGGCTGCCTATGCGGCAAGCAACCGGGCCCGCAGCGCGGTGGCAATGCCCGGCTGACGTCAGCTGGCCCTGCGGAAACCACCCAGCCGATCTGGCGCAACTCCAGGGAACCGTGTAGATCGGTTTCATGAGCAGCAACGTCAACGTCGTCACCCACCCCTTGGTCCAGCACAAGCTCTCCCTGATGCGGGAGAAGGACCGTTCGACCAAGAGCTTTCGCGAGATCCTGAACGAGATCGGGATGCTGCTCGGCTACGAGGTGACGCGCGATTTGCCGCTGGAGCTGGTGGATATCGAGACGCCGATCGCGGCGATGCAGGCACCCAAGATCGCCGGCAAGAAGCTCACGCTGGCGCCGATCCTGCGCGCCGGCGTCGGCTTCCTCGACGGCATGCTGGCGCTGATGCCCTCGGCGCGCATCGCCCATATCGGGCTCTACCGCGACCCCGAGACGTTGCAGGCCGTGGAATATTACTTCAAGGCGCCGCAGGATCTGTCCGACCGCACCGTGATCCTGATGGACCCGATGCTGGCGACCGGAAATTCGGCCTGCGCCGGCGCCTCCCTGCTCAAGGCGCGCGGCGCCCGCGACATCCGCTTCGTCTGCCTTCTGGCCGCGCCCGAGGGCATCGCGCAGTTCGAGAGCGAACATCCGGACGTGCCGATCTGGACCGCTGCGATCGACGAGCGGCTCAACGACCACGGCTATATCGTGCCGGGCCTCGGCGATGCCGGCGACCGGATGTTCGGTACCAAGTAGACAGATTTGCGCGGTCGGGTTACTCCGCTTGCCATGAGTGCCTTGCCATGAGTGCCAACGCGTTTTCGCTGCAATCGCTGATCCGGCTGGAGCCCGCCGCCGATCCCGCCTTCGTATTCGACGACACGCCAGTGTCGCGCGCCGGGTTCTCCGATAGGATCGAGCAATCCGCGGCTTGGCTTGCAGCACAGGGCATCGGCAAGGACGACGTGATCGCGGTCTGGCTGGTCAACCGGATCGAATGGCTCACGCTGCTGTTCGCCGCCGCCCGCCTTGGCGCCGTCGTCGCCGCTGTCAACACGCGCTACCGCAGCGGAGACGTCGCGCATCTGCTTCGCGTGTCGGGCGCGAGGCTGCTGGTGGTCGAAGCCGCTTTCCGCTCGATCGATTTTGCCGCAATCCTGGCCGACCTCGCCAAGGACGAGGTGCCCGCGCTACAACGGCTCGCGGTGATCGGCGCGGATGCGATCCCGGCGCATTGGCCCTGCGTGCGTTTCGACGCCTTCGACAGGGCTTATCCTCCCGCCCCGCCGGCTCAGGACGATATCGACCTGCCTGTCCTGCTCTACACGACGTCGGGCACCACCAAGGGACCGAAGCTCGTCGTGCATTCGCAGCGCACGCTGGCGAGCCACGCCGTCGCCGTTGCCAAGGCGCTCAGGCTCGATCCGCAGCGTCACGCGCTGCTGGCCATGCTGCCGTTCTGCGGCACCTTTGGCATGACGAGCCTGCTCGGCTTCGTCGCGGCGGGCGCGACCGTCCACGTGCTCGACGCCTTCGAGGCGGCACCGGCGCTGAGGATCCTCAGCGCGCACAAGATCACGCATTCGTTCGGCTCGGACGAGATGTTTCGCCGCATCCTCGCCCTCACCGACGCGCCCCGGCCGTTTCCGCATCTCGAACTCTGCGGCTTCGCTGCGTTCCAGCCCGGCTGGCGCGAGCTGGCCGCGGAGGCCGAGACCCGCGGCCTGCCACTGTTCGGCCTTTACGGGTCGAGCGAGGTCCAGGCCTTGTTCTCGATCGCGCAGCCTGGTGATGCCTTCGCCGACCGCATCGAGGGCGGCGGCTGGCCGATGTCACCTGACACGAAAGTGCGCGTGCGCGACACCGAAACCGGCGAGCTTGCGCCGTTCGGCGTTTCCGGCGAGATCGAGATCAGTGCGCCGTCACGCTTCCTCCGCTATTTCAACAATCCGGAGGCGACGCGGGAGGCGATCACCGCCGACGGATTCTTCCGCACCGGCGACATCGGCCGGCTGCGCGGCGACGGCTCCTTCGTCTACGAGACCCGCGCCGGCGATGCCATGCGGCTCGGCGGTTTCCTCGTCGCGCCCGGCGAGATCGAGGACGAACTCAAATCCTGCCCTGGCGTTACCGACGCCCAGGTGGTCGCCGTCGATCTGAAGGGCCAGGCGCGCTGCGTCGCGTTCGTGATCCCGGCGAAGGAGCCATCGATGCCGGAGACGCTGATCGCGCACCTGCGCGACCGGCTCGCTGGCTACAAGGTCCCGGCGCGAATCTATGTCGTGGATGCCTTCCCCGTCACCGACAGCGCCAACGGCGTGAAGATCCAGCGGGCCCGGCTTCGCACCATGGCGATGGAACGGATCGCTTCCGAATAGCTGTTCGCGCCGCAAGAGCCGTTCAGTAGGACTTGGCGAGGCCGAGGACCTTCTCCGCGATGAAGCTGAGCGCGAGCTGCGGGCTGACCGGAGCGATGCGCGGGATCAGAACCTCGCGCAGATAGCGCTCGACATGGAATTCCTTGGCGTAGCCGAAGCCGCCATGGGTCATCACCGCCTGCTCGCAGGCGTGATATCCGGCCTCGCCTGCGAAGTATTTCGCGGCGTTCGCGCCAGCGCCGCAGGGCAGGCCCTTGTCGTATTGCCAGGCCGCCTGCATCACCATCAGCCAGGCCGCCTCGAGCTCGACCCAGTTCACCGCGAGCGGATGCTGGATGCCCTGGTTCTTGCCGATCGGCCGGTTGAACACCACGCGCGTTTTGGCGTACTCGGTCGCACGCGACAGCGCGAGCTTGCCGAGCCCCACGGCCTCGGCAGCAATCAGAATGCGCTCCGGGTTCATCCCTTCGAGGATGTACTGGAAGCCCTTGCCTTCCTCGCCGATCCGGTCCTCCATCGGGATTTCGAAATCCTCGAAGAACAGCTCGTTGGAATCGACGATCTTGCGGCCCATCTTCTCGATCTCGTGGACCTTGATCTTCTGGCGATCGAAGTCCGTGTAGAACAGGCTGAGGCCGTGGGTGGGCGAGCGCACCTCCTCCAGTGGCGTGGTGCGCGCCAGCAGCAGGATCTTGTGCGCGACCTGCGCGGTCGAGATCCACACCTTCTGGCCGTTGACGATGTAGCGGTCGTTCTTGGCGACCGCGCGGGTCTTCAGCTGGGTGGTGTTGAGGCCGGTGTTGGGCTCGGTGACGGCGAAGCAGGCCTTCTCGCGGCCCTCCACCATCGGCGGCAGCATGCGCTTGCGCTGCTCCTCGGTGCCGAACACGACGACGGGATTGAGGCCGAACACGTTGATATGGACCGCAGAGGCGCCGGACATGCCCGCACCGGATTCCGCGATAGTCCGCATCATGATCGCAGCTTCAGTGATGCCGAGTCCCGAGCCGCCATAGGCTTCCGGCACGCAGATGCCGAGCCAGCCGGCGTCGGCTAAGGCCTTGTGGAAGTCGTGCGGGAAGCCGCCGTCGTGGTCCTTCTTCAGCCAATAGGCGTCGGGAAAGCCCTCGCAGATCTTGGCAATGGCGTCGCGAATGGCTTCCTGCTGATCGGTGAGCGCGAAATCCATGGTCTTGATCTCCCTTCGCCAAGCGTCTTTAGCTCGAAAAACTGCATGCAGATACGTGAATTTGCCCGCGAAGTGTGTCTACCATGCATGGGGTCATGCGGCGCAACGCAACGAGCGCGCCGTTATTTCGCAGGGAGGAAACCGCGATGGCCGGACTTTATTTCGAGGAGTTTTCCGTGGGCCAGGAGTTCAGGCATCCGCTGACCCGGACCGTCACGGAGATGGACAACACCATGTTCAGCCTGCTGACGCTCAATCCGCAGCCGCTACACATCGACGCGCATTTCGCCGAGAAGACCGAGTTCGGCCAGCGCATTTTCAACAGCCTTTACACCCTCGGCATCATGATCGGCATGACGGTCTATGATACGACCATGGGGACCACCGTCGCCAATCTCGGCATGACCGACGTCACCTTTCCAAAGCCCGTCTTCCATGGCGACACCTTGCGGGCAACGACAAAGGTACTCTCGTTGAGGGAATCCAAATCGCGCCCGAGCGCGGGCATCGTCGAGTTCGAGCACCATGCCCTGAATCAGAACGACGAAATCGTCGGCAAATGCCGCCGCATGGCGATGATGCACAAGAGGCCGGTCTGATGCGCTCGATGCTGTTCGTGCCGGGCGATTCCCCGCGCAAATTCGAGAAGGCGAGCGAAGGCAAGGCCGACGCGCTGATCGTCGATCTCGAGGATTCCGTCGTCGCGGAGAAGAAGCCGGAGGCGCGCGGGCTGACGCTCCAGATGCTGAAGGGCTCTCGCGGCCCGCATCAGCTCTACGTTCGCGTCAACGCCCTCGATACCGGCATGACGCTGGCCGATCTCGCCGCGGTGATGCCCGGCAGGCCCGACGGCATCGTCCTGCCGAAATCGCAGGGCGGCGATGACGTCCGCCAGGTCGCGACCTGGCTCGAAGCCTTGGAAGCCGCAAGCGGCATCGCAGTCGGCGCAACGCGCATCATCTGCGTCGCGACCGAAACCGCCGGCTCGATCTTCGGCCTCGGCAGCTACAAGGGATGCTCCCCCCGCCTCGCCGGCCTGATGTGGGGCGCGGAGGATCTCTCCGCCTCGCTCGGCGCGACCGAGAAAGCCTCGGGCGGGGTCTTCCACAGCCCTTATCGCCTCGCGCGCGATCTCTGCCTGATGGCGGCCGCCGCGGCGGAGGTCGCGCCGATCGACACCGTCTATACGGACATCGACAATCTCGCAGGCCTTGAGGCGGAAACGCGCGCCGCACGACGCGATGGCTTCTCAGCCAAGGCGCTGATCCATCCCAAACATGTCGATGTCGTCAACGCTGCCTTCGCGCCGACGGAGGCCGAGCGCATATGGGCGGAGAAGGTGATCGCGGCATTTGCGAGCAATCCCAATTCCGGCACGCTGCGGCTCGACGGCCAGATGATCGACAAGCCGCATCTACGCGCCGCGAAGAAGATCCTGGGGCAACCCTAGAACGTGACACAAGCCTTCGCTGGCGAAAGGCGAAGCGCGGCGAGATCGCCGCGCTGATGGCACGGACGGTCGACCGGCTGCGTCGCAGGAGCTTGAACCTCAGTCGAACGCCTGAACAGGCGGCGCTGACGTTTGCGCCGAAACGGCCGGCGCGGCTTGAACGGGCGGAGCCGGATTGGGGGTCGGTCGCATCTGGCCGTTGGCATTCATCGCCTCGCGCGTGCGCGGTGGAACGCGGGTCGCGGCGGCGCGGCGTGGCGGCGACCGGTGTCTTGCCGATTGCGAACCTCTCAGGCCCCAGGAGCGGGCGATCGAAGGTCCGGCCGTGTAGCCGATCAAGGCTCCGGCAACCGCACCGACCGGGCCCAGCACTACCGCGCCGGATACCGCGCCGAGCGCTGCGTCGCCCGCGCGCTCCTGTGCGACCGCGGTCACGGGCACACAGGCCAGCATCGCGACAGCAGTGATCAATACCTTGTTCATCAGAGCGCCTCCCTCATGGGAAATCACTCCTGCTCAAATATGGCGGCACGACGTTTGTATGTTGCCCATAGCGGGGCAATCGGCCGTTGGAACTTGGATGGAGTGGACCTCCCGCCCGGCCACCAGGATCACCCCGCGCTGCGAGCCTGCTAACGAACGAGACGATTGCCGCCGGCGACGGCACCGCTCGTTTCGGCCGCGGGAGCGATCCTCACCGCGGCCGCGAGCGGTGCGCCATTGCGCAAGAAAGTGAGCTTCACCTCGTCGCCGACGCGAGCAAGGCCGATCGTGTTGCGGAGCTGGGCGGCGGTGCGGATCTGGCGGTCGTCGGCCCGGGTGATGATATCGCCCTTGCGCAGGCCCGCCTGTTCCGCTGGCGAATCCACCGCAATCTCCGCGATGACGGCACCTTGGTTCAATCCTTTGTTGACCGACGGATGCAGGTCCTTCAGCGAAACCCCGATCCGGCCGCGCTCGACGCGGCCCTTGGCGATGATCTGCTCCATCACCTTGCGAGCCATGTTGACGGGAATTGCAAAGCCGATGCCGACATTGCCGCCGGCGGGTGAGATGATGGCCGAGTTGATGCCGACCAGTTCGCCGCGCAGGCTGACCAACGCCCCGCCGGAATTGCCGGGATTGATCGCGGCATCGGTCTGGATGAAGTCCTCGTAACCCTGCTTGCCGAGTCCGGTCCGCCCCAGCGCGCTGACGAGGCCGGACGTCACGGTCTGGCCAAGGCCGAAAGGGTTGCCGATCGCAAGCACGAAGTCGCCGACCTCGAGCGCGTCGCTGTCGCCGAAGGAAAGCGCCTTGAGCCCGGCCGGGTTCTGGATCTGCAGCACCGCTACATCGGTCGGCGGATCGCGGCCGACGACCTTGGCGGAGAACTGCCGGCCGTCCTTGGTGGTGACCTGAACGACGGAGGTGCCTTCGACCACATGATTGTTGGTCAGCACATAGCCGCGCTGGGCATCGACGATGACGCCGGAGCCGGTCGCATTGACCTCCTTCTCGATCTGCCGGGGGACGTCGAAGAACTCGCGGAACAACGGGTCGCGGTAGAGCGGATTGTCCTCCCGCACGCGGCCATGCACGGAAATGTTGACGACGGCCGGCGTCACCTGGCGCACCAGGGGCGCCAGCGTCGGCACCGAGCCGCCCGTCCTCAGGTCTGGAATTTGGCCAGCGGCCGGCTGCGATGCCGTGAGCGCGAGCACCAGCAGCGCCAGCGAAAGCAAACGCACGATATTCATCTTGGTCACCTGCCGCTGAACCGGGATGTGGATGAAAGAACCTTGCGGCCTCAGTCACGCGGTGCGGCGACAAGACCGTGCATGGCAAGAAACGGAACGGCAAAGGCCGCCGAGGCCTGGCCGAGCAGCACGAGCGCTAGGACGGTGTGGGTGATGATCATGCGGCGCGCCTCTCTGCGGCGGCCCAGGGCCGCCGCAACCGCATCGGGACGCCGCCCCCGCGTGGCGGGTCGTCATTGTCATTGTCGCCGTCGAGCTTGCGCAACGCCGCCAGAACATCGGCAAGCCGGATGGTGCGGCTCATGCCCGGTATCTCGCGCAAAGCGGGACAGGATTCGACCGCGTACATGTCGGAGGCCCAGGACGACAGGATGATCCGCTTCTCCGGCGCGGAGAGCTCCTCCGCGTTCAGGACGTCGGCGGGCGACTCGTAATGGGCAGCGGGATGAAACAGCGGGTTGAGTGTTCCGGCATTGGTATTCGCTTTGGTCATGGCGTGTCTCCCTGATGCTCCTTTCCGTGGGGGACGGGTTTGTTGACGTTGAGACGGCGGCGTCGATCGCCGCCGTCTCGCTTGGCACTAATGCGTGTTGATCGCGATGCGCTTGACGCCTTCGCGCGCCTTCTCCGATTTCGGCAGCGACACGGTCAGGACGCCGTTGCTGAACGACGCCTCGGCCTTGTCTTCCTCGACGCCCTCCAGCGGAATCTGCCGCTCGAACGCGCCGTAATAGCGCTCGGTGAAGTACCTGCCTTCGCCGTTGCGCTCCGCCTTCTTCTCGCCGCGGACTGTCAGGACGCCATTGGCGATCTCAACCTGCACGTCCTTCTCCGTGAGGCCGGGAAGCTCTGCGGAGACCGTCAGCGTCTTGTCGGTCTCGCTGAGCTCGACCTTCGGCCAGCCGAATCGGCCTTCCATCAGTGGGGACAGGCCGGTTCCGCCGAACCCACGGAAGACGTCGTCGAACAGACGGTTCATCTCACGGTGAAGCGTCAGGAAGTGATCGAAATTGTCGCGCGCCGGCGCAAGCTCCTGGTTTCTCGACCAGGGAATGAGATCACGAAAACCCATGGTTCTCTCCTTCATGCATCGGGAGCGCGGCCCGCGCATCCGCGCGCCGCGTTCCGCTACCAACTCGATCGAGCGTTCAAGCTGCTTTCTTTTGCTCGATCTGCGATGCCGCAGGAGCGCCGCCCGCAATGGGAATCCGGCGCGGCTTCATGGCTTCCGGAACCTCGCGGACGAGGTCGATGATCAGGAGCCCGTCCTGGAACGAGGCCTGCTTCACCTGGACATAGTCGGCAAGATTAAACACGCGCCGGAACGGACGCGCGGCGATGCCCTGATACAGGTATTCGCGCGCAGCCGTCTCGGGCTTCCTGCCCTCGATGGTGAGCGCGTTCTGTTCGGCCGTCACCGTGATGTCGCTGGCGCCGAACCCCGCCACAGCAACGCTGATCCGGTAATGGTCTTCGCCGGAACGCTCGATATTGTAGGGGGGATAATTGTCCTCGGTCGCCTGGCGCAGGGTGGTGTCGACGAGGTCGGCCAGGTGGTCGAAGCCGATGGTGGAACGCCACAGGGGCGCGAAGTCAAAACTGGTCCTCATAACCAAGTCCTCCAAAGAGCAAGATGGATACGAAGGAGCGCAAGGCAGGGGGACCCCGGCCAGACGCCCGTACCGGACCCGGGTTTGGCATCCGGCACACCGCTCTCGCGGCGAAAAACGACTTAGAAGATCGGAAGTCGGTTTCAAGGGGCCGGCTCAAAATTTTTTTGCCGCCGGGCGTCCCCCCGGCGGGCGGGCTGCCCCTCAGGATCTGAGCGCGGCGCGCGCCGTCTCCGGCGCCATCAACGTAGCGATGATCGTGATGAGCGACAACGCGATGATGTAGACCGACACCGCCCAGTAGGAACCGGCCCATGCGAGCAGCGCTGCGGCGATCAGCGGCGAGAAGCCGCCGCTCAGTGCTGCCGCGACATTGGCGCCCAGCGAGGCCCCGCTGTAGCGAACCTGGGTGCGGAACAGCTCCGGCATGAAGGCAGCCTTCGGTCCGAACAACAGGGCGTGCGTTAGCGTCATCGTCACCACGAGTGCCAGCGTGATCAGCGCCGGCTCCCTGCTGTCGAGGAACCAGAACAGCGGAAACGCCAGCGCCACCGAGAAGACGCCGCCGGCAAGATAGAGCGCCTTGCGGCCGAAGATGTCGGACAGCCACCCGGCGAGCGGCAGCGTCGCGAACTCGACGATGGCGGCCCAGACGACCGCGTCCAGGATCACCTGACGCGGCAGGCCCAGTTTCGTCGTGGCGTAAACCACGGTGAAGACGGTGAGCAGATAAGCGAGCCCAACCTCCGACACCGTGATGCCGATCGCCAGCAGAAAGCTCCGCCAGTCCCGGCGCAGCACTTCGAGCACCGGCTGCGCCAGCACCTCCCTGCGCTCGACCACCTCCTTGAAGTGCGGCGTCTCCGCAAGCTTGAGCCGCACGATGAAGCCGACACCGACGAGCAGGATGCTGATCAGGAACGGCACGCGCCAACCCCAGCTCAGGAAATCCGCCTCGGGCAGCTGCGTCATCAGACCGAAGATGCCGGTGGAGGCGGCGACGCCGACGGGAAAGCCGATCTGCACCAGGCTGCCGTAGAAGCCGCGGCGATTGCCGGCATGTTCGATCACCATGACGACCGCGCCGCTCCATTCGCCTCCCAAGCCGATGCCCTGGACGAAGCGCAGCACGACGAGCAGGATCGGTGCCCAGACGCCGATCTGATCGTAGGTCGGCAGGCAGCCGATCAGGAAGGTGCCGAGCCCCATCGCGATCATGGTTGCGACCAGCATGGTCTTGCGGCCGAGCCGGTCGCCGTAATGCCCGATGATGGCGCCGCCGATGGGCCGCGCCACGAAGCCGACCGCATAAGTCGAGAACGCCGCCAGCGTTCCGACGAAGGGATCGAAGCTCGGAAAGAACAGCTTGTTGAAGACCAGCGCCGCCGCCGTGCCGTAGATCAGGAAATCGTACCACTCGATCGCGGTGCCAAGCGCGCTCGCCCACACCACATGCGCCGTCGTCGATTTCTCCGCCCCCGCGGAAATCCCCATTGCTGTCGTCATGCCCTGCCCCAAGATTCCGCATGCATCATGGCCAATCGCAACGACGGTTGCAACCTGCGGGCGTGTCGACGCTGAGGACTACGTTGCGGGATTTCGCGAGGTTGCCTCAGCACCCGTCATTGCGAGGAGCCCTTGCGACGACGCAATCCAGAATGCATCCGGCGAAAGCTTCTGGATTGCTTCGCTTCGCTCGCAATGACGGTGTTGGAGCGCTCCCCACCCCGCTTACTCACCACCGCGGAACAGGACCTACTCCACTATTCACCATTGACAAACTCATTAGCCATTATCTAATTTGCCGCCACAACAACCCTGCCGCGCCAAGCGGCCAATAAGAGAGGAAACGGCAATGAAAGGGCTCCTGGCCCGCGTGCTCGCGGCCATGACTTCGGCAGCCACGACCACAGCGGCCACCGCGCAAGTCTCCGACGACGCGGTGCGGATCGGCGTGCTGACGGATCTGTCGAGCTGGGGCCGCGACAATTCCGGGCCCGGCTCGGTCGAAGCCGCGAAGATGGCGGTGGAGGAATTCGGGCCGACCGTGCTCGGCAAGCCCATCGAGATCATCAGCGCCGACCACCAGATGAAGACCGATGTCGGCGTGCAGATCGTGCGCGGCTGGTTCGACAACGGCAAGCTCGACGCCGTGGTCGACATCCCCAATTCCGGCATCGCGATCGCCGTCCACAACATGGTGCGCGAGCGAGGCAAGGTCGCGCTGCTGTCGGGTCCGGGCGCGAGCTCGCTGACCGACGAGCTGTGCAGCCCAAACACCGTGCATTTCACCTATGATACCTACGCACTGTCGAAGGTGACGGCCTCGGCTGTCATCAAGGAAGGCGGCAAGTCCTGGTACTTCATCACGGCCGATTACGCCTTCGGCCATCAACTCGAGAAGGACGCAACGCGCTTCGTCAACGAGATGGGCGGCAAGGTCGTCGGCGGCGTCAAGCATCCGACCAACACCGCGGACTTCTCCTCGTTTGCGCTGCAGGCGCAGAGCTCGAAATCCGACGTGGTCGCTTTCGCCAATGCCGGCCAGGACACCGACAACGCGATCAAGCAATCCGGCGAGTTTGGCCTGGTGCAGGGCGGCCAGAAGCTGGTCGGTCTCCTGATGTTCGACACCGACGTGCACGCGATCGGCCTCAAGGCCGCGCAGGGCACCTACATGACCACGGCGTCGTACTGGGCCATGGACGAGGCCACCCGCGCCTGGTCGAAGAAGTTCTACGAGCGCACCAAGGTGATGCCGACCATGATCCAGACCGGCGTCTACGGTTCGGTGCTGCATTATCTCAAGGCGATCAAGGCCGCCGGAACCGACGATTCCGCAAAGGTGATGGCGAAGATGCGCGAGCTGCCGATCGAGGATACATTCGTCCATGGCGGCAAGTTGCGGGAGGACGGCCGCGTCATCCGCGACATGTATCTCGCCAAGGTGAAGAAGCCCGAGCAGTCCAAAGAGCCATGGGACTATCTGGACATCGTCAAGACCGTAAAGGGCGAGGACGCCTTCCGCCCGGTCTCCGAGTCCAAATGCCCACTCCTGAAGAAGTGAGATCCAGATGACCGGCAACGAGCAAAGCGCAATTGAGACCTACGAGTGCGACGTGCTCGTGGCCGGATCGGGTTGCTCCGGCATGTCGGCCGCGATCATCGCGCGCCATCGCGGCCTCGACGTGCTGGTCGTGGAGAAGGAGCCGCGCTTCGGCGGCACCACCGCCCGCTCCGGCGGCTGGCTCTGGATCCCCGGCACGTCGCTGGCGAAGGCCTACGGCATTGAAGAGACGCCGGAGCAGGCCCGCACTTACTTGCGGCACGAGGCCGGCAACAATTTCGATGCCGCGCGCGTCGATGCATTTCTGTCGGCCGGGCCGGAAGCGGTGGACTTCTTTACCACCAAGACGGCGCTGCGCTTCGACATGCCGCTGGTCTTTCCCGACTACCACGCCGAGGCACCCGGCGGGACGCAAGGCGGCCGCTCCATGGTGACGCGCCCGTTTGACGGCCGCGAGCTCGGCGACCTCATCAAGTCGCTCGGCATGCCGCTCCCCGAGCTTACGGTGTTCGGCATGATGCTCGGAAGCGGCAAGGAGATCATCCACTTCATGCGGGTGACGAAGTCGTTGACCTCGGCGGTCTACGTCGCCAAGCGCCTGTCGCGACACCTGATGGACGTGCTGCGCTACGGCCGCGGCATGACGCTGACGAACGGCAATGCGCTGGCGGGGCGCCTCGCAAAATCCGCGCTCGATCTGAAGATTCCGATGTGGCTGTCCTCGCCGGTGCGCGAGCTGACGGTCGAGAACGGGACGGTGACAGGCGCGATCGTTTCGCGCGAGGGACGCGACGTCCGGATCCGCGCGAGGCAAGGCGTCGTGCTCGCTTGCGGCGGCTTTCCGCATGATGTTGAGCGGCGCAAGAGGATGTTTCCGCATGCGCCGACCGGCCAGGAGCATTATTCCCCCGGGCCCGCGGGCAACACCGGCGACGGCCTGCGCCTTGCGGAAAGCGCCGGCGGTCATATCGAGGACCGCCTGCCGAATGCGGCAGCCTGGGTGCCGGTGTCGCTGACCACGCGCAAGGACGGATCGAAGGGCGTGATGCCGCACTTCATCGACCGTGCCAAGCCCGGCGTGATCGCGGTGATGCGCGACGGCCGGCGCTTCGCCAATGAGGGCAATTCCTATCACGACTTCGTCCAGGCCATGGTCAAGGCCGCGAGGCCCGGTGAGGAGATCGCGGCCTATCTCGTGTGCGATCACAAGACGCTGCGGAAATACGGCCTCGGCTGCGTGCCGCCCTTCCCGATGCCGCTGGGTCACCACTTGAATACAGGCTATCTCATGCGCGGCGATACGTTGGAGGCACTTGCGGCGAAGGCCGGCATCGATCCCAAGGCCTTCGTCGAGACCGTCGGGCAGTTCAATGCGACCGCGCCGCTGGGACACGACGCCGCCTTCGGCAAGGGCTCGAAGGCCTACAACCGCTACCAGGGCGATGCCATGCACGGCCCGAACCCCTGCGTCGCACCGATCGAGAACGGGCCGTTCTATGCCATCAAGATGATGGTCGGCGATCTCGGCACCTATGCCGGCATCGTCACCGACGAGAATGCGCGGGCGCTCGACGCCGAGGGCCGGGTCATTCCCGGGCTCTATGCGGCCGGCAACGACATGGCGAGCATCATGGGCGGCAATTATCCCGGGGCCGGCATCACGCTTGGGCCGGCGCTGACCTTCGGCTACATTGCCGGACGACATCTTGCCGACAGCGCCGTCAAGCGCGACGCGGCATAGCGCGATCGGAGGCGCATGAAGAGGGAAAGCCGCGGCATCCAGTCGATCGAGGTCGGCGGAGAACTGCTCCGCGCGCTCGCAAGGTGCGGCGAGCCGATGATGCTGCGCGATCTCGCGCGCGAGGCCGGCATGACGCCGGCCAAGGCGCATCCTTATCTCGCCAGCTTCTCCCGCATCGGCCTGATCGAGCAGGACGAGAGTACCGGCCGCTACGAGATCGGCGCGCTGGCGCTGGAGCTCGGCCTGATCAGCCTGCGCCGGCTCTCCGGCGTGCGCATCGCAAGGCCGAAGATCGCGGCGCTCGCGAGCCAGATCGGACATGCGGTCTCGCTCGCGGTGTGGGGCACGCACGGCCCGACCGTGGTGCAGCTCGAAGAACCGGCCCAGCCGGTGCACATCGTCATGCGCGCCGGCTCGGTGATGGCGCTGCTGGAGACCGCGACGGGCCGCGCCTTCGCCGCGTTCCTGCCGGAGAAGACGATCAGCGCCGCGCTCGACAGCGGCCTCGACCGCCACGGTGTCGGCTACAACCCGAAGCGCGCCGTGAAAGGCGCCAAGCTCACCGACATGCTCGCGGAGGTCCGAAAGCACGGCCTCGCCCGCGCGCTCGGCGATCCCCTGCCCGGCGTCAACGCGTTCTCCGCCCCGGTGTTCGATCATTCCGGCCATGTCGCGCTGGTCATCACCGCGATGGGACCGGAAGGCACCTTCGATGCCCGTTGGGACAGCCCGATCGCGCATGCGCTGCGCGACTGCGCGGGAGGAATCTCGAAGCGGCTCGGCCATGGGATCGCCGTCGCGGCGGAGTGAAGCGGCGGACTGCCCGCCTCGCAACAGGTGTCATTCCCCGCGAAAGCGGGGAATCCAGTACGCCGCGGCAGATGTAGCGAGAGCGAGTTCTTCAACGCCTGCCTCTGGGATACTGGATCGCCCGCCTTCGCGGGCGATGACAGCGAATGTGGAGCGACGCCTTCCCCCTACTTCTCCTTCACCGGCACCGTGTAGTTCAGGACCAGCCTTCCGCCATCCGGATAGATCGTCTGCCCCGTGATGTAGGACGCGTCCTCGCTGGCAAGGAACGCGACCACGGACGCCACCTCGCTCGGCTCGCCGCCGCGGCCCGCCGGCGTGCGTGACAGCACGGTCTTGCGGGCATCCTCGGAAGTGTAGATGGATGACGCCACCATGTCGGTCAGGATCGTGCCGGGTCCGACCGCGACGACGCGGATATTGTGCGGGGCGAGCGCGACGGCCGCGACGGAGGTGAGCTGCTTCATGCCGCCCTTGGACATCGCGTAGGTCGCCAGCGCCGGGATCGCCAGCAGCGCATTCACCGAGGACATGTTGACGATGACGCCGCCGCTGCCTTGCGCGATCATCTGCCTGGCGGCCGCCTGCACGCCGAAGAACGCGCCTTTCAGATTGATGCCTATGATCTCGTCGAATTCCTCTTCGGTAATCTCGAGGATGTCCCGGTTGCGGGCGACGCCGGCGTTGTTGACCATGATGTCGAGCCGGCCGAATTCCTTCACGGCGGTGGCGACGAGCTGATCCACGTCCGCACGCCTGGCGACATTGCCGACGATCGTGCGCAAGGCATCGGGACGGCCGAGCTCGGCGGCGGTCGCCGCCAACCCATCGGCATCGACATCCGAAATCACCACCTTGACGCCATCGTCCAGGAATCTCTTTGCGCAGGCCTTGCCGATGCCCCGCGCCGCGCCGGTGATGGCGGCAACCTTGCCGGATAGCTTCATGGGTTCACTCCAGGACTTATGACAATAGGACTTGTGGCGATCTCGAGGACGCGTTCACGCAAAGACGCGCGGGCGCAGCCCGGCATGAAACCAGGTGATCATGGAATAGATGTCATAGACCGGCAACCCGACTTCCGCCTGAAGCGCGGCCGCATAGGGCGGCATGTTGGTGCATTCGAGCACGATGGCGCCGACGTCCGGGTTCTCAGCGACGAGCTGCTTGCCGGCCTCGACCACGTCGCGCTCGGCTTGCGCGATGTCCATGTCGTCCTTCTCGGCCCTGATCAGGACGCGGAAAAATTCCTTGCCGTTCTCGGTGCCGACCAGCGGCGTGTCGAGCGGCACGCCGGCGCCTTCGAGATGGGCCGGCGTCAAGGTCGAACCCGACACCGTGACGAGACCGACGCGCTTGCCGGGCGGCAAGGTCGCCTGCACCCAGGGCACCTGCATCAGCGAGGACGTCGCGACGGGAACGCCGACCGCAGCCGCGATCTCCTTCTGGAACAACGAGAGGAAGCCGCAATTCGTGGTGATGGCCTCGGCGCCGAGCCGCACCAGATCTTTCGCGGCATCGATGAAATCGGGCAGCAGGCCGGCCGCGCCCTTCAGCACCACCTTCTCCGGCGATGCCCCGCTCACCACGCGATAGAGCACGGGGAATGGCCAGGTCGTGCCGTTACCCATATCGCCGGGAATGCGGGGAAAGCGCGCCTCCAGCATCAGGATGCCGAGCGGCGCGCCATAGATGGCCTTGCCGCCACGGGCGATGCGGGAGGACGGATTGGCTGAACTGGTCATGCTGGACCTCAGAGGAACCGTTCGGGTGCAAACGGCGTCAGCGGAATCTCGGGCGGCTTGCCGCTGACGAGCTGGGCAACGAGCCGGCCGGTGCGGGCCGAACCGACCAGGCCGACATGGCCGTGGCCGAAGGCATAGACGACGTCGCGCGAGGCGCGCGCATAGCCGATGCAGGGACGTCCGTCGGGCATGCTCGGCCGATGCCCGAACCAGGTTTTGATGCGCGAGGTCGGGATGTCCCTCGGCAGCTTGGGGAACATGCTGACCAGGTGATTGCGCAGGATCTCGGCGCGTTTCCAGTTCGGCGCGGCCTCAAGGCCGGCGATCTCGACCGTGCCGGCGGCGCGCAGGCCCTTGTTGGTCCAGTTCACCACCATCTTGGCGTCCGACGCCATCATGGAGCTGCGCGGCCCCGATTCCGGATTCTCGATCATGACGTGATAACCGCGCTCGGTCTCCAGCGGCAGCGGATCGCCGATCGAGGCCGTGAGCTGCTTCGAGCGCGCGCCGGCGGCGACTACGACGGCATCGCAGGCAATCTCGCCGGTCTCTGTGATGACCGCGAGGAGCTTGTTGCCGTCGAGCTTCAGCCCCGTCGCCTTGGCGCGCACGTGCGTTGCACCATTCGCCAGCGCATGGTTGGCGAGCGCGGCGACATAGGCGCCGGGATCGCGGCAGCGGCCCGCCTCTTCCACCACCACGCCGAAGGTGTAGCGCGGATGCAGGTCCGGCTCGCGCTGGCGCATCTCGTCGGCGGAAAGCTCCAGCCACTGGACGCCGACCTTCCTGCGCAGGCGCCAGCCGAGATCGTTGTCGAAATTGCCGCGCGAAGGGAAGACATGCATCACGCCGTTGCGCTCGATCAGCTCAGGCACGCCGGCTTCCTCGGCGAGCTTCCGATGCAGCAGCGGTGCGTCCTTCAACAGATCGCGCAGCGCAAACGCCGTCGTCTCGACCCGCGCGGCGGTCCAGCCCGAGAGCAGGTACTTGATCAGCCAGGGCAGCGCCTTCGGCAGATAGGACCAGCGGATCGCGAGCGGGCCGAGCGGGTCCATCAGATAGCCCGGCACCTTCTTCCAGATGCCCGGCTCGGCCGGCGGGATCACCGAATGCGACGACAGCCAGCCGGCATTGCCGTAGCTCGCCGCCTGTTCGCCACCGGGCTCTCCCGGATCGATCAGCGTGACGCGATGGCCCTCGCGCAGCGCCTCGATGGCGCTGATCACACCGACCGCGCCGGCACCGATGATGGCGACGTGCCGGCCGGTCGCCATCGCTTACGCCTTCACCGTGGGCGCAAAGTCCTTGCCGACCGAGATCGCGCGCGGATCGATGATGCAGTGGAGGATCGACGGCTTGCCGGAGGCCAGCGCGCGCTCGAACGCCGGCGCGAATTCCTCGGTGCGCTCGACGCGCTCGCCATGACCGCCAAATGCCTTCGCGTACATCGCAAAATCCGGGTTCTTGAGCTGGGTGCCGACGACGCGGCCGGGATAGTCGCGCTCCTGGTGCATACGGATGGTGCCGTATTGCGAATTGTCGACGACGATGACCACCAGCGGCGCATCATATTGCACGGCGGTTGCGAACTCCTGGCCGTTCATCAGGAAGCAGCCGTCACCGGCAAAGGCGACGACGGTACGATCCGGATATTGCCGTTTCGCAAGCACCGCGGCCGGCACGCCATAGCCCATCGAGCCCGAGGTCGGCGCGAGCTGGGCCGCAAAACTGTGGAAGCGGTGATGGCGATGGATCCAGCCGGCGTAGTTGCCGGCGCCGTTGCAGACGATGGCATCCTTGGGCAGGCGGTCGCGCAGCCAGGTCATGACCTGGCCGTACTGGAACGCGCCCGGCAGCTCGCGCGCCTTGTCGGTCCAGGCGAGGTAATCGGCATGCGCCTTGGCGGCCTCGCCCTTCCAGGCAATTGCGCCCGCGGGCTTCAGCGTCTCGACGGCGGCAGCGAACGCGGCGGGCGTTGCCTGGATCGCCAGCGCCGGCTGATAGACGCGGCCGAGCTCTTCGGAGCCCGGATGCACATGGACCAGCTTCTGCTGCGGATTCGGAATGTCGAGCAACGTATAGGACGAGGACGGCATCTCCGACATGCGGCCGCCGATGAGCAGGACGACATCGGCCCCGTCGATGCGCGCCTTCAGCTCCGGGCTCGGCCCGATGCCGAGATCGCCGGCATAATGCGAATGATCGGCATCGATCAGCGAGGCCCGGCGGAACGAGGTTGCGACCGGCAGGTCGAACCGCTCGGCAAAGCGCGCGATGCTCCTGGTCGCCTCTTCGGTCCAGCGCGAGCCGCCGAGAATAACGAGCGGCGTCTTGGCGCCGGCAAGCATGGCGCCGAGCTTGTCGATGTCGGCCGGCGCTGGCCAGCTCACCGCCGGCTCGATGCGCATGGCATCGGCCACGGAAGCGGTCTCGGTCAGCATGTTCTCCGGCAGCGAGATCACAACGGGACCGGGGCGGCCCTGCATGGCGACGCGGAAGGCGCGCGCCACTAGCTCCGGAATACGATCGGGGCGATCGATCTCGACCGCCCATTTCGCCATCGTGCCGAACACCGCCTTGTAGTCGAGCTCCTGGAACGCCTCGCGCTCGCGCATGCCGGTGTCGACCTGGCCGACGAACAGGATCAGCGGCGTCGAATCCTGCATCGCGATGTGGACGCCGTGGCTGGCATTGGTAGCGCCGGGGCCGCGGGTGACGAAGCAGATCCCGGGCCGGCCGGTGAGCTTGCCATAGGCCTCCGCCATCATGGCAGCGCCACCCTCGGCGCGGCAGATCATGACGTCGATCGGACTGTCATGCAGCGCGTCGAGCGCGGCGAGATAGCTCTCGCCCGGCACGCAGGTCACGCGCTCGACGCCTTGGGCGACGAGCTGATCGATCAGGATCTGGCCCCCGGTGCGGGTGTTGCGGATGGTCATGTCGGCTCCCTCAGGGCTTTGGCAATGCGTCACTATTCGGAGACTGCGTAAGACAGCCCGGGAGGGCGCGCAAGGTCGAAAGGTCATCATAGCCTGCGCAGGCGTCATGCCCGTCCGTGCCGTTTGCACGACCGCCCATTCGCGATGATGCGACGGCGAGGATCGAGGCGTGCGGGGCGCGGCGTCCGGGGCACGAGCGGAGTGTGTGGCGCCTGCACTTTCCCCGTCATTGAGCGTGGCTGCGCTTCTCCTCCTCGACGGAGGTCTCGTGGGTGGGCAAAGGCGCACAACGCCGTGCCACCATCGCTCTCGATCGCGAAAAACGCGTGGGCTGACTCGCAGACATGCCTTCGCATCCTCGCGGCCCTTTGCGCCCGAGCTTTGCTGTCCTCTTCACGCCCTCATAACGAAAGGGCGCAGGGAAGGCCGGGCGCCGGCTGGCACCCGCTTGTCCGTCGTGCGATGAGAATGCACACGCAATGCACAACGGATGACAGGTGAAGCCGGAAACGTCCGGCCTTCCCTGCGCGATGTTTGACGGCGTATGGCGCGCTCTCCCCGGAGACGCGTGTCCTGTTTGTCTCCGTCACCTCGCGAATTGGCGGTGCGCTTCGCCCGGTCGGACGTCCCGCACCTCCGCAAGGCTTGGCTGTAGCAACGACAGCCAGGACCACGCGATTTGGCCGTACGCTTCAGCGCCGTTCGTCCGCACGCGGCCGAGACCTCACGGGTTCTCCCGCCCTGCTCCCGCCTGTCGTGCACGACGCTGCCGCCTCCACCGCTGCCCGATCCGCGGTTCAAAACGACGTACGACCGCCCCTTTCGCCGGATCAGGATGGACGACACATACGTCGAAACCGAATTTCGGTAAAGTGGAATGTTTTTACGGCGCCGGATTGACAGCGGCCGACACAGGCACGATGGCGTAGCCCGGTGGAGTGCCAGCGTCATCCAGACTAGGCAGGCTCAATTGGCGAAGCCAGACCGCGCCCCAACTCGCCTCCGTCAAGCGATGGCTACCGAGCCGCGACGTTTTCGTCTACGGTCGGGCCGAACTCACCGAGGACACGGAAATGCAGACCATCGGGCTGATCGGGGGCATGAGCTGGGAGAGCACCGCGCTTTACTACAGGCTCATCAATGAGCGGGTCCGCGATCGCATGGGCAAGCTGCATTCCGCCCCGCTGTTGCTGTATTCCTACGATTTCGAGGAAATCAAGCAGATGCAGTATGCGGGCCGCTGGAGCGAGGCGGCGGCCAGTCTGGCGCAGGTGGCGCGGCGCCTCGAAAGCGCCGGCGCGCGAGCTATCGTGTTGTGCACGAACACGATGCACAAGCTGGCGCCTGACATCATTTCGAACGTAACCGTTCCATTCATTCACCTTGGCGACGCGACGGCGCAGCGGATCCGCGCGAAAGGATACCGGCGGGTTGGCCTGCTCGGCACCAAGTTCACGATGGAGGAGGACTTTTACATCGATCGGCTGCGCGCGCATGATCTCGACGTGCTGGTTCCTCCGGCCGACGCGCGCGCGGATGTGAACCGGATCATCTACGACGAGCTGTGCCTCGGAATCGTCGCCGATCCCTCGCGCCAGCGCTATCGGGACGTCATGGCAGCGCTCATCGCCGCCGGCGCGGAGTGCATCATCCTCGGCTGCACCGAGATCACGATGCTGGTCGGCCCGGATGACACGTCCGTCGAAACGTTTGACACGACGGCCATTCACGCCGAGACGGCGGCGGATTTCGCGATGGGAGCCTGAAGCAGAGCCGCGATGGCAGCGTGCCATCAAGGCAGCCGGTGTCAGGGTGCCTCACCGCTCTCTCCACGTCATTGCGAGCGCAGCGAAGCAATCCAGAGTCTTTCCACGGAGGGATTCTGGATTGCTTCGTCGCAAGGGCTCCTCGCAATGACGGTGTGGAGAGACTTGCCCCTACCGGTGCTCGATCGCTCGGATAGCGCCCCGGAGCTCGGCGAGACCGCGCAGGCGGCCGATGGCGGTGTAGCCGGGGTTGGTGCGCTTGGTGGCGGCGAGATCATCCAGCATGCGGTGGCCGTGATCGGGACGGAACACGATCTGCCTGTCCGGCGCGCGCCGGGCGTTCTCCTTCAGAAGCGCCTTGAGCACCGCGACCATGTCGACATCGCCGTCGAGATGATCGGACTCGTAGAACGAAAGCCCGTCGGCCTCCCGTTTGGTCGCGCGCAGATGGGCAAAGGCAATGCGCGGGCCGAAGCGCTCGGCCATCTCGGGCAGGTTGTTCTCAGGCCGCACGCCGAGCGAGCCCGTGCACAGGCAGATGCCGTTGGCCCTGGACGGCACGGCGTCGAACAGCGCCTGATAATCGTCGGCTGACGAGGCAATGCGCGGCAGGCCGAACAACGGGCGCGGCGGATCGTCCGGATGCAGGGTCAGCGACACCCCAAGCTGCTCGGCCACCGGCGTCACGCGCGCGAGGAATTCGGCAAGATGGTGCCGTAGAATCCTCGGCGTGATGTCGCGATAGGTTTCGAGCCGGTCGCGGAATTGCGGAATGGTCATCGGCTCGGTGGTCGAGCCCGGCAGCGCGCTGGCGATCACCATGACGAGATAATCGATATCGGCCTGGCTCATCTGCTCGAACAGCTTTTTCGCGCGAGCCTGTTGTTCAGGCGAATATTCCTGCGCGGCAGCCGGGCGCTCGAGGATGTGCAGCTCGAAGGCGGCAAAGCGGTCCTGGTCGAAGCGCATGGCGCGGGCGCCGTTCGGCAGCTCCCATTCGAGGTCGGTGCGGCACCAGTCGACGACGGGCATGAAGTTGTAGCAGATGATCTTGATGCCGGCGGCGGCGACGGCCTCCAGGCTTGCGATCCACGCCTCGATGGACTTCGTCGCCTTCCCGCCCAGCCGCTTGACGTCGTCGGGAATCGGAATCGACTCCACCACCGACCAGCTTAGCTTCGAGCGGCCGGGCTGACCGCTCTCGATGAAATTCTTGCGCTCCTCGACCGCCTTGCGCGTCCAGGCTTCTCCGATCGGCACCTGATGCAGCGCCGAGACGATGTCGCTCGCCCCGGCCTGCCTGACGTCGTCGAGCGAGACCGGATCATCGGGCCCGTACCAGCGCCATCCTTCCAGCATCATGCATTGCCTCCCATCAATTCGCGGTCAGCACGACCTTGACGCTCTGCGAGCGGTCGAGCGCCAGCCTGAGCGCATCGGGCGCGGTCGACAGCGGACGCTCGGCGGTGACCAGCGACAGCACGTCGACGCTGCCGTTGGAGATCAGTTCCACCGCGGTTGCAAATTCGAAGCCGAAGCGGAACGAGCCGCGCAGGTCGATCTCCTTGGCCATCACCGCGTTCGACGGCGTCGGGATCTGGCCGCCCGGCAGATTGCCGATCTGCACCACCACGCCGCCGCGCCTGACAATGCCGATCGCGCTGGCAAGCCCTGCGGCCGTGCCCGAGACCTCGAACGCAACATCGTAAGGACGCGACGCAGCTTGTGCCTTCAGCCCCTCCTCGCCGCCCGAGACATTCTCGACATGCGAAGCGCCGAGCTTGGTGGCAAAAGCGAGCGGCGCCGACGCGATGTCGGCCACGGTGACATCAGCCATGCCGGCGCGGTGCGCGGCGAGCATGGTCAGCAGCCCGATCGGACCGGCGCCGAAGATGATGCCGCGCCTGCCCTCGATATTGCCGGCGCGCGCGACCGCGTGCAGGCAAACGGCGAGAGGTTCGGCCAGCGCGGCGGCTTGATACGACACGTGGTCGGGAATCTTCACGCACTGCGCGGGGATCGCGTCGAAATAGTTGGCAAAGCCGCCCTGCATGTGCGGCGTCTTCGAGGCCGAGCCCATGAAATAGATGTTCTCGCAGAGATTGGGCCGGCCTTCGCGGCAGGCGACGCAATGGCCGCACCAGCGCGACGGGTTGACGGCGACGCGGTCGCCGACCTTCGGGTTGGCGGCGGGCCCCGCGATCTCCACGACCTCGCCGGAGATCTCGTGGCCGAGTACGAGCGGCGACTTCACGACGAAATCGCCGGTCCGGGCATGGCGGAAATAGTGCATGTCCGAGCCGCAGATGCCGCCCGCACCGAAGCGGATGCGCACCATGCCGTCTGCGAGCTTGTCGAGCGGATGCTCGACCATGCGCAGATCTTCGGGACCAAACAGGGTTGCGGCGAGAGCGGTCGAGGTCATTTGGACAATCCCATGTATTTCGGCAGCCAGAGGGTGAGTTCAGGAATGAAGGTGATCGCGATCAGCGCGAGCATCAGCGGCACCAGCCAGGGCAGGATGGCCACCGTCGTGCGCTCGACCGAGAGCTTTGCCACGCGGGCGAGCACGAACAGCACCATGCCGAGCGGCGGATGCAACAGGCCGATCATCAGGTTCAGCGTCATGATCAGGCCGAAGTGGATCGGATCGATGCCGAGCTTGAGCACGATCGGCAGCAGGATCGGCACCAGAATGGTGATCGCCGCCGTGGTGTCGATGAAGCAGCCGACGAACAGGATCAGCACGTTGGCGAGCGCCAGGAACACCCATTTGTTCTGGGTGATGCTGAGCATCCAGTCCGACAGCATCTGGGCCGCCTGCGACACCGTCAGCAGCCAGGCGAAGATCGAGGCTGCCGTGACGATGAACAGCACCGAGGCGGTGGTCTCGATGGTGTCGAACGTCGCCTTGGCGACGGTCTGGAACGTCATGGTGCGGTAGCGCACGAGACCGAGGAACAGGGACCAGATCACGGCAGCGACCGCGGCTTCCGTCGGCGTGAACCAGCCGAGCGTCATGCCGCCGATCAGGATCACCGGCGCCATCAGCGCCATCACGGCTGAGAAGTCGAAATACCAGTCGATGATGAGCAGCGTGCCGAGGCCGATGACGACGGCCATGTTGACCGACATGCCGGCCATCACCATCAGCCAGATCGCCATCGGGAAGGACAGCACGATGGCGATCTCGAGCCCGGCCGAGCCGAGCTGCGGCCAGGAGAACGGGGTGTCGCTGCCCCATTTGTTCTTGTGCGCGAAATAGGTGACGGTCGCCATCATGAACAGCGTCAGCACCACGCCGGGAATGACGCCGCCGAGGAACAGCGCGCCGATCGAGACGTTCGCCATCATGCCGTAGATCACGAAGGGCAGCGACGGCGGGATGATCGGCCCCAGTGTCGCCGAGGCCGCGGTGACGCCAACCGAGAATTCGGTGGAGTAGCCGTGGTCCTTCATCGCCTTGATCTCGATGGTGCCGAGGCCGGCGGCATCCGCGATGGCGGTGCCGGACATGCCGGAAAAGATCACCGAACCGACGATGTTGACGTGGCCGAGGCCGCCGCGCATCCACCCCACCAGCGCGACGGCGAATTTGTAGATGCGCCCCGTGACGCCGGCGATATTCATGAGATTGCCGGCCAGGATGAAGAACGGCACGGCGAGCAGCGGAAAGCTCTCGACCCCGGCGATCATGCGCTGCGCCAGCGTGACGTCCGGCGTCACGCCGCTGACCAGGATGTAGAGCAGCGACGACGCGGCCATGGCAATCGCCACGGGAACGCCGAGCAGCATCAGGACGAGAAAGCCTCCGAGCAACAGCAGCATGGTGTTATCCTTCCGATCCGTCGTAGGCACCCGGACGTTCGAGGACCGAGTAGCCCTGCCGCCAGTTCTGGACGGCCACCTGCACGGAGCGTGCGAACATCAGCACGAAGCCGAACAGCACGGCGTAATAGACGTAGTCCTTGGGAAGATTGATCGTGGTCATCTGCTCGTCGCCGATGATCTGGATGTAGATCCAGACCAGCTTGATGGCGTAGCCGAAGAAGGCGATCCGGATCAGGTCGATCGCCGTCGACAGCACGCGGCCTGCGGCATGCGGCAGGTAGCGATAGACGAGGTCGACCTGGATGTGCCGCGACAGCCGCACGCACATCGCCGAGCCGATGAAGACCACGCCGATCAGGCAATAGGTCGCGATCTCCTCGGTCCAGGCGTAGCTGTCGTTGAGCACGTAGCGGGTGAAGAACTGCAGGAAGACGGCGAGCGCCATCACCCAGAAGATTGCCAGCGCCACCCAGTCCTCGAACGCGTACACGCCGAGATCGACCTTCGGCGTCGCCTCTTCCTCGAACGTATGGGCAATCTCATCCGCGGTGATCTGCCGGTGGATTTCGGCGGTCGACATGGGTTGCTCCCTCAAACCTCGCAGTCGTCATTCCGGGGCGGCTCGACGGGACCGCGCAAGCGCGGCCCGGCGAGACGAACCCGGAATCTCGAGGTTCCGGGTTCTCGCTTCGCGAGCCCCGGAACGACGGCGTGAATTATTTCACCGCCTGGATCTTTTCCCAGTCGGCCTTGCGATAGCCGAAGGTCTCGAACGCGACGTTCTTCAGCACGGTGTCACGGAACTCGTTCTTGTCGACCTCGGTGACGGTCAGGCCCTTGTCCTTGAAGAAGGCGACCAGCTTGGCTTCGTTCTGCTTGATCTCTCCGGTCGCCCTGGCTGCGGCTTCTTGGGCGACGTCGGTGAAGATCTTCTTGTCTTCGTCAGAGAGCTTCTTCCAAAGGGCGCCGGCGATCACGGTGTTGAGGTGATCGACGATGTGGCCGGTCAGCACGATGTGCTTCTGCACCTCATAGAACTTCTTGGCCTCGATCGTGGTCAGCGGGTTTTCCTGCGCCTCGACGGTGCCGTTCTGGAGCGCGAGATAGACTTCGGCGAAGGCGATCGGTGCGGTGTTGGCGCCGCAGGCGCGGGGCATGGCAAGATAGGCCGGCACGTCGGGCACGCGCATCTTCAGGCCCTTCATGTCCGCGCAGGTCTTGATCGGCTTGTTCGACGAGGTCTGGCGCACGCCGTAATAGGTCACCGCGACGATGTGGTGGCCGCTCTTGTCCTCATAGCCCTTGGCGAGCTCCTTGAAGATGTCGCTCTTGGTGTAGGCGAGCAGATGATCGGCATCGCGGAAGGTGTAGGGATAATAGGTCACGCCGATCGGCGGGAAGCTCTTGGCCGCGAAGCTCGAGCCGGAAATGATGATATCGACCGAGCCGAGCGATAGGCCCTGGTTGATGTCGGCCTCCTTGCCGAGCTGCGAGGCCGGATAGACGTCGATCGCATAGCGCCCGTTGGTGCGCTTGCCGATCTCCTGCGCGGCCCAGACCGAGGCGGTGTGGAACGGCTCCGAGGTCTCGTAGACATGAGCCCATTTGAGCTTGGTCTGCGCCATGCTTGCGCTGGTCGCGGCCAGCAGCGTAGCGGCGGAGACCATTGCTGCAATCGTCATTGTCTTCAACATCGACTTTTCCTCCATCGTTCAAGTCTGCTTCTTGTTCGCCCGCCCCGACACGGATGCGGGCCGTCCAATCTCATCGCCGCCGCGCGCCGCTGTCCGCAGTCCGCTTCTTCGGCGCATCTTTCGGTTTGGACGGCTTTGCCGCAGGTCGCGCCGCGCGGCCGCGTCCGGGCGACGATCCCGCCGCGTTCTCGGCGCCGAAATTCTGCGCAAAGCGCTCCTGCGAGCGCGCCAGATGAGCGCGCATCGCATCGCGCGCGGCGTCCGGATCGTGCGCCGCGATCGCCTCGCGCACGGCGCGATGCTCGTCGAGCGCGGTGCGCCAGGTGCCCGGGCTCTCGAAATAATGCGCAAGCTGCGCGAAATAGGGGTTGAGACGCTGGTCGAACAGCTCGCCCACCACGCGTACCAGAACGGCATTGCCGAGGCTTCCGGCGATCGCGACGTGAAACGCACGGTCGTGGACCATCGAGGCCTCGCCGGGATGCTCGACATTCTCCATCGCGAGAAGGGACGCATCGATGCGGGCGACATCGTCCTTGGTCGCGACGCGCGCGGCCTGCTCGGCGATCGCACTTTCCAGGAATTCGCGGGCGCGCAACAGCTCGAACGGACCTTCGATGCCGGCGGCTGGCGGCGCGGGTGCAGCGTCCGCGGGGTCGATCACATAGATGCCGGACCCGACGCGGATGCGGACGCGGCCTTCGACCTCGAGCGCGATCAGGGCTTCGCGCACCGTCGGCCGCGAGATCTTCAGCTGCTCGGCGAGCTCACGCTCAGTCGGCAAGCGGCTGCCGACCGCGTACTCGCCGCTGTCGATCAGGCTTCGCAATTGATCGGCGACCTGGCGATAGAGCCGTCTCGCCTCCACAGCTTCCAGCGGCACGCTGGTCCTCCCCGATAGGGTCGCGCGGGGTCTGACCAGACCCGCGGCCCGCCAATTTTGGATAATTGGCCTTACCAATTGACCGAAGCATTGACCTGATAAGGGCGCCATGTCAAGCAGCGGCAAAGCAAAGGGAGACGTCCATGCGCCCAGGTTCGACACGCCTTGGCCGCGCCAATCTCGACCGGCTGCCAGCGGCCATCCGCCGCCCGCGCTACGACCGTTCGCGCGTCACGCCCGGCATCGTGCATCTCGGTCTCGGCGCCTTTCATCGCGCACATCAAGCGGTTGTCATCGATGATTGCCTGACCGCCGGGGCCCCCTCCTGGGGCATCGTCGGCGCCAGCCTGCGCAGCCCGGATACGCGCGATGCTCTCGCCCCGCAGGATCACCTTTACACGGTTGCGATACGCGCCGCCGAAGGCACCGAGCACCGCGTCGTCGGCGCACTGCTCGACAGCGTCGTCGCACGCGAGAACCCGGGCCGGCTGGTCGAACGGATGGCCGATCCCGCCATTCGCATCGTCTCGCTGACGGTCACCGAGAAGGGCTATTGCCACACGCCGCAGACCGGCGATCTCGACGAGCGGCATCCCGACATCGTGCACGACCTCAACAATTTCGGCGCGCCACGCTCGGCGACCGGCTTCATCGTGGCCGCGCTGGCGCGGCGGCGGGCACAGGGCCTTCCGCCTTTCACCGTGCTGTGCTGCGACAATCTCGCCGCCAACGGCCACACCGTGCAGCGGATTGTGACGCAATTCGCCGCGCTGCGGTCGAAGGATCTCGGCAAATGGATCGCGGACACGGTCGCCTTCCCCTCCACCATGGTCGACCGCATCGTACCAGAGACGACGGATAGCGACCGCGATACGGTCGCGAACGCGCTCGGCATGCGCGACGCCTGGCCCGTGATGACCGAGCCTTTTACGCAATGGGTGGTCGAGGACCGTTTCACGGCGGGCCGGCCCGATCTCGCCGCCGCGGGCGTCGAGCTCGTCAGCGACGTCAAGCCGTTCGAGCTGATGAAGCTGCGGCTGCTCAACGCCAGCCATTCGGCGCTGGCCTATCTCGGCTATCTCTCTGGTTATGGGACCGTCGCGGACACGATGCAGGATCCGCATTTCGCGCGCCTCGCCGCGCGGGTGATGGAGGACGCCGCGGTGACGCTGACCATGCCATCAGGCACTGATCTCGCCGCTTATCGCGCCTCGCTGCTCGAGCGCTTTGCCAATCCGGCGCTGCATCACCGCACCTGGCAGATCGCGATGGACGGCTCGCAGAAGCTGCCGCAACGCCTGCTTGGCGCGATGCAGGATCGCCTGCGCAAGGATTTGCCGATCGCAACCCATGCGCTCGCGGTGGCCGGCTGGATGCGCTACGTCACCGCAACCGACGAGAAGGGCCGCGCCATTGACGTGCGCGATCCGCTCGCCGCCGAGTTCGCCGCGCTGGCGCGTGAGGCCGGACCCGTCGCCGAGCGGCTCGCGCCCGCACTGCTTGGGGTCGCGAAGGTGTTCGGGCCGCTCGGTTCCGAGCCGCGCCTGCGCGAGGCCGTGACCGCGGCGCTCGGCCAACTGTATCAGGGCGGCGCGCGGCGGGCGGTGGCGATGCTCGTCTCGGCCTGACCACAAAGCGGGCAAATGCTGCACTGCGGTCTGACCGACGGAAGTCGCGCTTGATTTTTGCCTGTCATTGCCCCACCCGAGAGGCATGGCAAAAGACAGCAAGATCATCGCCGCCAACGCGGCCTTCTACGCCGCTTTTTCAGCGGGCGACTTCGCCGGCATGGAACAGATGTGGGCGGATGACGACGGCATTTCCTGCATCCATCCCGGCTGGCCGGCGATCGTCGGACGCGCCACGGTGATCGGAAGCTGGCGCGACATCCTGCAAAATCCTGAAAGACCGCAGATCACCTGCGCCGAACCGCAGGCGATCGTCGACGGCGACAGCGCCCGCGTGCTCTGCATCGAGATCGTCGACGGCACCGCGTTGGCCGCCGCCAACCATTTCCGCCGCGTCGGCGACGACTGGCGCCTGGTGCATCACCAGTCGAGCCCGATCGCGCAGATCGTCGAACAGGATGACGACGATAGAATGAGCCACCGCGTCCACTGAACGGAGCAAGCGGGCGGGCGCGCTCTAAGTCGCGTGCTCACAATCGAGGCTGTTTCACCTTTGAGGGAGATCTCGAAGCGTCGTAGACCGATGACCGCCAAGGGCCACAAGCGGACCTCCCCCTTGCAGCTTGTCGTCCGATAGGCCAGCATCAAGACGGAAATGTCTCTCGATGCTTCTACTCGGCAATAGGGGCAAGTCATGTCGGTCCACGAACACTGGCAAATGGATGCCAGCGCGCCGGAACTGTACGAACGTTATTTGGTGCCAGCCATCACATCAGTATGGGCCAACGACCTGCTCGACCGCATCCCACCAGCGCGCGGCGACAGCGTACTCGACATCGCGTGTGGGACCGGCATTGTCGCGAGATTGATAGAGCAACGTGGCATCGTGAGACGTGTTGTCGGCCTTGACCTCAATTCAGCGATGCTCGCGATTGCGCGCGCGAAGTCTCCAGAGATTGAATGGATCGAGGGGAGTGCGCTTGACCTTCCGTTCGATTCAGACAGCTTCGACGTCGTACTCTGCCAACTCGGGCTACAATTCTTCCCGGATCGGCTTCTGGCGCTAAAGGAAATGATGAGAGTGCTTAAGCCCGCCGGCCGCGCTGGATTCAGCGTTTATGGCTCAATCGAGAAGACCCCGGCGGCGTACGCTTTCGTGCAGGCGCTCGATAAGTGTCTCGGAGAAGGGGCCTCACGCATTAAACGTTCTGAGCATCTTTCCTGCGATGCTCAGGAGATTGCTCGTTGGGCGAAGCAGGCCGGCTTTGACTTCGTCGAAGTGGTCCCCGTCACCAAACAGATCAGGTTTCCGTCAATGCTGGATTATGTGCGCTTTCAGCTCACGGCGACGCCGATGGCTGGTCTGTTGAACGATAAAGAGGCGCCTGAGCGGGAGCGGCTAATCATGTCGATTTCCGATGATGCTGCCTCTCGGCTCGACCATTCCATGCTGGCAGGTGGCAAGCTAACGTTTCCGCAGCAATCGTTCGTGGCGATTGCCTCGCTCCACTGAAGCCCGCTTCGCGTCATTCACGTCGATTCGGCCGCGTCACCACCACGTCCGGTCTGGCCTCGGCTTCTGACCTGTCGGGTGCCATCGCGATCTTCGCCTTCGCGCCAGCATTAGACGTCAGATCATCGAAGCAAATACAGACTTTTCGGCCTAAATTGGAACAGCCTCTATGATCTGGAAGTGCAAGCCTGCGCGAGCCGTGCCGCGCGTCTCAAATCCGGCCGTTCGACACAGCGCGCAATACTCGTCGTAAGTCCGTTCCAGCGCACCAAGCATGACGAGCATGTTGAGGTCACTGAGTTTCGAGATTGGCCCCTCGTTCGGCGGCTCCACAATGCGTTCAACGAGGAGCAGCCTCGCATTGGCTGTCATCGCGCGACGGCATGTAGTCAGGATAGAAATTGCTTCCTTGTCGTCCCAATCGTGAATGATCGCCCGCATCACATAGGCATCAGCCCCCTCCGGAATGGCTTCAAAGAAGCTGCCACCGACGATTTCGCATCTGTCGGCGACACCATCCCGCTTCAGAACTTCGGCCGCCTTCTCGACCACGTGCGGCTGATCAAACAGTGTTCCGCGCAAGCCCTTGTTTGCCGCGAGAATTCCCGCCAGCAATTGGCCTTGACCACCCCCGATGTCGGCCACGTGACGAAAGCGGCTAAAGTCGCAGGCGGCGATGATAGCCTCGATGGCGCCGCGAGAATTGGCTGTCATGGCTCGGTTAAAAATCGCGTTCTCATCGGGACGGGTGCTGCGATACTCCCATACGCTCTGACCATTGAGATGCCGAAAGGCACTCTCACCGGTGCGCACGCTATGTTCGAGATGGCCCCAAGCCTGCCAGGCATAAGGTCGCCCGACATATGCCGCCCAGCCGTCCAGTGGGGTCGGTGAATCAGAGCGAAGGCACTCGCTCATCGGGGCGAGCGAAAACGTTCTGTTCTCACCCTCATGGAAAACACCGACCGAAGCTAATGCCCGCAAGAGTCGATATAGTGTCCTCGGATGGGATCCGCTGAGCCGAGCAAGTTCGTTGCTGCTTAGCGGCCCATGGCTAAGGTGGTCGGCTATGCCAAGACGGGCCGCGACATGAATGGCTTGCGAAATTTGATAGCCGTTGATGAGCCGCGTCAGGTCCGAGAATGCATTCGTAGTCATGATCTCATCTCCTCCTGGACACGCGATGAAGATCGGGAAGACGTGGACGCAAACGAATTGTATCGGCAGAAATTGGGATACACGGTGTATCACGCCCAAGACGCTTCGCGGAACGATTTCAACAGAAGCAGAAGGAGCCTAGGTCGGCTTCGGGCCAATAGCTGACGTTTCCGCCCTGGTTGGCGAGCACATGCAGGCGCCAAATGATCGGATCCCAGGCGAAGGGGTCCCCGGCGTCTCAATCAGTTTAACAGCAAAGTTAGGCTTTTTGGCCGGCCTCCGCGGCATGCAATGTTGTCGGAGGAACAGAATGTGTCGAGCATTGGATGATGGGCGCCGCGAGATGACGGTCTGCGCGAGGTTAACAATCGCCTTCGTCATTACAAAGTTCGATTGCTGGCTTTGCGCTTAGGCGGCGCAGCCAGCCTGACCTACACCGATCTTGCGCTGCAGTTCCCTGCAGTATGCCTCAAGCTTGTGCGAGCCAAGTTCGCGCGCCACGAGCTGGGCGGCATGAACTTCCGCCGCGGCGCCGCGGACGTCGTCGCATTCGAGCTGCAGTGTTGCGATCCGCAGTCGAAGCCTCACGGCCTGGACCCGTCCTTCGATGCTCGACCAGAGCTGCCGAGCCAGGTGGAGGTGACGCAAAGCCGCTTCCAGATCACCGGCGGAATGCGCGAGCACAGATTGCGCTTCGTTGGTGAGCGCCCGGATCGACGGCATTGGCCATCGATCGGCACTGCCCGACAGCTCCTCAATCAAGACTACCGCTTGCTCGAGGCGGCCGGTATGCGCCGCGACCAGCGCCAGATGCGCGAACAGGATTCCGCGCCGCTGCAATGTCCACCAGGTCTTACCGATCAAGCTGCGCTCGAGGCTGGCATGGGCCGCTTCCGCCTCGCCCCGTTCCAGCAGCAGCATGGCGCGGCCGGGTTCGGGACACCAACCGAGCGAATAGGCTCGATCATAAGCTTCGAGCGCCGCGTCGTCATTGCCGATGGCGGACTGAATGTCGCCGAGGACGCGATTGGCATCGCCGATCGACCACGGCGCATCGCTGTTGAGACGGGACAGTGAATCCTCGATGCGGGTCAGAGCCTCGCCGAGCGATCCCCTGATGCCAAGGACTTCGGAACGGTGGAGCTGGCACGAGCCGGTCAGTTCGATCCCGCTCTCCGAGCAGAAGCCCTGGTAGCCCAACGTCCACTGGTCGGCTCTGGCCCAGTCCCCGAACATCCGCGAAGCCCACAGGATGTTGCAGTAGAGAATTCCCCCCATGACCGGATCGAGCTGGCTGCTGGAGAGCGCCAGGGTCGCCGCATGATCCTGGTCGGCCAGACCGGCCCGCGTGTCGCCAAGGCACAACCGGTAGAAGCCGCGATAGACGAGGCTCAGCGCCTCGATGCCGACCGCGTCCTTGTGGCGGACTGCGCTATAGGCCTCATCTGCCAGCGACAACGCCAGATCCGGCTCGCCGTCGAAGGCTGCGACCTTCGATTTCATCCAGAGAACCAGCGCCGCGGTCGCGGCATCCTCGATCTCGCCGGCCCAATCCTCTGCACGGGCGAGCCAGCCCTTGGCGATCGCGGCCTGGCCGCGCTCGAAGTAAAGGCCGGACAGGGCGACTGCATCAACGACGGCCGACGGCACATTGCCGGCTTCGATATGCGCCGCGATGGCGCGAGCCAGGACCGGCATGGCCGCATCGGTCCTGCCTGTGCATTGGAGCGCGAGGGCCCATTGATGCAGGTCCGCACCATCGAGAATCCCGGCGGCCTCGGCCGCTTCGAACAAGGCCGCGGCCTCGGTCCACACCTTCGCGGACGCCGCGCGTTGCGCCCGTGTCCGCATGTCTGTGGCATGCTCGCCAGGCGTCCCGGCAGCAGGAGCCTGCAGCTCCGGCTCATGGTCGATGCAGAAGCGATAGCCTTTGCCCGGGACATTGCGGATGGCGCCGTCCATGCCGCCCTCGCGCAAGACCGTACGGAGCAGGCTCACGGCCCGCTGCAACGAATTGTCGGTGACGGTCACGTGCGGCCAGATCGCGTCCAGCAGCTCGTCCTTTTCAATCACCCGGTCGCGGTTGCGCACGAGATAGGCCAGCAGATCGAACACCCTCGGCTGCAAGGCGACCTCGCGCCGCGCGCACAGAACGACGCGACTCGCTTCGTCGAGCTCGAAGGGTCCGAACCTGTGGATCATGTCGGTGTGTCCGCGCAGGACGGGAAAGGTTCAGCCAGGCATCAGGAAATGATCAGGCCCTGGTAAGGACGGTCAGCGCCGGCTGCGCCTATAGCTCCCAGGCGGTCGTTCTTGGCCCATCAGTCGACAACCACACCCCTGAGGAGATCTGACATGGAACTCTACGTCATTCGCCGCCCGAGCGCCTGGGCCAACCTCGCCGAGCTCGAAGCTGCAGGCGCGAAATCGGCCCGTATCGGCAATGAGCAGATGCCGGACCGCGTGCGCTGGATCCGCAGCTACGTGGTGCACGAGGCCGACGGCCGCATCGGCACTTTCTGCATCTATGAGGCGCGCGACGGCGAGTCCATCCGCGAGCATGCGCATCGCGTCGGCATGCCCGGCGAGGAATTCTACAAGGTCGCCGCCACCGTCGTCGTGCGGGCCGATCCCGCACAGCAGACGGCCGCCGCGGAATAGCGATCGGCGCGATCATCCGCCGATCATGCAACCGATCCAACGATAAGGAGCAACACTTGAACAAGCCCTTCTGGAAATCCCTTCTGCTCATCGCCGGTCTTGCGGCCAGCTCGGTTTTTAGTTCGGCCGGAACGGCCGATGCAGCGAAGATGAGTTGCATTCAGAAATACAGGCTCTGCAACCAGCGTTGCGCGGGAGCCGCAGGCAGGGGCGACTGGACTGCCTGCATCAATCGGACCTGCAACCGGCAATACGACAACTGCGCGTCTAGTTACTGACTACCAGCGCGGGCGTCATCGTCTCGAACCCATCGAAAGGAAATCACATGTCCATGCCCTCTCAGGCGTCCGCGCTGAGCCCGTCGCATCGATACCTCGCTGCCCTGCTTGTGCGGCTGCGCCGGTTCGTCAACCGGTCGGTTGCCGACATGCTGGCCAAGCGCGAGCGGGCGGCCACGCAATTCATGATGAAGAAGCTCCGCGACCGGCACGGCAACGATGCCCGCCGCCGCAGCGTTCCCGACGTCCGCGCCGCGATACTCGTTCTCATGGTTGCCAGCTCGCTCTCGCCCGCCGCGGCGAAGGCGGAGGATCCGGCCGTGCGCGATCATCGCGGCGGCCAGGTCAATCAGGCGCCGAGGACATTCTGCGACCCGCGCAGCCACACCCACACGCCAGATGGCGGCTGCGACACGGCGAGAGCCGAACCAAAGCTTCGCGACCATCGCGCGCGCTGAGTAACACCTCTTCAAGGCCCCATGGCCGGCGCCGTCAGCGTCGTGCCTCACCAACTCCGACCACGAAGGCAGATCCGCCTTCGCGGTCCGAGCCCGCACGTCCCTGCAACAAGATTTCCAACCTAGGAGAAAGCCATGAACTCGCTTTTCAAGTCCAAGCATGCATTCGACAGCAACGCCTCCAAGAAGACCGCCTTCAAGACGACGATCGCGCTGGCGATCGGAATGGCAGGCGTGGTGATGACGCTGACCACGGCTTCCGCCGCGACGAATGTCCGTGACCATCGCGACAAGCCGGTGGTTCGTGACCATCGCGAGGGACAACCGGAGGTCCGGGATCATCGCAGCGCAGGAGGCGGGGGCGTGACCGTCCGCGACACCCCGCCCAAACGAAAGCCGGTCGACTGCCTGGGCAACCTTTGCCACGTCAAGAAGGTCTGCATCGGGTTCGCCTGCATCTGAGCCGGCCCGACGGCCGCGGCAACGGATCGCCGTCGCCGCCGCCGTTATCCCACCAACCGCACATCCGGAGATCAGGACATGTCCATCACCCTGCAGAACGGGCCGGTTCAGGCCCAGAGCTCGCTCGCCGCACGAAGCCTCGTGCTCGGCTACGGCGTGGTTTCCTATTCCGTCTTTTTCGGCACGTTTCTCTATGCCGTCGGCTTCGTCTCACAGCTCATCGTTCCGAAGACGATTGACAGCGGTGCGGCGCCTTCGCCTGCCTATGCACTCGTCGTCAATCTCGGACTGATGTCGCTGTTCGCGGTCCAGCACAGCGGCATGGCGCGACAGGGCTTCAAGCGGCTGTTCGCCAGCGTCGCATCGCCTGCGCTCGAGCGCAGCACCTATGTGCTGTTGGCGAGCCTGAGCCTGACCCTGCTGTTCTGGCAGTGGCAGCCGATGCCGGCGGTGATCTGGTCGATCGAGACGCCGTCGCTCGCCTATGCCGCCGTTGCCGGCCACTTCACCGGCTGGCTCATCGTGCTCTACAGCACGTTCCTAATCAGCCATTTCGAGCTGTTCGGCCTGACGCAGGTCGTCTCGCATTTCCTGGGGCGGCTGGCCGCACCCATGAAGTTCAGGACGCCCGGGCTGTATGGCCTTATCCGGCATCCCATCTATCTCGGCTTCATCGTCGCGTTTTGGACGACGCCGACCATGACGGTCGGTCACCTGCTCTTCGCATCCGTGACGACCGCCTACATCCTTTTCGGCATCTGGCTCGAGGAACGCGATCTCGTGGCGCTGTTTGGCGATCAGTACCGGCACTACAAGGAAAAGGTCGCGATGCTGATCCCCGGCCTGTTATGACGCGCAGGCGGTCATTCGCAACGAAACGGCGGACTGCTGCACGTTCCCTCTTAGCTGGACGACCGGGTGTCGCGAAGTCACGACACCCGGCTCGTTGGGGACGCGATTGCGCCGCGAAGAAATCGATGCTTTGCTGTCCGTTGACGGTTCTACCTTGCCCATTCCGTTATGAATTGGCCGGCACTTCGACGTCCGCTATGGGTCACAAGCAGCGGTCCGGGCCGGCGCGGCACGGCGTCCGGCCTACTGCCAACAGCAGGCGTCCAGATCGGCTTGTCCTTTTCAGCTGACCCCGCCGACAACGGAATTATTGGCTTGCCGCCGCGGCAGCAGTCGCCACGTACTTCGTGTAGAATTCGGCGACCCGGCCGCGCCACATTCCGACGAACGCCTCTGACGTCACGTTCTCGACCGATTTCCAGGTGCGCTTGAAGGCCGGAAGTGTATTGCCCCAGATTGCGCGTTTGCACCACCGCTCGCCCTTCTCCTTGCCTTCGCTGCTGGCGCACATGGATTTCCAGGCGAGCCGAGCGGGCTTGCTGATGTGCTCGGCGGCGCCTTCCCAGCCCTGCTGATGGATCAGGTAGAGATCGCTCATGTCCGGCGTCCGATGCGTGATCCATCCGAACTGGACGCCTTCAGTGATGATCTTGTAGGCGGCCGCGACGGCGTTATCCCGCGGGCTGCGAATCTGCCCGTAGCCGAACTTGCCGAACTCATAGTGGCTGAGCTGAAAAAGCCCGATATACGACCCTGTGCGTTGATTGGGGTTGAAGCCGGACTCGATCTTGGCAACCGCCATCATGAAATTGAAATCGAGGCCAAACGCGTCGGAGGCGCGCTTGATCTCTTCGGCCGGCGTTCCGACCGGAATGTCCTTGAACGCACGCAAGACGATCTCCGCCGGTTTCTCGACGGGCGGCAATTCGGACCAGACATAGTAGACCAGATGACGAAAATCCTGCGTCGACGCCGCTTTCGGAGCCTCGTTGGACGCATCGCGTTCCGGCGGCAGCGGTTGGACGACATCCTGTCCCAACGACGCCAGTTTTGGCGCGACGGGTTCATCGACGATCTCCGCTTCGGTGCTCGACGGACTGGAACCTGCTGACGTCTCCGAGCCAGGCGCTACACTTTCTGACCGAAGCGCTGCCGCAAGTCTGGCGGATGCCTCCGCGTACAAGGCAGGCGTCACCGTGTTCGCAGGCGACGCCATGCTCGCTGCCGCTTCGGGCAGGAGGTCCGGCGCCGTGGCGGCCGGTCTGTTACCGGCGGCCAGGTAAAGTCCCGCGGATGCGATCACAGCCACGATGCAGCTGGTCTGCCAAACCTTCATTGCCCGAAGTCTACGGATGGCTTCTGTACGAAGGCTGTTTGCATGTTCCCCGGCCCGTAGCTGAGTCCTCTTCGTAGAATCTTAAGGTTTAAATGTGGTGAACGAGGGCAGGCTCTCTGCCTCGCAGCTCGATGTATCCCCCCTGGGGTTCCCCGTTCTTTGCCCGGAGGCGAGTTCCGACAGATCATCCAGAACAGCCCGCGCCTCGCTGAAATCATCCTCCGCAAAGAACATGCTGCGGGTGATCAGAACGGGGATGCCGGCGCGTGAGGCGGCGATCAGGCCGTTGGCGGAATCCTCGATCGCGACGCAGTCCGCCGCACCCAGCTTCAGCCGCGCCAGCGTTTCGAGATAGACGTCCGGCGCGGGCTTCTTGTGCCCGACGTCGTCGCCGGCAACGATCGCGTCGAACTCCGCAGCCCAGCTCGCCCCCAGCGCCTGGGCCAGCAGCGCATCGATGTTGCCGTGCGAGGTCGTGGTCGCAATCGCAAGCCGCTGGCCGCGCGACTTCGCCGCAGCGAGCAGCTCGATCACTCCCGGTCTTAAAGGGCAGCAGCCGGTTTCGACCAGCTCGGCGTAACGCGCGGTCTTGATGCGGTGAAGCGCGGCGATGTCCTCATCGGACAATGGCGCTGCGCTCCGCAGCCTTGCGTGGTAGGCGCGCATACGCTCCTTGCCGCCGGTCACCCGCAGCAGGTCCTTGTAGACGGCGCGGTCCCACTGCCAGTCGAGACCTTGGCGGATGAAGGCATGGTTGAAGGCCTGCCGATGCAGTTCCTCGGTTTCGGCCAGGGTGCCGTCGATGTCGAAAATCAGCGCGGCGGCGCGCCGGATCAGTTCCGCGGCACCGGATGGCGCAATCGTGGCTGTTGCTGCCTGCATGATCAGGACGCCCCTCGGTGACGAGCAACCATCGCCCGAGGTGGAGGGCGAGACAAATCGCAATATCTTTTGCCGGACCCAAAAATCTCTTATGAGCGGGGACGCGCAGCAGGCGCGAAGGGAACTCCGACCGGCACGGCAGAGACATGCGCCTCTTCATTCTGGGCTTGGGCTACAGCGCGAGGCATTTCGTGGGGAAGTTCGGCGGCACCTTCTCGCATGTTGCCGGCACCGTGCGGGATCCTGCGCAGCAGGATGATATCGCCGGCATCGAGGTGCATCCTTTTTCCGGGAGCGATCCGGATCGCATGACGGCCGAACGTATCGGCGAAGCCGATGTCCTTCTCATCTCGATCCCACCCGGCAACGCCGGCGATCCCGCAATCGCCGCGTTCGGCGACGTGCTGGCGGCGGGCCGGCGCAAAATCGTCTATCTCTCCACCATCGGCGTCTACGGCGATCACGGCGGCGGCTGGGTCGACGAGAGCACTCCGCCGCAGGCCACCCTCGAGCGCGCGCGCATGCGGATTGCTGCCGAGCAGGCCTGGATGGAGGCGGCGCGCGGCGATGCCGCGATCCTGCGGCTTGCCGGCATCTACGGCCCCGGCCGCAACGCGCTGGCGACGCTGCGCGCGGGAACGGCCAGGCGCATCATCAAGCCCGGACAGGTCTTCAACCGCATCCATGCCGACGATATCGCGAGCGCGATCATGGCCGCCGTCCGCCACCGAAGCGGCGGCATCTGGAACGTCTGCGACGACGAGCCCGCGCCGCCGCAGGACGTGATCGCCTATGCCGCTGAGCTGATGGGCGTTGCACCACCACCGGAAGAGGCGTTCGCGACGGCCGACATGTCGGCGATGGCCCGCAGCTTCTATGCCAGCAGCGCCCGTGTCTCCAACGCGAAGCTGAAGCGTGAGCTCGGCGGCGCGCTGATCCACCCGACCTATCGTCACGGCCTCGATGCGCTGTGGCGCGCCGGCGAAGGGCGATAGGGTTCCGCAAATCCCGGTGCGCCCCTGTCATGCTGCGCCCGTGCTTGACTTCACGTGAGTGCGGACGTGTTCTTGGCGTCGTGGGCCTGCACATAACGAGCCCGCCCTGGGAGGACACAATGAACAAGACGATCGCTGTGATCGCGACGGCGGCTGCCGTCATCACGCTCGGTGCGGCGCGCGCCGCACCGCTGCCCGAAGCCAACCCCGACGATGTCGGCTTTTCCAGTCAGGGCCTTGCGCGCCTCGACAATTTCTTCGCGCGCGAGATCGCCGCCAAGCGCGTGCCCGGTGCGGTCGTTGCCGTCGCGCGCAATGGCAAGCTGGTGCACTACAAGGCCTACGGCCTGCTCGATCCGGACAAGGGCACGCCGATGCCGGTCGACGCGATCTTCGCGCTGGCCTCGATGACCAAGCCGATGGCGGCGGTCGCGGGCCTGACGCTGATGGAAAAAGGCCAGTTGCCGCTGCAGGCCAAGCTGTCCAATTACTATCCCGGCTTTGCCGACATGAAGGTCGGCGTGCGCCAGAGCGACGGCTCGCTCAAGCTCGAACCGCTGGCCTCGCCGATCTTCATCCATGATCTCTACCGGCATACGTCCGGATTGATGTATGGCGGCCGTCCCGACAGTTCGAGCCCGGTGGCGCGGCAATATCCCGACGGCATTGCGCCCGCGATCGAAGGCGACACCCAGGCCTTTATCGACCGCATCACCAAGCTGCCGCTGGCGCAGCAACCCTCGACCGAGTTCGAGTACGGCTTTTCGATCGACGTGCTCGGCGCGGTGATCGAGAAGGTGAGCGAGCAGAAGCTCGGCGATTATCTCGCTGCCAATGTGTGGCAACCGCTCGGCATGAAGGACGCGACTTTCCATCCGACCGATGCGCAGCGCCCTCGCCTCGCCCGCCCCTTTGCCAACGATCCGCTGACCGGCAAGCCGCAGGCGATCAAGCTCCTGGATACGCCGACCAAGTTCGACTGCGGCGGCGCCTGCGCGTTCGCGACGATCGGCGACTACCTCCGCTTCGGGCAGATGCTGCTTAATGGCGGTGAGCTCGACGGCCAGCGCATTCTTGGACCGAAGACCGTGCACCACATGACCTCCAACCATCTCGGCCCCGAGATCAAGAACAACGTCGCCAGGGTCGAACCGCATCGCGGCGGCTTCGGCTTTGGGCTGTCGGTCGCAGTCCGCACCAGCGACGGCCTGTCGGCGGTCCCCGGCAATCCCGGCGAGTTCACCTGGAACGGCGCTTACGGAACGCAGTTCTTCTGCGATCCCAAGGAGCGTCTCGTCGTCGTCGTGGGGACGGCAGCGCCCGGTGAGCTCAGGAAATACTACCGCGAGCAGGTTCAGGACATCGTCTATGGCGCGATGGTGAAGTGAGGCCGTTGCGCTGGAATGAAAAGGGCGACCGATCAGGCCGCCCTTCGAAACAAGAGATTAGCTCAGGACGCCATATTTCCTGAACCAGGCCTGCGCCTGCTTCCAGGCATCTTCCGCCGCGTCCTTGCGGTAGCTGCCGCGATAGTCGGCATGGAAGCCGTGCGGCGCTTCGGGATAGATCTTGAATTCGGCCGTCCTTTTGTTCTGCTCGAGCGCGGCCTTCATCTGCTCGACCTGCGCGACGGGAATGCCAGTGTCGGCCCCGCCATAGAGGCCGAGCACCGGCGCCTTCATCTCGGGTGCAAGCCGCATTGGGCTCTTCGGCCATAGCGGATTGGCGGGATCGACCACCGTGCCGTAGAAGGCAACACCTGCCTTGAGCGTGCCGCTGTGGGCAGCATATTCCCAGACCGTACGGCCGCCCCGGCAGAAGCCGACGATCCCGAGCCGGCCAGTATCGCGGCCTTGCGCTCCCGCCCATGCCACCGTCGCATCGAGATCCGACAACAGTTCGGCATCCGGCTTGGCGTTGACGATCGGCAGCAGGTCCTTGATGTCCGCGATCTTGGTGAGATCGGTGCCCTTGCGGAAGTAATAGTCCGGCGCGATCGCGAAGGCACCGAGCTTGGCGAGGCGCCGCGTCACGTCCTTGATGTATTCGTGCAGGCCGAAGATCTCCATCGCCACGATGATCACCGGCGCCTTGGTGTTGCCGGCCGGGCGGGCGAAATAGGCAGGCATCTCCTCGGAGCCGACCTTGATCCTGACGTCGCCAGCCTGGAGACCATTTGTGTCGGTCGTGATCACCTCGGCGCGCACGGGCCCGGCCGCAAGGGTGTAACCGGCGGCGACTGCCGCGGTGGCGGTCATGAATCCGCGGCGCGAGACCGGCGCGACTTTCGTCAATCCGACGACGTCGGAGGTCATGGTGTCTTCGAAGCTCATCGGTCGGTCCCTTGCTGCTGCCTATCGTGCCCCGAGCGCTGCGCATTCGCCAATAGTTGCCGGGGAAACGCAAATCACCAGCCTGCGAGCAAATGGCCTTGGGCCATGTGCGAGCTTTCCGGATCGATCGTGTGTCCGATTTAACCGCCCGGCCGCGCTGCGACGCAACATCCATTAACCGAAAATGGGGGTTCTTCCGCCGCTCGCGCACGGTCCAACGTTGCGGAGACTTCGCTCCCTGGCGCCAATCGAAACATTCGCCCGCTACAAATGGGCTCGATGGTGGCCGCAACGATACATCATGTTGCCCCGATACCGTGCGCGACCGGAATCCAGCACGCGAACCACCGTCATTTGTTTGAAATTTTCAGATGATTCGCGCTGTGCGATTTACTCGAACTTTCTGTGTGACGCCCTAGTTCCACGTCCGGAAGTTCCATCTCTCGAAACCGAGAGCTTCTTCCCCACGCGCAATCCGACCGTTCGGCACGGACGAAGGCTGCCCGCGGGCTTCATTCTCGTCCACTCAGATTGCGCTGCCCAAGGCTCAATTGAATAAAGCTTTATGCGACCGGAACTGAAATGACATTGGCTCGTGAATCGATTGAACTGTTGGAGCAGGTCGCACGGATCCTGTGGTTCGAGGGCACCAAGCACGGCTTGCGCGACCGCGAGTGGATGGCGCTGCGTTTCCTCTCCCGCGCCAACCGCTTTTCCCGGACGCCTTCGGCGCTGGCGAGTTACGTCGGCACCACGCGCGGCACCGCCTCGTTCATCATCGGGGAGCTCGAGCGGCTCGGTTATCTCGAGCGAAAACGCTCGGCCACCGACAAGCGCTCTGTGATGCTGAGTGTGACGCAGCAGGGCAAGAAGTTCCTGGTGCGCGACCCCGTCAACGTTCTGGTCGAGGCGATTGCCGTCCTCGACGACGAGGTCAAGACCCGCTTCCGTGACACGTTCCGGTACGTGCTGGATCAGTCCGACGCGGCCGAGCAGCGGCACCATACCGACGTTTGCAAGCGATGCATCTTCCTCCGGGAGGAGCGCGTCACCACCGACAGCAAGGCCACGGCCGAGTTCAGCTGCCGCCTGTTCCGCTCGCCGATCGCGGAGGCGGAGGTCGATCTGCTATGCACCAGCTTCGAGCATCACCGCCAATAGAAGCCGGCGTTCGATCAGGGCGTCGCCTTGCGCGACGAATAGATGACGCCCCCGCTCGACTCCACCACGAGACGCCCGTTCTCGCTCCTGATCTCCTCGATGCGGCCAAGGCCGGGCACCTGCTGTCCAAGCACGACCTCGATGACGCCGTTCGGGCTCTGCAGGATCGCAATTCCTTCGTAGGCCTGGCGGACCGACCACCCCTTGATCACCTTCCGCGGCACCGGCGCGCGCTCGGACGGGGCGACTGAGCCCGTGAACTCGGGCGCCGCGACCGAGGCCACCATCGCCGTTTGCTGCGGCGCGGGCTGCGATTGCACCGTCGCCGGTGCCGGCGCCTGGACTTGAGCTTGGGCAAGCCTGTCGAGCTTCACCGTCGAGGACGAACTCACCCGCTCGATGCGGTCCAGGTTCTCGGCGAACCGGCCGAAGCGGTCATTGGTCGCCTTGCTCGATTGATCGACCGCGGTGCGCAGGCCATCGAGATTTTCGGACACGCCCGACATTTGCTTGCGCAATTGCGCAACGGTCTCGCGCAAATTTCTGATCTCCGTATTGGCCGCAACGTTGTTCTGGGCGGGCTGCGTGGCGAGATAGGCGATCACGCCGGTGCACGCGCACACCACGAGCATGGCGGCGACCGCCAATGTTGCGAGCGGCGCAACCCATGTCGGGCGGGGCGGCGGCGGCTTGGCCACGATCACGGCCGGCTTGATGACGGTGGTCGCAGGCTTGGGTATCGCCATCTTGTCGAGACGGGCCTTGGCGCGAATACGTTTCAGCCCCTCGAGCGCCTCCTTCGCGAGAACCTCGTCGCTCGCCGCGGCCGACACACGCTTTGCGCCCGCAACAGGCCTGGCCGCGTGCGCCGCATCGTCCTTTGTGTCGCGTGGCTCGGGAGCAGGCTTGGCCGTTGCGGAAACATCAGCGGTCGCGTTGGGACGAGCTTGTCCATCGGACAACATGTGAAAATGCTCCGTTCGGTTCGATCTGTCGAACGACGACGTTATTTGCCAAAGCTTGCGCGAGACGTGCGCATCGAAAGATTTTCATCACGCGCGATGCGACGCTCCATGGCCTCAACGCGCCATGCACGTGGCGAGAGTGCGACTCGAAAGACACACCCTCGCCAAGATTTCGCCAAGCTGAAGTCCAGTCGCCACATGTGAGTCGAATTGTCGCATGTGGAAACAGACGCGAGTGGGTCAATCCCGGGTTGAAAACCGTTCGATATGCGTGATCCCCAGCACCACCTGAAATGGCTGTAATTGTACGGGGATGCGGAACCATAGAACCGTTACGGTGCAGAACTAGTTCAGTTATCAAATCAACTGATACGATTGAATTTATCAAGAAACAACCCGAAACAAACCAACAGCATCAAGCACACGTAGCAATCGCTTTGTGGCGCACGCTTGATCGGAAATCGGCAATCGTTACGGTCCTAGTCAAGTGATTCTCGCCAGTTGGCGAGGAGATCGACACAGTTTCAGTAGTGTTCGGACGCGATGAGCAACTTGGCGCAACTGTTCTAGGTCGTTTCTCAATCCGCTCCGCGAGGTGATCCGTAAGACACCCGCCGGGCCTCACGCAGTAAGCGTTCAGTATCGAGTCGAAGTAACAGGCCTGCGAGACGCAGGCACTGAATGCGTAGGGCTGCCCGCGAATATCGAAACCATAACAACGGTTCGCGGGAAGGAATGTCGTCAAACAGCATCGTTGCCGAGCCGGGGCATCACAACAAACAACCGGCCGCAACAAGTGCGAAACAGGGGCGAAAGACTGATGTATATTATCGTTGATGATCGCGAGAGCGTCGCGAACAGCTACGTTGGAGGGCTCGTTCGCGAAGGCGTATCGTCGATCGGTTTCTCCTCCGGGGAATTCTGGGACTGGCTGCAATCCGCAAGCGAATCGGATCTGGCAGCGGTCGACGCCTTCCTCCTCGGGGATTGCGATGCCCGCGGAAGCCTGCCGCGGGCGATGCGCAAGCGTTCCTCGGCTCCCATCATCGCGGTGAGCGGCCAGAAAATGCTCAAGAACACGCTCGAGCTGTTCGAGTCGGGCGTCGACGACGTCGTGCACGTTCCGATTCATCTGCGCGAGATCCTCGCCCGAACGGCCGCGATCGCGCGACGCCGGGTGGGCGAGCTGCCCAGGCCCTGCGAGACCAGGATCCAGGTCTTCTTCAACGGCCGTGACCCCGAGATCGCGGGGCACGCCCTCACCCTGCCCCGCCGCGAGCTGCGCATTCTCGAATATATGGTCAGCAATCACGGCAAGTGGATCACCAAGACGCAGATCTTCAACGCGGTCTACGGCATCTTCGAGTCCACTTTCGACGAGAGCGTGATCGAGAGCCACGTCAGCAAGCTGCGCAAGAAGCTCCGCGACCGCCTGGGCTTCGACGCGATCGTGGCCCGGCGCTACGTCGGATATCGCCTCAACATCCCCGCCGGCGAGGCCCTCGACGTGCCCATGCAGGAGCTCGGCGAGGTTGGCATTCTCCTCAACAGAGCGCATGCCGCGCCGGCAGCGTATCCGGCCGGAAACTGACACGGCGCAAGCCTGCTGCTCCGAACCGACAACGGCCTCCGCGAAGCACCTTCGCGGAGGCCGTTGCAGTTTCAGCGGGCGAAACGGCAGGCAGCCGTTCAAGCGGGCGTCTCGAAGGATGGCCGCAGGGAATGCCCTCAACCGCGACTACGCTGCGCCACGCACTACGGCTTCGACTGGAATTCTTCCTTGGAGACGTAGTTGAAGTCCTCGACCAGGACATCCTGGACGACGTCAGCCTGCATCCGCTCGTTGACGCGCTGCTTGATGGCTGTCGTCAGGATGGAAAGGTCGTAACGAGCGAGCTTCCTGAAGTCGAGACGGTCGTCGGCATAGATCCTGCGGAAGGCCTCGTCGACGACGAACGGCTCCGGCGGAACGCTGAGCTGGTGCATGGTCCGCGCCTCCACGGTGTAGACGAAGCGCGCGACGATGTAGCCCTGCACGTTGCCGTTCTCGACCATGGGCACGCTGAGGGCCCGCGTCTTCTGATACTGCAGCCCGTCCAGATATTCGTCCTTTGCCGGCAAGAGGCTGCCGTTCTCCTTCCAATAGGCCACGGCGTAGCTCGTGCCCGCGGTGAGGATGCATACCCAGAGCCCGGCCAGCACCAGTCTGATCATTTTCCGTCCTGTGCTGCGCGACCGGTATAGGTGCCGTCCGACTCGGCCTCCTTGATGGCCTTGACGATGATGCCCGCGACCTCGCGCACCGCGTCGTAGTGCATTTCGAGGATCGCACGATTGCGCTCGAGCTTCTCGCGCAGTCGCTGAATCTCCGCGGTGACCTCGCCTTCGGCGCCGAGATGCATCCCCGCCCGCATCAGCCGGACGAATTCGAGCATGCTCCGGCTCTTGCGCGCGCTGAAGTCGTCGAAATCGATCTTCTGACCCGTCGCGAGCGCGACCGTCTCCTCCTCGACGATGCTCTCGAGCCGGCGGATTGCCGCCAGCAGGCCGCTTACCTCGTCAGATCTCGCCGCATCCGCGCCGCCGACCACGGCTTCGCTGCCTACGCTCGGCAGCAGCACCGGCAGCAGCGCATCGGCCGCCGCGGCTTCCGTCATCACCTCGGTGTCAGCGACGGGCTGTTCGACCACCATGGCCGCCGCGCTTTCTCGTGCCTGCATCGGAAATTCACCCTTCGATTTCTGTCATTCATTCGCGGATCATCATCCGGCCTTGCCCGTACCGTTCGGTCCGGGCGGATGCGCGGCGACGGCGAGCCGCTCGGCGATGCCGATGCCCTTGCCCTTTGCCAGCTGGTTGCCAAGCTGCTCCGCCAGCATCGACTTCCAGACGCCGCCGGCCGTGCCCTTGCCAAACACCTCCTCCGAGTCCTTCGGCAACATCGTCTCAACGAAGGTCTGGAGGATGAAAGCTTCGAACTTCCGGTACACCTCGCCGGATGCCGGCGCCTTGATCACCCGCACCGGCTCCCCGTTCACCGCATCCGAGTGCACCTCCGAAACCTTCGCCGCAGATTCGGTGGCCGCCGCCTTGCCGGCCTCCGCATCCATCGTGGCGGCGAAGTCCGCATCGGAGGATTTCAGCGCATCGAGCTTCGCGGTCGCCGCGCGCTGCGTCACGGGATCGGCGGCTTCGAGGACGTCGAGAACGAGGTCGGGTGTGGCTGTCACGATCATGGCTTGTTCCGGTTGGCTGGCCGCGGCGTCCAGGCGCGCACGGCAGGGCTTCGTCCCGTCATCTCCTCGAGAACGCGCTTCTCCGCATCGCGACGCTTGCCGGCCAGCGCCGCCTTCGCCACCTCCTCGAGCTGCTTCACGCGGCGGTTCTCGCTGCGAACCTGGTCGAGCTGCTGCGCGGCTTCCGCCCGAATCTCGCGCGCGCCGACGCTCGTCCGGTTCAGGCGCCGCGCGATCGATTCGCTCGACGAGCCCGCGGGCGGCTTGCCATCGTTGAGGGCGCCCACCAGCCATTCCTGCTCGTCCTGCAGGCTTCTCTCCTGCTGCTGCAACTGCGCGAGCTGCCATTCGGACAGCCGGAGCTGCAGCTTCATGAGCGAAACCATCCGGCCGAGCTTGTCCACGCGCGAGGCCATACCGGTCACCCCGCCAGCCACGACGAGACGCCGAGCATGAATTGCGTTAGCAGTTCGTCACTGGTGAGATAGAGCAGCAGGAAGCCGCCGAACAGCACGAACGGCACCGAGATGAAATAGACCGGAATTGCCGGCGTCAGCTTGTTGATCAGGCCGACCGCCAGGTTGACGATTACCGAATAGACGATGAAGGGGCTGGTGATCCGCAGCGTCAGCACGAACGCGTCGGACAGACGGCCGACCAGCTGGTCGAGCGCCATGTTGCCGCCGAGCCTGCTGCCGGGATGCCAGACGTCGTAGGAGTTCATCAGCCCGCGCAGGACCTGCCAATGCTGGTCGGTCATGAAGAACAGTGTGGTGACGGACACCATGATCAGCGGCGCCAGCGCCGGCGCCGGATCGCTGTCGGCGACCGGCGTCCCCGGGATGTTGCTGAGGCCGATGGCGCTCGCCATCATGGTCGCCATGGTCTGGAGCGCGAGGAAGAAGACGCGGCCGCCGAGCCCGATGACGCTGCCGACCAGGAGCTCCGAGCCGATCAGGAGCGCCAGCGTCAGCGGCGCCGCGTTGTCCGTGAGGGGTTTCAGCACCGCGATCAGGATCGGCGCCAGCGCAAACGTCGTGACCAGCGCGACGAACAGGCGGACCTGGGCCGGAACATTGACGCTGGAATAGCCGGGCACCAGCATCAGGCAGGCGCCGATGCGGCAGAACACGATGAACGTCACCAGCACGCTGTCGGCAAGACCGCTGATCACGAGACCGCCCCGAGCGCCCTGATCTCGGCACTGCGCGCGACTTCGACATGCGACAGCACCGGCAATGTCGGGAACACCCGCTCCAGGATCATCCGGACATAGGGGCGCGCTTCCGGGGTGACCGCCAGCACCACGCTGGTGCCGCTCTCGGTGAACTTGCGGATCGCGGCGCTGGCTTCGGTCGCGAACTGTTCGATCAGGCGCGGATCGGCGTCGAACTCGACGACGTCGCCCTTGGCGTCGCGCTTCAGGCTCTGGTGAAACGCGAGGTCCCAGCGGTTGCCGAGACGGACGACGTTGAGCGCGCCGTTGTCCGAAAGGTCGCCGCAGATCTGCTGGGCGAGCCGCGTCCGCACGTGCTCTGCGACCTGCTCGGAGCGCCGCACATGGGGCGCGATCTCGGCGATCGCCTCGAGGATCAGGTGAAGGTTGCGAATGGAGACGCGCTCGGCCAGCAGGATCTTCAGGATCGCCAGCAGGCCCGAATAAGAGATCTGCGACGGGCAGAGATCCTCGACGAGGCGCTTGTATTCGGGATCGAGACGGTCGAGCAGCGCGCGCATGTCCTTGTAGGACAGGAGCTGGGCGAGGTTCGCCCTGATCACTTCGCTCAGATGGGTGAGCAGCACCGACAGATTGTCGACCGGCTTGCACCCCTGCCGCTTGACTTCGTCCGTGAAGGCTTCCGTCACCCAGAGCGCTTTCATGCCGAAAGCGGGTTCGATCACCTCTTCGCCCGGCACGTCGGGCTTGCCGTCCTTGTCGACCAGCACGAGCACTTCGCCGAGCCTGAGCTCGCCGTGGGCGACGCGGGTGTCGTGAATGCGGATCTGGTAGCCCTTGGGGTCGATCGACAGATTGTCGGTGAGCTTGATCTCGGGAACGACGAAGCCGTACTGCTTGGCGAATTTCTTGCGGATCTTGGCGACGCGGTGCGCAAGCTCGGTGCGCGAGCCCAGGAGATGGACCGAAAGGTGGCCACCGAGCGCCAGCTCGATCTCGGCGGTCTTGAGCTGCTCCTTGACGGATTCCTTGGCCTCGGTCTGGGCACGCTCGTCGGCCTTGAGGGCCGCTTCCTTGCGCTCCCGGTCCGCCTGCCGCCTCGGCAGCGAGTAGCCGACGAAGGCCATGACGCCGCCGAGCAGCAGGAAGGGCGCCATCGGCAGACCCGGCATCAAGGCGAGCACGAACATCATCAGCGCGGCGGCCGACACCGCGCGCGGATAGCCGCTGAGCTGACGCAGCACGGCCTGCTCTGCCGACCCCCTGGTGCCGCCCTTGGAGACCAGAAGGCCCGCCGACAGCGACACGATCAGCGCCGGCATCTGCGACACCAGGCCATCGCCGACGGAGAGCTTGGTGTAGACGTCGGCGGCACGCGACAGCGTCAGCCCGTGATGGGTGACGCCGATGATGATGCCGCCGAAGATGTTGATCGCGGTGATGAGCAGGCCGGCGATGGCATCGCCGCGAACGAATTTCGAGGCTCCGTCCATGGCGCCGAAGAACGCGCTCTCCTCTTCGAGCTCGCGGCGCCGACGCTGGGCTTCCTTGTCGTCGATCAGCCCCGCCGACAGATCCGCGTCGATCGCCATCTGCTTGCCGGGAATTGCGTCGAGAGTGAAGCGGGCGCCGACTTCGGCGATGCGCGTCGCACCCTTGGTGATCACGACGAAGTTCACCGTGACCAGGATGGCGAAGATGATCAGGCCGATGACGAAGTCGCCGCCCATGACGAACTTGGAGAAGCCGGCGACGACGTGGCCGGCAGCATGCTCGCCCTCCCCGCCGCGCGACAGGATCAGGCGGGTGGTCGCCACGTTCAGCGCCAGGCGCAGGATCGTCGCGATCAGAAGCACGGTCGGGAAGGCCGAGAAGTCGAGCGGCCGCTGGATCCACAGCGCCACCATCAGGATCAGCGCAGACAGCGCGATCGAGAACGCAAGGCCGAGATCGATCAGGATCGGCGGGATCGGCAGGAACAGGATCGTGAGCATGGCCACGATGCCGCCGGCGAAAAATGCGTCGGCCCCCACTCGTCGTGGGGTCGGCAGGCTAGCAGCTAACGTATCGGCCATGGGTCACCGGCAGAGGGGTCCGGCCTGCAATCTGCCGCGCAAAGCTTACGCGAGGGTGGTGGCAGGCCGCTGCCCGGGTCAGAAGCCGTGCTCGATCCGCGAATAGACCATCTCGGTGAAGGTGGAGAGATGCGCGCCGATGAATGAGCCGGAGACGGCAACGACCAGCAGAATGACGATGATCTTCGGAACGAAGGTCAGCGTCATCTCCTGGATCTGGGTCAGGGCCTGGATCAGCGCGATGACGGTGCCGACCAGCATGGCGGCGCCGACGGCGGGCCCGGAGGCGACGATGATGGTCCAGATCGCCGCCTGGACGATATCGAGAGCGTCCCGCTCGTTCATGACTGGCTGATCGTGAGACCGGGCCCGACCGCGACCTTGGTGCCGTCCTGAAGGGTCGCGATGGAGCCGTCGCTGTTGATGGAGACCGAAACGACCTTGCCGCTGAAGGTGGCTCCGGTGGCGTCGGTGAAGCTGACGGTTTTCCCGATCAGGCCGTTGGCCTGCGACAACGACTGCGACGACAGCAGCGCATCCAGCTTCGAATTGGTCTGCATCGCCTGCTCGACCGTCGAGAGCTGCGCGAACTGGCTCATATATTCCGAGGTTTCCATCGGATTGGTCGGATCCTGGTTCTTCATCTGGGCGATGAGGAGCTGAAGAAACGTGTTGTAGTCGACGCCGCTGCTCGACGCCGTGGTCTGGTCGGCCGCATTGGACTTGCCGGTCGTGTCGGTCACGCCTGTGACGTTCATGTGTCTCTCCGCTGTCAGGCAGCTTCGACGGGGGAAATGGGTACGGCGCCGGCCAGGATGGCCTGCTCCACCGGGAACAGGGCCCGGATCCGCTTGAGCGCCTCGAAGTAGCGGGTCGCCTGCACCAGTTCGTCGACCGCGCCAAGCCCGTCCAGCATCTCGCGGCTCTCGCACACGGAACACAGGACCGCGTGATGCTGCGCGTAGAGCGCCGCGGCATCGCGGATGTCGGTCGGGTTCATCAGCATGAGCTGGACGATGAAGTAGAGCTGCCGCAGCGCCGTGGTGGCGTCGGACGCCTGCATGACCTGCCCTTCGAGCAGGAACATCACGTCGTTGACGAGTTCGACGGAGACCTTGCGGTCCACGCGCAGCACCGCGCCGTTGATGTAGATGCGTTCGCCCGCGCGCAAGGAGACTTTCATCAAAGAGCGTCTCGGATCAGGCGGTTGATTTCGATGAGTTGCATCACGTCGTTCGATCTCTCCTCGCGAAGGCGATCGGCTTCCTTGACGACCCACAGGCCGATCGAGATGATGTCGGCGCGCAGCTTTTCCGGCAGTCCGTTTTCAGGGTGCGAGAGATCCTCGATGAAGATCGTCCACAGCCGCCGCACATAGAGCAGGCTCTCGACCAGATCCTCGAAGCTGAAGTGGCCCTCCCGGAGACGCTCGAGCCGGTCGATGCCGAGGCTGAGCGCCTGCCGCTCCCGGCCCCGCGCCTCAAAACCACTTTCGTCGACGACGGCTTCATAGGCTTCAAACGTCATCAGAACCACTCTGCGCAGGAGACCGGATAACAGGACAAAGGTTGCGAGCTCCGACTTCAGAGATAGTTGATGAGGCTGATCTGCTGGAGCTGCGACGTCAGCGCGAGCGCCGTCTTGATCTGGGTCTGCAAGGTGGTGACGCGGACCGAGGCCTCGGTCGGATCGACCGCCTCCAGCTTGACGATCTGGTTGTTGAGGATGTCCTTCTGGATCTTCAGCTTTTCGGATGCGCCGGTGACCCGTTGCTGGATCGAGCCGACGGTACCGCCGAGCACGGCGAGATCGTTGATCGCGCCGCTGACGAGACTGATGGCCTTGTCGACGACGACCTGAAACGTGGCCTTGCTCAGGCTGGTATTGCCGAGATCGGTGAGCATGGTGTAGGCCTCGGCCAGCTTGCGGAAGCCGGGCTGGTTGGCGCTGATCGAGCTGTCGACGACCTCGGTCGTGGAGATGCGGCTCGACAGCGTCTGGTCCGTGGCCGCCGACCAATTGGTGTTCCAGGCCGGACTTGCGAACTCGGCATCGAGGATGTTGTCGAGAAAGTTCTGCATCTGCGCCGGCGTGATCGTGCTCACGCCGGCCGCCGACTGCGAGAAGCCGAACGTCGCCAGAAAGTCCGCATCGACCTGGTTCTTGCTGGCCGAGCCGGCCGTGTAGTTCGTGACCGGCACGGTCTGCGTATTGATGCCGCCGAACAGATACGCGCCATTGTAGGAGACGTTGAGCGCGCCGATGAGGTCCTGAAGGTTGGCGGACGCGCTCGGCAGGATGATCTTCGCGCCGCTGTCGGCGTCACGGGCCGCGATCAGGTTCTTGAGGAATTCCGAGGCGGTCGTGCCAAGCTGCGTGATCCGGTTCTGGGTCACGTCGAGGCGTCCCGAAACCAGCTCGTTGGTGTCGACCAGCTGATCGGCGAAGTTGAAATCGGCCCGTAGCGCCACGTCGCGGCCCATCCCCGTACCGAGCTCGAGGCCGACATCGGCGAAACGGCCGGTGGTCGCCTCCTTCGAGGCCTTGGTCAGCGCGGCCTGGTTATTCGTGATCGACGACCTCAACGAGGACGACATCATCAGGGTCGAGATGTAGTTGGCGCTCATCATGACTTAATTCCCCACGGCAGCCAGCAGGCTCTGCAACATCTCGTCGACGGTCGAGATGATCTTCGACGACGCCGAATAGGTGCGCTCGACCTGGAGCATCAACGACATCTCGTCGTCCATGTTGACGCCGCTGACATTCGACAGCGCCGCGGTGCTGCGGTCGAGCAGCGTGTTCTGGTACTGGACGTTGGCGTCGGCGGTCTTGCGCTGGCTTTCGATCCAACTCGCCGAAGACGAGGCGAACTCGATCACGCTGCCGCTCGGCTTGCCCTGAGCCGCCGGGGCGAACGGCTGCGGCGCCTCCATGTTGTTGATGAGCTGCTGGAGCCGCGTCGAAAAGCCGGCATTGCCGGTCGTGTTGTAATTATAGGCGGGAACGCCGCTGATCGCGCCGTCGCGCAGCAGATTCGGGTTTCCGCCCGCGGCCGGATCGACCGACGCGGCAACCGCGATCGTACCGGCGAGTCCGACCGAGATCGTGGCGCTCGCGGGCATCGCCGGTGCGCCGGGATAGGTGAACAGGCCGGGCCTGTCCGCCAGCGTCGGAACGGCTGACTGATCGCTTTCCTTGAAGGCATTGATCAAGCCACGCGCAATTTCGTCGAGCTGGCTCTGGTACGTGACGGTGGCATTGTCGCGCAATTCGGCGAGGCCCGAAAGCTTTCCGGTCTTGAGCGGCATCACGGAATTGGCTCCCGTGACCGGGACGCCGTCGATATAGACCGCATTGCCCGTGGTGCCGGGCGTGTAGACGTTGGTCGCCGCGAAGCTGACCGTTCGCGCCGTCTTGTCGAACAGCACGACGCCGCTGTCGGTGTAGAGCGCCGCGTCGCCGTTGGCACGGAGCGACATCGAGACGCCAACCTCCTCCGACAGCCTGGAGACGATGCCGTCGCGCTGGTCGAGATAGTCGGTGATGTCGTCGCCGGAGATCGTTCCCTTCACGATCGCGGTGTTGACCTCGTCGAATTGGGCGAGCAGCTGGTTGATGTTGGCGACCGACGTCGCCATGTCGGCGTCCGCGCCCTCGCGGACGGACTGGACGGTCCTGGTCGCCTGGTTGAGCGTCGTCGCCATGTCCTTGGCGGACGTCACCGCGGCCTGCGCCAGGGTCGCATTGTCGGTGGAGTTGGCGAATTGCTGCAGCGCTTGCTTGAGCTTGTTGAGCTGGGCGGTCGGCGACTGTTCGAGCTCGGGATCGTCGATCGTCGCGGCCGAGATTTTCTGCAGACCTTCGTAGATCACGCCCTGCTTGGCGGACGCCGACGTCGCGGTGAGGACGTTCGTGAACAGGCCGCCGCTTGCCGCGCGCTGGATCGCCGCAACATAGACGCCGGCGCCTGGAAGATTGTCCAGCACGGCGATCTTGCGCGAATAGCCGGTGGCGCTGGCCCCGGCAATGTTGCGCGAGATCGTCGACGACTGGATGCTCGACGCCATGAGCGAGGAGCGGGCCGAGTTGAGGGCGGCGGTAAGGGACATGATCTGCTCTTGCCCGGGATGGGACTTAACGCTTCAGGTTGACGACGACGTCGAGCAGGTCAGAGCCGGTCTGGAACGATTTCGAGTTCGCGGTGAAGCCGCGCTGCGCCTCGATCATGCCGGTGAGTTCGTCCGCAAGGTCGACGTTGGAGTCCTCCAGGGCGCCGGACTGGATCGCGCCGAGGCCACCCGTGCCGGCATTTCCGACCTGCGCGTTGCCGGAATTCATGTTGGTCGAATAGACGTTGCCCGGCTCGGGCGTCAGATTGTCGGGGCTCGCGACGTCGGCGAGCATGATGGTGTAGAGCGTCAGCTGCTGCCCGTTCTTGAGGATAGCCGTCACGTGGCCGGCATCATCGACATCGACCTTGTCGATGGCCGCAGGGACGCTGCCATTGACGGTGGCCTTGAAGCTGAACTCGGAGCCGACCTGCGTCATATTCGACAGATCCATGGTCATCGCCGCGCCCCCGGGGACGGTGAAGCTGAGACCGGTCGGGCTCGCTCCGGCGAGCGCGCCCCTGCCGGCCGCCGTCGTGTCGAAGGTGAAAGTGGTGGCAGCGGCGAGCGAGGTACCCGTCGCGGAATCGTAGACCTGAACCTGCCAGGTATCCGAGCCGGCAGCCGTCGCCGTGTGGGACATATAGACGTCGAGCGTAACGGCCTGGCCGATATTGTTGTAGGCCACGATCGAGCTCTTCGATGAATATGACGCCGGGCCGGGCGGACCGGCAATGACGGCCGCCTTCGGATCCAGATTGCCGGTCGTGAGCGTCCCCGCCGTCGACGGCACGGGCACCTGCGAAACCTGGGCAATGTTGACGATCTGCATGCCGGACAGACTGTTCTGCGAGAAGTTCGTCACAAGACCGGGCTGGCCCAGAAGATAGTAGCCGGCCCCGTTGACCAGATTGCCCTGGCTGTCAGGCACGAACGAGCCGGCGCGCGTCAGAAATTGCTGCGTGTTATTGGCGTTCGACACCACGAAGAAGCCATTGCCCTGGACGCGAAGGTCCGTGGTCGACGTGGTGTACTGCGTGTTGCCCGCATCGCTGATGGCATAGCGAACCTTGGTCTCAACCGCGCCGGAATCATAGTTGCCGGAGCCGCTCTTCAGGATCAGCGAAGAGAATTCCGTGGAAGCCCGCTTGTAGCCGGTCGTGTTGACGTTGGCGATGTTGTCCGAGACCGTCGACAGCTTGTTGGACTGCGCGTTCATTCCGGAAACACCGGTGCGCATAACACCATACAGGCTCATGAAGTAGGCTCCTTTGGTAGGTTGCAGCTACAATGGGGGTTCTTGCTTGCGCGGGGCTGATGATTGGGAGCGATGCACAACTTGTCGTCGTCCCGTCAGTCGTTTCTTCAGCTCGTCACGTCATGTCGTTTTCGGCTGACAGAACGAGCGCGCCTTGTCGGTCCACGCGCCGAAACCGCTCGAAACGAGATGGGCGACGATGTGGCAGACGTAGCGCTTCTGTGCCGGCTGATTGTTGGGCCCCGCATTGTAGCGGGCGACTGCCATGGTCCAGCTTCCCTCGCGCTGCTTCAGCTCTTTCAGGAAGCGCGCGGCATATTCGACGTTCCCGGCAGGATCGAACATCGCGCGCACGGAGGCGAACTTGTCGCTGTGATAATAATGGTTGATCTGCATGCAGCCGAGGTCGATCAGCTTGATGCCCTTGCTTCTCATCGCTTCGAAGTTTGCGATCGCATCATTGGCGTCCCTGGCGAACACGGTCTGGCCGTCGGCGCCGAGCGCGTAAGGATGCAGCGCGCCGCGGCGCCCGGTCTCGGTGAGGCCGACCGCATAGAGAATGCCGAGCGGAATCCCGTGCTGCCGGGCCGCACGCGCCATCTCGCGCTCGCAAGGCCGCGCGCCGTCGGCGGCCGCTTCGGCAGCGCCCGCGTTACAGATAAACAGGGCCGCGACGAAGCTGCGGCGCCACGTCCTGGTCATGACGCGTCTCCTGGTTGGACTGGCGCTCCTGGCGGGCCTGTTTCGCGTCGCCGCCGGATTGCTCCGACGACGTGCTGCCGCCGCCGAACGAGCCTTGCGACTGCGACGACGGCTGCTGCTGGCTCGAAAGCTGCGACTGCGACTGGCCGGATCCGCCCTGAAATCCGTCCAGCGAACCGTGCTGGACCGGCGCGACGTCGGCGACATAGCCCGCCGACTGCATGAGATCGCGGATCTGGTCGCGCTGCTGGTCCAGCATCTGGCTGGTGTCCCTGCGTTCCGCCGCGAGGTGGACCGACACTTCGGTGCCGACGAGACGCAGGCGCACGGTGACGTTGCCGAGCGCGGGCGGCTCGAGATTGATGGTCAGGATCTTGAGCGGCTGATCCGGGGCATTGGCCTGCGACGCGGCGAGATCGGGTGCTGCAGCCGCCGCGGGGCCTGCAGATTCCTTCAGCTCGGCGACCACTGCATTGGCGACCTGTTGTGGGGCGTTGAACTGCGCGGGCGGCAGATGGGTTTCCTGCTGGACCACGGTGACCCTGGTCGTCTCGGGCACTGCGTCGCGCCCCGCGGCCTTGGCAGCGCGCTCGACATTGGCCGTGACCGCCTCGAAGCCTGATGTTGCGGGCATAGGTTTCGACGCCTCGCCGCCTTGCGCCGGTGTCGATCGCGGCGCGGCCATCGCTTGCGAAGCCGCGGCCTGCGAGCGCGCGGCGATCGGAGCGACACCGGATGGGACGGCATCGGCCATCGCCGCATCCCGCACGTCGCGCTTCGTCGTGGAGGCTCGCTCGTCGCGTCCGGGCGCGTCCCTGCCGGCGGACTGCGTTTGCTTCTGCGACTCGACGGCAGGCGCGGCCGTGGTCTCCGGTCCGATGACCATGGCCATGCCCGGCTGGTCCTGAACGTCCACCTTGGCGGCATGGTCGGCCGGATGTCGTCTCTCCGACGACCTCTCGGCCTTCTTGTCGGATGACTCCTCCGTGGACTTTTCTCGCTCGGACACCGCGATGCGCTCGTGCACCATCGTATCCTTCGGCGTTTCCTTCTCGGTCGAATGAGCCAGGCGCGGGCACAGCGTTCCGGCCTTCCCGGTCGTCTCGCCGCCGCCTTCGTTCAGGGCCTGCCTGGCGAGATTCGAGACGGTGTGGAGCAGATCGTTGAACGACGAGCTTGCCTGCGATTTGGCTCCGGCGCTCTTTGCCGAACGCGACGTCCCGCGCATGTTGAGGCTCTCGGCGAGACCCGAGAAAGTCTGTCCGGAGGTTCCGGTAAGCTTGGTCATGGACGGCGGTCCCTGGTGAGGAGTTCGAGTTCGCCGAGCTGCTTCCGCGCGCGTGCGAGCGCCGCGGTCGACGACGCCAGATCGAGACGCGCCGGCGTTGCCGGAGGCTTGTCGGCCGGCGCGGCGGATCCGCCCGAAAACGGCTTGCGAACGTCGAGCGCGAGCTGCACCGTGGCATTCAAAAGGGGGACGTCGCGCTCGGGCAGCTTCGACCGGTCGAGCGCCTTCAGCTCTGCGAGACCGCCGTCATATTCGTCGGTGAGCGCCCGCGAGGCGCCGCGGAAGAAATGCGCCCGCTCTCGATCAGCGGAGGCGTCGGCGCTGAGCGTCAACGCCCGCTCGCCGGCAAGCCGCGTCACGGCCAGCTGTCCCCGCAGCATGGCCGCGCGCGCGATCACGAGATAGAGCTTGAGGCGGCTGGTGCGATCGATCTGCTCCAGCAGGGCAGCGATCCGCGCGAAGCGGCGCCCGTCGAGCGCCAGGCTCGATTGCGTCAGGCCCGTGGAGAAGCGCTGCCAGAAATCGCCGGCATAGATCGAGTTGCGGTAATGGCGGATATAGGCCAGCGTCAGGAACTCGAACTTGTCGAAATCCTCCGCCTGCCCCACCAGCAGGATCTCACGCCGCAGCGCCGCCTCCTCCACGAGCGTGCCGGGCAGCAGCAGGCGCGCATCGTCCAGGCGCTCGATCGCGAACGATGCCTCGGCACGCGCAAACAACGCGCCCTGGACCAGCGCGACCTGTCCGCCGAGGCCCGAGGGAAGCGTTCGCGGCTTGACGTCCTTGAGCTGCTCCCGCGCTTCCTCCTGACGACCCTCGACATAGGCAAGCGCACCGTTGAACAGCCGCTCGTCCACATTCATCTTGTCGCGCGGCAGCTTGCGGACGATTTGCGGCGCGCCGCCGCTGAGCAGATAGATGACCACCGCCTGGCTGTTCTGCGGATTGCTCCACGTGGTGGGATCGGCGGCGAGAAACTTCTCTCCGATCTGCCGGATCAGCGCGACGTGGCTGCCATGGGCGGCGGTATCGCCGTTGGCGATGCCGTCCTGCACCGCCTGCAGCGCGCGGACGAGCTCGTACGGCTCGCCGCCCTGGCGCACGGGCTCGGCAAGCGCGCTGGCCGCCATGAACGGCAGGAGCAGCAGGACGATGCGGAGCCGTGGCCTGATCAAGGGCGCTTCTCACGGATCAGGATCTCGATCCGGCGATTTTGCGCGGCAGCGGGATCGTTCGGAAGCTTCGGCCTCCGGTCGGCGTAACCTTCGACATGCTCGATCCGCTGCGCGTCGACGCCGGAGCGCACCAGCATGTAATAGGCCATTTGGGCGCGAGCGGTCGACAGCCGCCAATTGTCGTAAGTCTCCGAACGATACGGCCGGTTGTCGGTATGGCCGCGGACGATGATCATGCCCTGGCGTTTCGTCAGCAGCGGGCCGATCTTGTCGATCACGCGGATGAGTTCGGGTCGCGGCTCGGCCGAGCCGACCGCGAACATGCCGAAGCTCGCATCGTCGGTCAGGCTGATCAGAAGACCCTCCTCGACCTGGCGCACCTCGGCCGCCGGCCCGGCGCCGGCCTTGATGTCCGACAGCGCGTCCGCGATCGCGGCCTGAAGCTGCTTGACGGTCGGCTGCTGGGTTTGCGCCGCATCGCGCGGTTCGCTCTCCTTCGTCGTATCAGCGGTGCGCGCCTGCGCGGCGGCGTTGGCTTGGACAGTCGTTTGGGCGCTTCCCTCGCGGGGCGATTGCGCTGGCGCCGGCGGCAGCAGCGGCGACAGATTTGCGGACGATGCATCCGCGCTCGGAGCCGGGCTTCCACCGGCATCGTCTGCCCTGGCACGATGCGCCTGCGGCTCGCTCTGATGCGTGCCGGACGCGCCGTTGCGCGCGGAGGCATTCGGCTTGGACTCACTCTCGATCATGCGATCGGCGTCCTTGGACGCTTGCGGCGCCAGCTTCCAATAGCCGGGATCGAAGGGATCGCGGTAGGCATCGCCGCCCTTGAGACCATCCTCTTCGGCGGATGTCAGCGCGCCGGCGCGCCGCTGGCCCGAGGCCTGGTTCGCGCTGCTCGCGATCTCGGCGAGCGTGGCATAGGGATCGCGAAACAGCACCTTCTCTTCATAGAAGGGCGGCTTCTCGGCCGTCGGGGAATCGCCGCGACGTTCTTCGTTCGGACCGGCCGGCTGACGCCGGCCGTCCTGACCTTCGAACGACGACGGCTCCTTCTTGGCAAGGTCCTTGAGGCCCTTCGGGGCAGGCGCGTTCTCCGCGAGCTTGATCGGGTTGAAATAGCTCGCGACCACCTGCTTCTGGTCCTGGTTGAGCGCGTTGAGCAGCCACATGACCAGGAAAAACGCCATCATCGCGGTCATGAAATCCGCATAGGCGATCTTCCAGACGCCGCCGTGATGCGCTTCCTCGGCGAAGGCGCTGCGGCGGCGAACGATCACCAGCTCATGCTTGACCTCTTCCATGGCGGGCTACCGGCGCGCTTCCTTGAGGCGTTCGCTCCAGACCGACATCTGCGTCTCGATCACGGTCTGGTCGGCCACGACGCGGACCTCCAGTGCCTCAGCCGCCTCGTATTCGATGCCGGTTCGCCTGGAAGCATCGAGCTGCGTCTTCACGAGGTCGAGCAGCTCGCGCGGGCCGGTGACCTTGAAAGCCGGTACCGACGAGTTGCCGGTCAGCGCCGAAATCTGCTCGACCAGCGATCCGATCGCCTTGTCGCGGACCGCGTCGGCGAGGAACGGCAGCAATATCCGCGCAACGGAGCTTGCGATGTTGGTCTCGATCTCACGGCAGGCCGCCTCGAATCCGCCGACGATCGCGACCGCCTGCTGGTCGGACCATTTGGCGCGCTCCTCGCCGAGCCGGATCGCGCTGCGGACGCGCTCCTCGGCAAGCCTGGCATCGCCCTCCGCGACGCCGGCCGAATGGCCACGCCGGTAAGCGTCGTCCAGGAGATTGGTCGCCGGGGCTTCCGCCGTCGGCGCCGCAGGCGGCGACTGGGGCAGTGGCTGCGGGTGAGCCTGAGGCTGCGGCTCGCGCACGAGCTCCTTCGGCCTTGTCAGCAGGTCCTGTATCCCGAGCGGCGGAGGCGGCGGCGCCTTGGCCCGGCCGTTCGCGTCGAACTGCGTCAGGAGCTTTCCGATTGCCGCGTTCATGCCGCCTCCTCGCGTCGCATCCAGTCCTTAAGGATCGCCGCCGCCTGCGTCTGATCGAGCCGGACGATCTGCTCCAGCCGCTTCTGCGGCGTTCGCTGCATCTTGCCTTCGAGGTCTTCGACCAGATTGAGCTCGGGGTCCTGGCTCTCGGCCAATGCGAGGGCGGTAGCAGCTTCGAGCTCCGCGGCCTCGGCGGCCTCGACCTGCTCCTGCTCCGCGCGATGGGTCAGAATGCCGTTGACGGCCGGCCGCAAGCCGAACCAGACCAGCATCGAAGCAACGGCCAGGATCGTCACCGCGTTGATGACGCTGCCGAGCTGCTTGTTGATCATCTCGACGAAGCTGATCGGAGGTACCGGCGCCAGTTCGCGCGATCCCTCCATGAAATCGACGGCCGTCACCTGGATCTGGTCGCCGCGCGCCTTGTCCAGTCCGCCGGCCGTCGCGGCAAGCTGGCTGATCTCGGCGAGCTTGCTGTCGACGATGGCCTGGTTGCTCTTGTCGCCGAGATCGGCGACCAGCCGTGCGCGATTGACCAGAACGGCGATGAAGAGCTTCTTCACCGAATATCCGTCACTCACAGTCGTCGTGGTCTTGGACGAGACCTCGAAATTGGTGACGTCCTCGCGGCGGGTCTTGTCCTCGCTGGAATTCTTGCCGCCGGCGGCGTTCACCTGCTGATCGGGAAGATTCTGCTGCACCGTCGTCGGCGTCGAGCGGTCTGCGTTCTGCGACGATTCCTTCTCGCGCACGTTCCGCACCGAACGTTCGGCACGGCTCTCCGGATCGTAGACGGTCTCGTTGATCTGCCGCTTGTCGGTGGAGAGCTGCGGCGCGACGCTGACCTCGAAATTGTCGAGACCCAGATACGGCGTAAGCGCCTTGCGGATGTTCTCCTGCACCATGCCGCCGACCGTCTTCTGAAGGCTCGCCATCTTGGTCGGGGCGGCGCTGGCCTCGTCCTCTTCGGCGAGCAGCATCGAGCCGTCGGCGTCCAGCACCGTCACCTTGTCGCGGCTCATGCCCGGAATCGCGGCGGCGACGAGGTGACGGATCGACTGCGCGGTGCGCGCCTCGATCGCGCCGTCGGTGCGCAGCACGACCGAGGCCGAAGGCGGCTGCTGCGTCGCCCGGAACGAGCCGCGCACCGGCATCACGATATGCACCCGCGCCGCCTTGACGCCCTTCATCAACTGGACCGTGCGCGCGATCTCGCCCTCCAGCGCCCGGAGCTTGGTAACTTCCTGCATGAAGGAGGTGAGGCCGAGCGAGCCGATCTTGTCGAACAGCTCGTAGCCGGAATTGGCGCTGGTCGGCAGCCCCTTCTCGGCGAGCAGCATCCGCGCCTGCATGGTCTGGCTCGGACGCACCGAGAGCGCATCGCCGGCGGTATTGACGTCGAAGGTGACGTTCTGCTCGCGCAGCGCCGCGCCCATGCGCGTCACATCTTCGCGGGTGAGGCCAGTATAGAGCGTCTCGAATTCAGGCCGGCTCAGATAGTACGCGCCGCCGACGACGGTGACGAGAACGGCAAAGCCGATCAGCCCCAGGGCCATCAGGCGTCGCGGCCCGAGCTCCAGCAGATTGTTGAGCAGTTGCTGTATCTGCGCGCGACTGAGCATATGACCTCGTAGCAATGCGAACGTATGCGACACTCCGCTGCCAACCTTGCCTGAGGGTTGCGGGAGAGCGCAGGCGCGCCGGTTCGCGGACGAGGCGTTGCAATTTTACAAGAATGCGGTGATGCGATTGAACGCAGCCCGACGGGCCGGGCGCGGCTCGAACGGCCGCGACGTGTCGCATCTGGCGCGCAGAAGTCGGTGTCCGGGCACGCGCGGTGGCTTCATATCCACCGTTCGCGGCGGTGACCGTGCTCCCTGGGGAGCACGGTCGTCTTCGAGAGCGTCGCTTAGCCGCGGAACAGCGACAGGATGCTCTGGCTGTTCTGGTTGGCGATCGAGAGCGCCTGAACGCCGAGCTGCTGCTGGGTCTGCAGCGCCTGGAGCCGGGTCGATTCCGCGTTCATGTCGGCGTCGACGAGCTGGCCGATACCGCGATCCACCGAGTCCATCAGCGACTTCACGAATTCCGTGTTGTTCGAGATGCGGTTCTTGATGGCGCCGAGGTTGGCGGCGGACTGGCTGACCGTGTTGATCGCGCCGGTGACCTGCGCGATGTAGGCGTCGATCGTGGTCTGGTCGGCCGCCGAGTCCGTCAGCGCACCGATGTTGATGGTGTCGACCGACGCGCTGCCGCTCACCGTGTCCAGGATGCCGGCCGTGGCCGAGGTGTAGAGCGAGTAGTTGGCAACCGTCACCGTGATGGTGTTGATCGTGGGCGTGCCGCCGACGCGCGAGAACGACGACACCAGGTTGACCGTCGCCGGGGTGGAGGCGTTGGTGCTCAGCCAGTTCACGCCGTTGAACGTCGCCGCGTTGGCGACGTTCTTCATGTCCTGCTGGATCTGGGTGATTTCAGCCTGGATCTTGGTGCGGTCGATGCCGGCGGTCTTGGCTTCGACCAGCAGCGCCTGGAGCTTGGTCAGGCCGGAGTTCTGGTCGCCGATGACCTTGTTCAGAGCGGTGTATTCGGTGTCCACGGTCGCGGCCGACAGACCGAGCGAGTCGGAGACGGCGGAGAGCGCGGCGTTGTCGGCGCGCATCGAGGTCGCGATCGACCAATAGGCCGAGTTGTCCGAAGCGGTCGCGACGCGCTGGCCGGTCGAGATGCGGTTTTCGGTGGTCTGCAGGCTGGCGCTGACATTCCGGAGGGTCTGGAGCGCGGTCATTGCAGCGGAGTTGGTAAGCAGGCTGGAAGCCATCTTCGATGTCCCTTTGAAAGCAGATTGGATTTTGGGGACATACCGGGCTTGCACCGGTACGACAGGGCGGCATCATGCCTTTGGGCTGCGGAAATGCGCGTGAGCCCAACCCGTCGTAGCGGCGAGGATAGCCAGCGAAGCTTGTGCGAGGCTTGTGGCGCCGTGGTCCCTCTGCAACAGGACTGGCGAATCACGGCGGCAGCATCGTGCCAAACGAAAGGCCGCGCTTCGCGAGAAGCGCGGCCTTCCCGAGATCGTCCTGGACTTAACGGAACAGCGACAGGATGCTCTGGCTGTTGTTGTTGGCGATCGAGAGCGCCTGAACGCCGAGCTGCTGCTGGACCTGGAGAGCCGCCAGGCGGGTGGACTCCTGGTTCATGTCGGCGTCGACGAGCTGGCCGATACCGCGATCCACCGAGTCCATCAGCGACTTCACGAACTCCGAGTTGTTCGAGATGCGGTTCTTGATGGCACCGAGGTTGGCGGCACCCGAAGCGACCGTGCCGATCGCCGCGGTGACCTGCGCGATGTAGCCATCGAGCGTGGTCTGGTCGGCCGCCGAGTCGGTCAGCGCACCGATGTTGATGGTGTCGACCGACGCGCTGCCGCTCACCGTGTCGAGGATGCCGCTCGTGGTCGAGGTGTAGAGCGAGTAGTTGGCGACGGTCACGGTGATCGAGCTGGTGGTCGGCGTGGCGCCGACGCGCGAGAACGACGACACCAGGTTGACGGTCGCCGGCGTGGAGGCGTTGGTGCTCAGCCAGTTCACGCCGTTGAACGTCGCGGCGCCGGCCACGTTCTTCATGTCCTGCTGGATCTGCGTGATTTCAGACTGGATCTTGCTGCGATCGACACCGGCCGTCTTGGCCTGGACCAGCAGCGACTGCAGCTTGGTCAGGCCGGAGTTGCTGTCGCCGATGACCTTGTTCAGAGCGGTGTACTCGGTGTCGACGGTCGCGGCCGACAGACCGAGCGAGTCGGAGACGGCGGAGAGCGCGGCGTTGTCGGCACGCATCGAGGTCGCGATCGACCAGTAGGCGGCGTTGTCCGAGGCCGTGGCGACGCGCTGGCCGGTGGAGATCCGGCTCTGCGTCGTGGAGAGTTGCGAGCTGACAGACCGCAGGGTCTGGAGCGCGGTCATGGCGGACGAGTTCGTGAGCAGGCTTGACATTGCGAATGTCCCTTTATGTACGCGTTACATTTTCATCAGGGGACATACCGGGCTTGCACCGGTACGGAGGGGCGGCATCATGCCTTTGGACTGCTGTGGGTGGGGTCCAACCCGCCGTGACGCTTTGCTAGCACGCCGAATCTTGCCGCCGGATTAAGGCCGGCTTGAATTCGGCAGCAATATCATATGGTTAATATTACTTTCCGCTAACCATAACCGGCCGGCCGGCGGCGCGCCGCGGTTTACGAGAACGAGCGCACCAGTCCGGAGGCGAGCAGATTCCAGCCGTCGATCAGCACGAAGAACAGCATCTTGAACGGCAGCGCGAGGATGGTCGGCGGCATCATCATCATGCCCATCGACATGGTCAGCGTCGCCACGATCATGTCGATCACGAGGAAAGGCAGGATGATGAGGAATCCGATCTCGAACGAACGCCTCAGCTCGGAGATCATGAAGGCGGGGATGATGACGCGCAAATCGACGCGCTTGTCGTCGAACTTCTTGCGAAAGCTCTCCGCGGCGAGCGACTCGAAGGTCTGCAGATCCTTGTCGCGGACATGGGCCAGCATGAACTCGCGGAACGGATCCGTGATCTTCAGATAGGCCTGCTCTTCCGAGATCTCGTTCTTCATCAGCGGCTGGACGCCGGTCTCCCAGGCGCGGTCGAAGGTCGGCGCCATCACGTAGAAGGTCATGAACAGCGCGAGGCTGATCAGCACCAGATTGGCGGGCGTGGTCTGCAGGCCGAGACCGGCGCGCAGGAACGACAGCGCCACCGCAAATCGCGTGAAGCTCGTCACCATGATGAGCAGTCCCGGCGCCACCGACAGCACCGTGATCAGCGCCATCAGCTGGATGATCCGGCCGCTGGTCGAACCGTTTCCGGGCGGCAACAGCGAATTGAGGTCCGGGATCTGGGCGAGCGCAACCTCGGGCAGCGCCACCATGATCAACGCGAGCAGCAGGACTTTCACTCTCACTGGATCACCAACGTCTCAATGATCAATTCGCGGACCTTGCCGGACGAGCGGATGTTGGCGCGTTCGGTCAGGTCGTCGCGCAGATGCTGGAGCCCGCGCGATCCCTCGAACTGCGCGACCGAGGCGGACCGCAAGTAGGTGACGATGTCCTCGCTGATATGCGCGGCCAGGATGCCGGCCTCCTCGTCGTTCATGCTCTCGGTCACCATGGAGGCCTCGATGCGAGCCCAATTGTTGGCTGGCGCTGCGAGATTGGTCACGATCGGGGACAATTTCCGCAAGCGCGCGCTGCCGGCGTAGCTCGACGCCAGCGGCGGCGGGGTCGCGCTCTTCTTCGCATCGGCGGCGCGCTCGGCGGCCGCGAACAGATGCAGGCCGGCTAGCGCGCCCGCGCCGATCGCGACCAGGGTCAGCACCACGATGGCCGCAATCAGCCGCATGATGTCCCCTGCCCTCGCGCGGCCTCGCCCGCGCAGATCTCAGAACGGTGCCACGGCATCATAGATCCGGTGTCCCCATCCAGGCTGCTGCACGTCGGACAGATTTCCGCGGCCGCCATAGGACACGCGCGCCTCGGCGATCTTGTCGTAAGTGATCGTGTTGGCCCGCGAGATGTCGCGCGGACGCACGATGCCGCCGACGTTGAGCACGCGCATCTCGGTATTGACGCGAAACTCCTGCGAGCCGCTGATCATCATATTGCCGTTCGGCAACACATCGGTGACGATGGCCGCGATGGACAGCTTGATGTCCTCGGTGCGGTCGATCTGGCCGTTGCCCTTGATCTGGGTGTTGGTGCTGAGATTGGCGCTAGCCGAGCCGGCGTCGTTCCACCCTGCGACGTCCATCAGCCAGTCCAGCCCGAACTTGACCTGCGAATCGCGCGAGCGTCCTGTCTTGTTGTCGAGCTTGGCCTTGTCCTGCATCGAGATGATCACCGTCACGACGTCGCCGGTGCGACGGGCGCGGGGATCGCGGTAGAGATCGGTGCCGTCGTCCCAGGTCGAGCGATAGCTGACGGGCGTGCGCATGCGCGGCGTCACCGGGATCGGATCGGCCTGGGTCCGGAGGCCGCTGCCGACCGGCGACATTTGCGGGCCGGTCAGGACCTCGGCCGGGTCATGGAAGCATCCGGCCAGCAGCACGGACACCAGCGGGAGGATGAGGATCGGCTTCTTCATCTATTTGGTCTTTCCGTCATCCACGCGGCGCATTCCGCCCAGGAGGTCGGCGAGGTGCGCCGCGCGTGCCGTCTCCATCTCGTTGAAGATTGCGCTCGAGCTTCTCGGGCTGAGCTTGGCGAGCACGGCGGCGGCGGTCTCGTCCGCCATGCCGGCGATCTGGGTCGCCGCGGCTTCTGGCTTCATGCGCGAATAGATCTCGACGACGCTCGCTTCGGCCTTCTTCAGGAAGTCGTCGCGCAACGCCATCCACTTCTCGTATTCGGCGCGCTTGGCCTCGACCTCGGCGATCCGCTCGCGGAGCAGGTTCTCGGCCTTTTCCAGCTCCTTGAGTTGCCAGGCCAGCCTCGCATCGACGGCGGGATCGGCGACGTTGCTGCAGAACAGGGCGACTTCGTTGTCGGCGGCCGCCGCAGCCTGCGGCGGCGCAGGCTTCGGCGGCGCCGTCACGCTGCCGGGCTTGGCCAGACGGACCGGGGCGGGTGCGGGCGCAGCAGCAGGAGCAGGCGTCTCGGCGGCGGGCACTGCGCCGGTGATTGCGGGTCCCGACTCTTCGGCCGCCCATGCCGTCGCCCGGATCGACGCATTCTCGCCCGGCATCGCCGCAACCGGCTGCGGCTTCTGCGGTCCGGACGCGCGGGCGCGCGCGAAGGAGAGCAGGTTGAGCGGCCTCGACGGCTTGGCTTCGTCCAGGGCAAGCAGGGGCGAGGTGCTCGCGAGCACTGATGCCGCGACCAGCAGGAAAAGTTTGGCTTTGTGATCCAGCTTCAGCATCGGGCCGCGCGCGATTCTCGGTCGAGACCCGAGCATTGAGCGACCAAGCTTGCACGACGCTTATGCATCATTGCACGATGACATCGGCCTGGAGCGCACCGGCCGTCTTGATCGCCTGCAGGATCGCGATGATACCCGACGGTTTCAGGCCGATCTGGTTCAGTCCGCGCACCAGGCGCTGGAGATCGACCCCGCTGAGGATCGCCACCTGCGCTCCGGCCTCGTTGGCCTCGACCACGGTCTGCGGGACGACCACGGTCTGGCCTCGCGAGAACGGCGCCGGCTGCGACACCACGGGCATCTCCGTGACACGGACCGTCAAATTGCCGTGTGTCACCGCGACGGTCGAGATTCGCACGTCGCGCCCGATCACCACCGTGCCGGTGCGCTCGTTGATCACCACCCGGGCCGGGGTATCAGGCTCGACCGTTAGTTCGCCGATCTCGGCAAGGAATCGGACCGGGCCGATATGGCGCGGCTTCGACAGCACGATGTTGCGGTAGTCTCGCTCGAAGGCGATCTGGGCGCGGTAGCGTCCGCCGGCGTAGCGGTTGATGGCGTCGAGGATGCGCGTTGCGGTGACGAAGTCGGGGTTCTTCAGCTCCAGCACCAGGAACTGCATTTCGTGGAGGCTTCCCTGCACCTCGCGCTCGACCAGCGCACCGTTCGGGATGCGCCCGGCCGTCGGCGTGCCCTGGCTAACGTTCTGCGCCTGGCCTCCGACGCTGAAACCGGCAACCGTGATCGCCCCCTGCGCCACCGCATAAACGGCGCCGTCCGCCGCGCGCAGCGACGTCATGACCAGCGTGCCGCCGAGCAGCGAGGTCGCATCGCCGAGCGACGACACGGTGACGTCCATGCGCTCGCCGGGGCCGATCGAGGGCGGCAGGTCCGCCGTCACCATCACGGCCGCGACGTTGCGCGTTCGCAGCGTCGTCGGACGCGTGGGATTGTTGGTGCTCGTGGTCTCGTTCCTGACATTGATGCCCATGTTCTCGAGCATCGATTGCAGGGACTGCTCCGTGAACGGAGCATTGCGGAGCGTGTCGCCGGTGCCGTTCAGGCCGATGACGAGGCCGTAGCCGACGATCTGGTTTTCGCGCAAACCCTTGATGTCCGCGATGTCCTTGATGCGGACGGCGGCATGGGCGCTGGTGGCGGAAAGCAGCAGGACGAGCGCAACGAGGATCCTGGTCATGACCCGTCCACGACCTTGACGGTGCCGTCCGGCTGGACGATGCCCCTGATAATCACCCCGGTATCGGTATTGCGCACCGGAATGAGCGCACCGGCCGCACCCGACTGCATCGCCGCGCCGTAAGTGACGATCGACAGGCCGCTGTCTTCCACCACGACCTTGACCTGGGCGCCGCGGGCGACGGTCCAGGGGTCTTCCACCGCATTGCTGGGAATGGGCTGGCCCGGCAACAGCGCGCGCCGTGCCATGCGGCCGACCAGCACCTGGCGCCCTTCGATGAACATGGCAACGCCGAGCAGGCTCGGCGCGAAGGCGCGCTCGGTGATCATGTCGTCCCGGATCAACTCGCCGGCGCGGATCGAAACCGCCGGCACGGGAAGCCGCTTCTCCTCGGCCACGGCGAGCCGCATTGAGGCCAGAATCAGCAACACGGCGGCCAATCCGCGCATGATCAGGTCCACCCTGTTCAACATCGAGACACCGGAACTAGCGCATGCCCTTCGAGACGGTCTGGGCCATTTCGTCCGAGGCCTGGATGACCTTGGCATTCATTTCGTAGGCGCGCTGCGCCGAGATCAACTCGGTGATTTCCTTCACCGGATCGACGTTCGACGCCTCGAGCCATTTCTGGTTGATCTTGCCGTAACCGGAATCGCCCGGCAGGCCGACGACCGGCGTGCCGGATGCCGTCGTCTCCTTGTAGAGATTGCTGCCGAGCGGCTCGAGGCCCGCTTCGTTGGCGAAATTGGCGAGGTTGAGCTGGCCGATCTGCCGCGGGTTGATTTCTGTGTCCAGCTTGGCGAACACCTGCCCGGTCTGGTTGACCGTGACCTCGACGGTTCCCTGCGGTATCGTAATCGCGGGATCCAGCAGATAGCCGTCGGTCGTGACGAGCTGGCCGTTGGCGTTGGGGGTGAACGACCCTGCGCGGGTGTATTGCACCTCGTTGTTGGGGCCGAGCACCTGAAACCAGCCGCGGCCGTTGATCGCGAGGTCGTAAGGGTTGCCGGTCTGCGTGAGCGCGCCCTGGATGTGCAGCTTGCGGATCGCCGCCGACTTGACGCCGAGACCGAGATTGGCGCCCTCCGGCACCGGCGAGGAACCGTTGACGTTCGCCACGCCCTGCATGCGGTCCATCTGGTAGAACAGATCGGTGAACTCCGCGCGCGCCCGCTTGTACGACGTCGAATTGATGTTGGCGATGTTGTTCGCGATGACTTCGATGTTGGTCTGCTGGGCGTTCATGCCCGTGGCCGCAATGGCGAGCGATTTCACTTATCCCACTCCTTCAGATCAGATCGACATCCGGACGACTTCCTGGTAGGCCTGCACGACCTTGTCGCGAACCGCGACCGCCGTCTGCAGGGCCTGCTCGGCCGACATCAGCGCCTCCACGACGCGCCGCGTCGATTCCTTGCCCTGCATTGCCGAGATCGACGCCGCTTCGCCCGCCTTCAGCGTCCCGATCGCGTCCGTCGTCACCTGCTTCATCACCGATTCGAAGCCGACATCGTCGGAGGGCTGGATCGCGGTCGGCGCCGCAGGCGCGATCGCCTGCGTCTCGGTTGCGCGAGCCGCCGCCTGTCCTGCAGAGATCGCCGTGGATGAAATCGCCTCAAGCATTGTCAGCTCCTTAGGAGATCGATGGTCATGCCGAGCATCGACCTGACCTGTTTCACGACCTGGAGATTTGCTTCATAGGACCGGTTGACTTCGCGCATGTCGGCCATCTCGATCATCATGTTGACGTTCGGCAGCTTGACGTAGCCGGCCTTGTCTGCGGCGGGATGTCCGGGATCGTACTCGACGCGGTAGGGCGTGGTGTCGACGCCGATTTCCTTGACCTTGGCGAGCTGCGAGCCCGACGCGCGATCCATCGCGGCATCGAAGGTGATCGTCTTGCGCTGGTAGGGATCGGCGCCGGCGGTGCGTCCCGTCGAGGTCGCGTTGGCGAGGTTTTCCGAGACGATGCGCATGCGCGTCGATTGCGCTTCGAGCCCGGAGCTCGCGACCGTCAGCGAGGCGCTCAGTGAGTCCAGCATGTCAATTCACCTCAGGCTTTCGCACCGGCCAGGACCATGCGGTGGAACGACCGCACGATGGCCAAATTCATCGAATAGTCGCGGCTGACGTCGCTGCCCTTGATCATTTCCTGCTCGAGGCTGACGGAATTGCCGGAGTGAACCACTTCCCAGCTGTCCTTCTTCGCGGTCGCGCGCGTGTCGGTCTCGGCCGCGGCCAATTGCAGGTGCGAGGGCGACGTCGTGGCGAGCCTCACCGGCATGCCGTCGAGCACCTTGTTGAAGGGCTCGACGTCGCGCGCCCTGAAGCCCGGCGTGTTGGCGTTGGCGACGTTGGTGGCGATGGTCGACTGGCGGAGCTCAAGATAGCGCGCCTGCGACGATGCGAGTTCGAAGAGATAAAGCGGTCCCACGACAGCCCCGTTCTGGTCCATTCGGGAGAAGCCTAGGGCGTTAAGCTTTCGTCAAGCTGTTGGGCCGGAGGTCGTCCTCGGAATTCTACTGGACCTTCTCGGTGCGCGGAGTCTGTTTCGACTGGAGGAAGTAGATGATCTCGGCGACGGGCCGGAAGAACTCCGCCGGAATCACCTGATCGACCTGCACCGCCTCGTAGAGTGCGCGCGCCAGCGCCTTGTTCTCGATGACGGGAATCCGGTTCTGCTCGGCGACCTCGCGGATCTTCAGCGCGATCACGTCCATGCCCTTGGCCACCACGAGCGGCGCGGGGTTTTCCTCGCGATTGTAACGCAGCGCGATCGCGAAATGCGTCGGGTTCGCGATCACCAGGGTCGCGCGCGATGCGGACGCGATCATCCGCTGCCGCGAGCGGTCGCGCGCCAGCGAGCGCAGGCGCGCCTTGATCAGCGGATCGCCCTCCGCCTGCTTGTGCTCGTCCTTGATCTCCTGCTTGGTCATGCGCAGCTCACGCCGCCAGTGGAAGCGCGCCCAGGCCAGATCGATCGCCACCAAGACGATGGTCGCGATGCAGATCGCCGAGACGATCCGCATCGCGATGTTGAGAATCATCTCCGGCAGCGCGACCGGATCGGTGTACATCGCCTCGAACGCCTTCGCTTCCGATGCGCGCAGCACGAAGACGACCACGGAGGTCACTGCGGCGAGCTTGAACAGCGACTTGGCGAACTCGACGAGCCCCTGCGTTCCGAAGATCCGGCTCCAGCCGCTGATCGGAGAGATTCGCGACAGATTCGGCTTGATGCGGTCGAGCACCAGGCGCGGCGCATTTTGCAGCAGCGAGGCGGCCAGCCCGAATACCATGAGGATGACGACCAGCGGCACCAGAAATCGCAGCGCCTGGAGGCCGACCACGGCGAGCAGGTTCTGCGCATCCGCGCCGTTGCTGAGCGGGAAGCCTTCGGGGTCGTCCAGCAGGCTCGTCAATGTCGGCGTCAATTGCTGCACGCCCTGACCGATCAGGAACGCCTGAATGACCAGCAGCGCGGCCATCGACGCAAAAATAGAGGCCTCCCGAGAGACCGGGATCTTGCCCTGTTCGAGCGCATCTCGGACTTTCTTCTCGGTCGGCTCTTCTGTCTTGCTCTCCTGATCGGATGATTCTGCCATGCCCGTTCAGCGGTCAGCGGAAGACCAGCTCATCCTCCTGCTCGGGGTTGAGCTCGATTTCGCCCTTCTCCGCGAGCTCGAGCGCGAGATCGGTGATCACGCGCCGCGCCTCAAGCACGTCGCGCTGGTTCGAAGGCTCGCCGATGGCGAGCTCGTGCTCGACGACGCGGCGGACGCGCGAGGCGACCGAGGACAGGATCAGCTCGCGGAAATGCTTGTCGGTCCCCTTCAGCGCGACGACGATGCGATCGGTCGGCACCTGGTCGAAGATCATGGTGCGCGCCTTCGGCGTCAGGTTGGTCACGTCGTCGAAGGTGAACAGCAGCTCCTTCAGTACTTCGGCCGATTTCGGCCGCTTTTCCGACAGGCTCTTCAGCATGTCCTCGATGTGTCCGCGCTCCATCTTGTTGATGATGTCGGCGACGCGCGCATAGGTGTCGGCGCCGAGATTGCGGGCGAAATTGAGCGTCAGGTCTTCGTGCAGCGTCTTCTCGAGCACCTTCATGGCGTCGTCGACGATCGGCTTGAGGCTCAGCACGCGCCGCATCAACTCGTTGCGCAGGCTCGAGGGGAGCTGGCTCATCACCTTGGCGGCGCAAGACGGCTTGACCTTGGACAGGATCAGCGCCGCGGTCTGCGGATGCTCCTTGGAGAGGTAGGTCGCCAGCGAATTTTCCGACACCGACGAGACGCGATCCCACACCGACCGGCTCGAATTGCCGAGCAGGTCCGACATGATCGCCGACACTTGGTCGGCGGGAAGCACGTCGCCTAGCACGGCCTCCAGGCCACCGAGAGTCCCCAGAATGTTCGCGCCCATCGAGAATTGCTGGGCGAACTCCTCGACGATGGATTCGAGCTCCTGCGCCGTGATCGGCCGCAGCTCGGCCGCGGCCTTGGTGACGATGCGAATGTCCTGCGGCTCGAATTGCGCGAGCACGCTCGCGGCCGCCTGCCGGCCCATGGCCAGCAGGAGCGCGGCGACCTTTTCCGTTCCGCCCAGCGCGGCAACGCCTCGCTGCTTGACGGGAGCGATGCCGACCTGTGCCGCCATGGTCAGCTATCGCCCTGCCCCAGCGGTCCTACGATCTCCGTGAGCGAGACGCCGAAGCGGGAATTGTCCTCTTCAACGACGACCACCTCGCCGCGGGCGACAATGCGCCCGTTGACGACGACGTCGACGGGCTCGCCGACCCGGTGATCGAGCGGAACCACCGCGCCGCGGCCGAGCTTCATCAGGTTGGCCACCGGAATGGTCGCCGATCCCAGCACCACCTGCATGGTGACGGGAATGCGCAGGATCGCATCGACATTGGCGAACTTCCCGCTCTCCTCCGCCGTGCGCGCTGCAATCTCCGCCAGCCGCTCCAGCGGAGACGTCTCGGTGTGGCCCTCGTCGGAGTCCGGGGCTCGCGCGGCAGATTCGTAGTCGAAGGATTGCGCCATCTGGTATCGCCTCTTGGTATTTCCGCTCCCGGAGCGTCGTGACGTTCCGATCGTGTTGGTTCCGCCGGCTTCGGCTTCAGTGCTTGTTCACCTCGGTGCCGCCCACGGTCGCGGCCGGCGCGAGCCCGCTGCGGGCATCGAGCGCCGCGATCGCGTCGTGGGCCTGATCGATCTTGGTGCTCAGCACGTTGGCGAGCCGTCCGAGATTGGCCGTGGAATCATGCGCCGCGGTGATGACCGTGTCGAAGGCGCCCGCCGTCTCGTGGACGATGGTCGAGAATTCGCCCTGATAGCTGCGCAGCCGCGCCAGCTCGCGGTGCATCCGGGTTACCCGCAGGCTGGTGAAGGCCAGCGCCATCAGCAGCACGACATCAACGAGATAGGATATCATCGACGAACTCCCGTTTCTGATCGACGGGATCGGCCACCTGCATGGCGTAATAGCCATCGAGCTGGCCGATCTGACACCAGAACAGCACCTGATTGTTGCTTTCGAGCCGGGCGAGCGTGCGCGGCGTCGCTTCGAGCTCGAGCACCTGCCCAACCCTGAACTTCACGACGTCTTCCAGGGATATCATCTTCTCGTCGAGCACCGCGCTCAGCGTCACCTCGGTGCGGTGAACCTCGCTCTCCATCTGCTCGCGCCAGCGCGGATCGGAGGCGCGACCGTCGCTGACGACGACATGAGCCAGCTTCTGCCGGAGTGGGTTGAGCGCCGAGTGCGGAATGATGAGGAACATCTGACCGCCGCGGTAGAGCGCCTGCACCATCATGTTGGCGCAGATCGACATGTTGCTGGCGCGCCCGATCGCCAGCGAGGCCATCGCGGTCTCGACCCGCTCCACGCGGAAGGTAACGTTCGACGTGCCGGCAAAGGCGTTCTGCAGCGCCTTGGCGAACCGCTCGAACAGCGCCTGGACCAGGCGGATCTCGATGTTCGAGAACGTTCGTTCGACATCGAGCGGCGGTTCCGCCCCGTCGGATCCGAACATCGCCTCGACCATCGTAAAGACGAAGTCGCGGTCCAGCACGATGATGACGCGCGAGTCCCACTGCTCGGCATAGAGCACCGCAGCGACCGCGTTGCCCTCGTAGTCCTTGATGATGTCGCCGAGCGGATCGTTGGTGATGCCGTTGACCGAGAAATAGCAGGGCGTTCCAGCCATCGGCTGCAGGCTGTCGGTGCAGGATGCCGCCATGCGATCGAAGATCACATTGAGCATCGGCATGCGTTCGATCGATATGCCGGCGGCATCCAGCAGGTAGTTCGGGAGCTGCTTCTTCTGACCGACGCCGGCGTCTTCCATCATCATGCGCGGGCAGCCTTGGGTTCGGGCTCGGTGGCGACGGCCTTGGGACCTGCGATCGTCTCGTTCTCCACGACGTCGATCGACGGCCGCTCGCTGCTCGCGATCATCTTGCGGCCGTGCTCGACGGCGATCTGCGGCATGGCGCCGTTCATGAACGCCAGCAGCGTCTGCTTGACGATGATATAGGGCCGGCACTTCTTCTCGCGCGTCATTTTGATCTTGATCGCGAAGGGCGAAAGGACGCCGTAGGACAGGAAGATGCCGGCGAAGGTGCCGACCAGGGCCGCGCCGATGAAGCCGCCCAGCAGCTTGGGCGACTGGTCGAGCGCGCCCATCGCCTTGATGACGCCGAGCACGGCGGCGACGATGCCCAGCGCCGGCAACGCCTCGGATACCGTCACCAGCGCATGATAGGGCGCCAGCTTGCCCTTCACGATGGTGTGGATCTCCTCGTCCATCAACGCTTCGATCTCATGTGTGCGCGCGTTGCCCATGATGATGAGGCGAACATAGTCGCAGATGAACTGGAGCAGCGAGGGATCCGCGAGCACGCTCGGGAACGCCTTGAAGATCTCGGATGACGAGGGATCGTCGATATGCGCCTCGACTTCGTTGCGGCCCTTGCCGCGAAGCTCGCGCATCAGGGCGTGAAGTGCCCCGAGCAGATCAAGGTAGTAGCGCTGGCCGGGCACCGCGCCGGTGACGGCCTGCATGCAGGCCACCCCGGTGTCCACGACCGTCTTCCACGGATTGGCCACGATGAAGGTGCCGACCGCGGTCCCCATGATGATCACGAACTCCCAGGGCTGCATGAGCACGGCCAGATGCCCGCCCATGGCGGCAAATCCGCCGAGCAGCGCCGCCACCGTGATGAAAATCCCCACGAAACTGAGCAACGCGCCACTCCATCGCCGATCCCACCGGGAATATCTAGTCGGCGAGCCTTGCGCGAAGCTGGCTTCCCGCATCGCCAGCCTCACGCAAGCAATTGGCGGCAGCTTGGGACGGCGTCGCAACAGCGGCCAGAGAGGGCGCGTGTCATGCTATCCACCATCGCGGACTACACCAGGCTGACCAGGGACATGGGCAAGTCGCTGACGCAGGTCGCAAGACAGCCGGATGTCAGCCGCGAGACCGATTACTTCCTGAGCCATATCGGCAACGTGAAGACGATCGACGACTTCCTGAAGGACTATCGCCTCTACTCCTACGCGATGAAGGCCTACGGCCTCAGCGACATGACCTATGCCAAAGCGTTCATGCGCAAGGTGCTGACCGAGGGCGTCGCGAACAAGAACACCTTCGCCAACAAGCTGACCGACACGCGTTACCGGGAATTCGCCACCGCCTTCAATTTCGCCGCGCTCGGCAGCAATGCGACGAAGACCGCCCAGGCCACGACCGGGACGGCGACCCACTATGTCACGCAGACGATGGAGCAGAAGGCCGGCGACCAGAACGAGGGCCTGCGGCTGGCGCTCTATTTCACCCGCAAAGCATCCACGATCACGACCGCCTACCAGGTCCTCGCGGACAAGGCGCTGACGCAGGTGGTTCAGACCGCGCTCGGCCTGCCCTCGACGATCAGCGCGGCCGACATCGACGCCCAGGCCAAGATGATCACCAACAGGGTCAAGCTCACCGATTTCCAGGACCCGGCCAAGGTCACCAAGTTCGTGCAGCGCTTTGCGGCGATGTGGGATGCGACCCGGGCCCAGAGCGACGGCTCGACCAGTCCCGCGCTGGTCCTGATCGGCGGCGCATCCTCGGCCGGCATGGATATCGACATGCTCTCGAAACTTCAGTCCCTCCGGCTCGGAAAGTAGCTCATGCAATCGGCCCTCTATGTGGGATTGTCGGCGCAGGTCGCGCTCGAAAGGCGTCTCCAGACGATCGCCAACAACGTCGCCAACGTCAACACGGCGGCGTTCCGCACCGACGTGGTGAAGTTCGAAACGGTGCTGTCCAAGGCTGGCCCGAACCCCGTTGCCTTCTCCTCGCCCGGCGACAACATCATCTCCCGCGAGATGGGCAACATCACCGAAAGCGGCAACCCGCTGGACGTCGCCGTGGTCGGACAGGGTTGGATAGCCTTCGCCGGTCCCAACGGCACGGTCTATACCCGGGACGGCCGGCTCCAGATCGCCTCCAACGGCGACCTTCAGACCGTGAGCGGCTTCCCCGTCGTCGATTCCGGCGGCGCGCAGATCACGCTGGACCCGAACGGCGGACCGATCTCGATCGCGCGCAACGGCGCGATCACCCAGGACAACAACGAGATCGGCACCATCGGCCTGTTCAACATTCCCACTGACGCCAATCTCGAGCGCTACGGCAATTCCGGCGTGACGCCGGACCGGCCCGCGACCGCCATCGCCGACTTCTCCCGCGACGGCTTCAAGCAAGGCTACGTCGAGGGCTCCGGCGCCAACCCGATGATGGAATTGACCAAGCTTATCGCGGCCTCGCGCGCCTTCGACGGCGCCAATTCGATGATCGAGGGCACCGAGAGCTCGCTGCAGAATGCCATCCGGACGCTGGGCGAACCCGGCAAATAGCCCGCGCCTCGCGCGAACTGACTTTGAGGTTGGACTGATACCTTGAACGCTCTTCGGCAACTCGAGTGGGCGCTGCTGGAGCTTCAGCAGAACACTCCCCTGGCAAGCGTCAGCGGCGCGATCTCCGAGATCGCGCCGACGCATTTCCGTGTCTCCGGCCTGTCGCGCTTCGTCAGGCTCGGCGAGCTCATCGGCGTCGATTCGGGCGGCAAGGCCCAGATCGGCGAAGTGGTGCGGATCGACAGCGAGGGCATCGTTGCCAAGCCGTTCGACCGGCAATTTGCCGGCGGCCTCGGCTCGGTCGCCTACCGGATGCCGCCCTTGTCCTTTGCCCCCGATCCGAGCTGGAAGGGCCGCGTCATCAACGCCCTCGGCGCACCGCTGGACGGGCTCGGCCCCCTCACCCCGGGACCCCGGGCGGTCTCGGCGGAGGCTGAGGCGCCGTCGGCCATGAAGCGCGCACGCGTGCACAAGCCGCTGCGCACCGGAGTGCGCGTCATCGATCTGTTCGCGCCGATCTGCGCCGGTCAGCGTGTCGGCATCTTTGCCGGCTCCGGCGTCGGCAAATCGACGCTGCTTGCGATGCTCGCCCGCAGCCAGGGTTTCGACACCGTCGTGCTGGCGCTGGTCGGCGAGCGGGGCCGCGAGGTGCGCGAGTTCATCGAGGACGTGCTGGGCAATGATCGTCAGCGCGCCGTAACCATCGTGTCGACGGGTGACGAAAGCCCGATGATGCGGCGGCTGGCGCCGAAGACGGCCATGGCGGTCGCCGAATATTTCCGCGACCGCGGCGAATCGGTCCTGCTGATGGTCGATTCGATCACCCGTTTCGCCCACGCCGCCCGCGAGGTCGCGCTGGCCGCCGGCGAGCCCGCGGTCGCGCGCGGTTACGCACCGACGGTTTTCACTGATCTGCCGCGCCTGTTGGAACGCGCCGGCCCCGGCGAGGAAGGTAGCGGCACGATCACCGGGATCTTCTCCGTGCTGGTCGATGGCGACGATCACAACGAGCCGATCGCCGACACCATCCGCAGCACGCTCGACGGGCACATCGTGCTCTCCAGGCACATCGCCGATCAGGCGCGCTATCCGGCCGTCGACGTTCTGGCCTCGGTGTCGCGCCTCGCCCATAACGTCTGGGACCCCGAGGAGCGCGAATTGGTGAGCAAGCTGCGCGCCATGATCGCCAAGTACGAAGATACGCGCGACCTTCGCCTGATGGGCGGATATCAGACGGGACGTGATTCGGGCCTCGACCAGGCGGTCGACATGGTTCCGAGAATCTACGGCGCGATGCGGCAAGACACTTCGGCTCCTCCGAGCGCCGATCCGTTCCGCGAGCTCCGGGACATGCTCAGGGGCGACTAGCAGGTCGAGAGGTCTGGCCGGCGCGCCACGCCCTCGCCCATCGCTCCTCGTTATCGACAGACGATTGCGCATGCGCCCACGCTTCCAGCGCATGCACGCACATGGCTGCCTGTGATTTCCATCGTCCGCACGTTCCACCGTTCGGGTGAGAGGATGGGACGGTGGCGATGGAAGGGGGCGATTCGGGTCAAGATCTACAACAACCGCCGCGTGCATTTCCTGTGAGTTCCCCTTGTCGCTCCACGACGGATCGTACTAGTTGTGGATGACCCGGCGATATACGCCGTCGTCATGCACAAGCTTCGATCAACTTGCATCAACGACAGACAATCACGCGCCGTGCAATCAAACCGTCGCATAGTTGCGTACATGCTGCTCGTCGCGAAACGTATGGCGTTCACCGCGTTCACCATCATGTGTTCTGGTGAGCGAGATTGTCTTGAACGTTACATTCGGCTGCAACGACATCGATCTGCGCGAGTGTCTTGACTTGATTTTGTTGAGAAGCTCAGTCATCGTTTTGGTTGATACAAGAAACGTCTGCTCGTGACTTGAACTTTAGGGGCCTCGGTTGAACTACTCCGATCCATCGTCTGCTCGCGGCGGCGACTCGGGCTCCCATGTGGCGACGACGCTAGAGCTGGACACGATTTGCTCATCGGACATCTTCAGCCGTCCGGTGTCTCTCGACGAATCCGTGAGCCATGGCGCATCGCGGCTTCGGAACGCCGCGGACGAAGTTCCGGGGACGAGGTAGATCCATGCCGTTGGCACGAGAGGCCGTCGAGCTGCTGGTTCAGGCGGCGAGGGCCTGGTATTTCGAAGGCAATCAGCATGGATTGCGCGATCGGGAATGGATGGCGCTGCGTTTTCTCGGCCGCGCCAACAGGTTTTCGCGCACGCCGTCCGCGCTCGCCGGCTTCATCGGCGCGACCAGGGCGACTGCGTCGCAGATCGTGAAGACGCTGGAGAGCAGGTCGTTTCTGGTGCGGAAGCCGTCGCACGAGGACAAGCGTTCCGTCGTCCTGCACGTCACCGCCCAGGGCGAGAAATGCCTCAGTCAGCACGACCCGATCAATCACGTGGTGAATGCGGTTACGGCGCTCGGGACCGACGAATGCGTCAGGCTGCGCGACTCGCTCCGCCAAGTCCTCAATCACCTCGATGCAGCGCATCAGCGGCTCGATGCCAGCATCTGCCGGGACTGCATGTTTCTCGCCGAGCGCGGCCCGGGCACCGGCAAGGGACGCGCAAGCGCCGAATTCATGTGCCGGCTGTATCGCGCTCCTGTCTCGCTCGAAGAAACGGAACTGCTGTGCACTAGTTTCGAGCGCACCCGTGACCGCCCGAAGATCGAAGGGCATCTCGACCGCGCGCGAATGGCGAGCCAGGGCTGAGACGCGGGCCGCGACGCCGCCGGCGAGATGCACATCTTTGTCACCGTCGTATGACCGCAGGCCCGGCCCCGCGTTTCGACCGGCTCGCGGACCGCCTTATTCGTCCGGCCAGGCGACCTATGCCGCAATTCCGAATTTCGCCAAGGAAGAATATTCTTGCGAGTTGACTGGTGGCACCACAACCACCTTGCGGAGCCCGAACGGCCCAGCCTGATCCGGGACGGTGCGAGCTGCCAAGTGCGGGCAACCAGGTGCGGGGCAACCTGGATCCCGGCAGCTCCTTGTATGCATTATCCCAGTTGCCATCCCCGCGCACTTCGCTTTACATGCCGGCAACTCGCCCGCGGATGACGGCCGGGGCTGAAAAATCGCATACATTGTCAAAGGGACGGAGCATGGCGCGCAACATATTGATTCTCGGGGCTTCTTACGGCTCGCTGCTGGGCACGAAGCTCTTGATGGCGGGGCACAACGTGACCCTGGTCTGCCGCGCCAAGACCGCGGAGCTGATCAACCGCGAAGGTACCGAGGTGCGCATCAAATTGCGTGACGAGGCGGTGCATCGGGCGATTTTTTCGCGCAACCTGCCCGGCAAGCTCGACGCCGTGACCCCCGCCAATGTCGATCTCTCCCGCTACGACCTGGTCGGCCTTGCGATGCAGGAGCCGCAATATACCAACCACACAGTGCGCGTGCTCATGGTCAAGATCGCCGCAGCGAAGCTGCCGTGCCTGTCGATCATGAACATGCCGCCGCTGCCCTATCTGAAGCGGATCCCGGCGCTCGCCGACATGGACCTCGAAGAGGCCTACACCAATGCACAGGTGTGGGAGCGGTTCGAGCCGGGCCTCGTGACGCTGTGCTCACCCGACCCGCAGGCCTTCCGTCCGCCGGAAGAAGCCGCGAACGTGCTGCATGTCGGCCTGCCCACCAATTTCAAGGCGTCGGTTTTCGCCGACGAGAAGCACAACAAGGTGCTGCGCGAGCTGGAGGCTGACATCGACGCGGTGACGCTCGACGGTCACGACGTGCCGGTGAAGCTGAAAGTGTTCGAGTCCCTGTTCGTGCCGCTGGCGAAATGGTCGATGCTGCTGACCGGCAACTACCGCTGCATCACGCCGAGCGAGCCGCAGTCGATCCGCGACGCCGTGCACGGCGACCTCCAGCGCTCGCAGACGATCTACGATCATGTCGATGCCATCGCGCGCCGCCTCGGCGCCGATCCGCAGGACCAGGTGCCGTTCGCGAAATACGCCAAGGCCGCCGAAAGCCTGCTCAAGCCGTCGTCGGCGGCGCGCGCGGTCGCGAGCGGCGCGCCCTTCATCGAGCGCGTCGATCTGCTGGTGAAGCTGATCTCGCATCAGCTCGGCGTGCCCAATCCCGAGATCGACCGCACGGTCGACACCGTGGACCAGAAGCTGAACGAGAAGATCGTGCAGGGCGGATCCGGCGCGCAATAAGCGCGCCGTTTCGACGCTTCAAGCCGTCAGGAACGATTGAAGCCAGACGAGGCCGGTCACCGCCACAAGCGTGACCGCGCCGGCGCGCGGGACCAGGTCGGGATGCCCGAGGCGACGGGCGCCGCGGCCGAGCGTTGCGCCCAGAGTGATCCACGCAGCGCCAGCCGTGAGAATCTGAAGCGCGATCACGCCGAACCAGGGCAATAGCTCGAGCGGCCCGGCCTCGAGCGGCAGGAGCAGGAAAGCGAAGACGAGCGCTTTCGGGTTGAGCAGCGTGGCAAGCAGCACCTGGCCGAACGTCACCGGCGCGCCATCGCGCAGCTCGCGCGTGTTGACCCGCCAGAGCATGAAGGCAAGGCACAGGATGTAAACGGTCACCGCGACGCGAAGTACGAGCGCCGCGATCGGGATGTCGCTGACGACGGAGCCGAGGGCCAGCCGCAGCAGGGCAATCGCCAACAGATAGCCGGCGAGCTCGGCGATGAGCAGACGAAGCGAGCGCGCAACGCCGATCCCGGCGCCCGAGGTCGCGAGCAAGGTATTGGTCGGCCCGGGCACGGCCAGCAGGACGTAGGTCGCTCCGAAGAGGGTCAGGAAGCTCATGCGGCTCGATTAGCAGGCAGGGGCCCGGATGGATTTGATCTTCGTCATCGAATCCGGCCCAAAGAGCCGGAACCGGCGCATCCGGTCAGAACCCGGTTGCCATTTTGCGAAAACGTTGCATCCCCGCACATCTACGGCAATCCAATGCGCTTGAACGCCGCCGTGGGCAACGCTGCATGATCCGTCCCGTGCCGCTCGACGCGCCGCGGCAGGGTTGATAAGCCCCTGTCCGCAGATGACGGGGACTTGAGTCGGGACATGACGGTTGCGATCGAGATGGGGCAGACCACGGCGGGCGCCCCGGCCGCCATGGACCTCGAGGAACTCCTGGCGACCCGCCTCCTCGTGCAGGGCAATTCGGGCTCCGGCAAATCGCATCTCTTGCGACGGCTGCTGGAGCAGAGCGCGCCCTGGGTGCAGCAGGCCATCATCGACCCCGAAGGCGATTTCGTCACGCTCGCCGAGCACTTCGGCCATCTCGTGATCGAGGCCGAGGATCACACCGAGCGCGGCCTTCAGGTCGCCGGAGAGCGCGCGCGGCTGCATCGCGTCTCTACCGTGCTCAATCTCGAAGGCCTCGACGCGGAGAATCAGATGCGCCGTGCGGCTGCGTTTCTCGGCGGCCTGTTCGACGTCAGCCGCGACCATTGGTATCCGATGCTGGTGGTCGTCGACGAGGCGCAGCTGTTCGCTCCGGCGGTTGCAGGCGAAGTCTCGGATGAGGCGCGAAAACTCTCGCTCGGCGCGATGACCAATCTGATGTGCCGCGGCCGCAAGCGTGGTCTCGCCGGCATCATCGCGACCCAGCGGCTGGCGAAGCTCGCCAAGAACGTCGCGGCGGAAGCCTCCAACTTCCTGATGGGCCGGACCTTCCTCGACATCGACATGGCGCGTGCCGCCGATCTGCTCGGCATGGAACGGCGGCAGGCCGAAGCCTTTCGCGACCTCGAGCGCGGACAGTTCATGGCACTGGGACCTGCGCTGGCGCGCCGTCCGCTACGCCTGAACATCGGCCCGACCGCGACCAGCCCGCGCAATTCCACACCGCGGCTGATGCCGTTGCCGGAGGCCGCGCTCGAGGACATGCGCGCGGTGATCCTGGCCGCCCCGCCGCCCGATGCCAGCCGGCCGCAGCGGCGGCCGGCGCCGGATCTGCTCGAGCAGCTCCGCGCCGCGAAGGCCGCAGCGCCGGAGATCCCGCCCAAAATGACCGACGCGGCGGTCAGCGCCGAGGAGCTCGCGGAGCGGCGCGAGCGCGTGGATCGTACGCTGCGTGCCGTGCTCGCCGAACCCGACGCCGGCTTCCGCGCCATCGGCGTGCTCTATCAGGAGTTCGTGGTCCGCTGCCGCATCGAGGGACTCGGCGCGGCCGTGCCCGATCTCAACGAATTCCGCCGCATGCTGACGCGCGCGCGCGCAGGGCTCGGCGCCGAACATGCCGAAGACGACGCATGGCAGGACGTGTCGCTGCGCGCCTCGATCCTGCCCGACGACATGCAAGGCGTGTTCATGATGATCGCGCGTGCCGCGAAGGAAGGCTGGCCGTGTCCCGGTGACGCCGCAATCGCGCGGGCCTATGGTTCGCATTCGCTGCGAAGGGCGCAGCGGCTGCTCGGCTATATGGAGGAGCAGGGCCTGATCGTGGTCCAGCTCGATGGCGGTGGGCGCCGGATCGTGACGCTGGTCGAGCTGGCCTGGGCCACGGCCCCTGGCGATCCCAATGGCGATGATCTGCCGGCAGAGCCAGCGCGGAGCGCGGCTTCGGCCTGAACGTCAGGCGGCCTCCGAGCCGCCGAGATAGGCGTCGCGGATGCGGGGGTCATCCTTTAGCGCCCGCGCCGGGCCTGACAGCACGATCTTGCCGGTCTGGAGCACATAGGCCTCATGCGCGATCTCGAGTGCGAGGCTGGCGTTCTGCTCGACCATGAACACCGAAACGCCTTCCTGGTTGATGGTGCGGATCAGCTCCAGCACGCGGTCGACATAGAGCGGCGACAGGCCCATGGTCGGCTCGTCCATGACGATCATCCGCGGCCTGCTCATCAGTGCCCGCGCCATCGCCACCATCTGCTGCTCGCCGCCGGAGAGCGAGCCGGCGCGCTGCGATAGCCGCTGGCCGAGCTTCGGAAACAGCGTCAGCATCTTGTCGAGGTCCTGCGCGATCGCCTCGCTGTCGCTGCGTACGAAGGCTCCCATCAGGATATTTTCGCGCACGCTCATGTCCGCGAACAGCCGCCGCGCTTCCGGCACCGAGGCGATGCCGCGGCGGACGATCTGCGGCGTGGAGAGGCCGAGCAGCGAGGCGCCGTCGAAGCTCACCTCGCCGGAGCGCGGCTTTACGAGGCCGAGGATGATCTTCATCGTGGTCGATTTGCCGCTGGCATTGCCGCCGAGCAGGCAGACGATGTGACCGCGTGCGACCGATATCGAGAGGTCGAAATGCACCTGGGCCTGGCCATAGAAGGTGTTGACGTTCGACAGCGCCAGCAGCGGTTCGGGAGAAACGTTCGTCATGCGGCGCTCTCCTGCTTTGTCGCGAGGCCGTGGCCGAGATAGGCCTCGATCACCTTGGGATCGCCCCGCACCTGTTCGCCCGGCCCTTCCGCGATCTTCTTGCCCTCGTCCATGACGATGACGCGGTCGGACAGGCGCATCACCATCTCCAGCTTGTGCTCGATCAGGAGAATGGTCAGGCCTTCCGCCTTGAGCTCGGAGACGAGACCCTGCATCTCCGCGGTCTCGGTCGGATTCATGCCGGCGGTCGGCTCGTCGAGCAGAAGCAGGCGCGGCTTCAGCGCGAGCGCACGCGCGATCTCGACACGGCGGCGGTTGGCATAGGAGAGACTATAGGCCGGCTGGTCGATCCGCGGCAGCAGCCGCTCGCCGAAGCGGACGAGAATGGCTTTCACCTCCTCGCGCAGTTGCTCCTCTTCGGCCTTGACGCTCGCGGGGCGCAGCAGCGCGAGACCCAGCTCCAGCAGCGGGCCGATCACCGGCACGGCCGGCTTCACCGCGCGCAGCCGCGTGTGAGCGCCGATCAGGACGTTGTCCATGACGCTGAGATTGCCGAAGACGCGGCCGAGCTGAAACGTGCGCGCGATGCCTTCGGCCGCGAGTCGTTCCGGCGCCAGACCCGTGACGTCCCGCCCTTCGAAGCTGACTGTGCCGGCATCGGGCCGGTCGAGCCCGGTCACGAGATTGAACAAGGTCGTCTTGCCGGCGCCGTTCGGGCCGATGATGCTGATGAGCTCGCCTTTGGCGAGATCGAGATCGATGGCGTCGACCGCGGTGAGACCGCCGAAGCGCCGCGTCAGCCCCCGCAAGGACAGCATCGAGTTGAGCTGCTCCGCCATCACACCGTCCCCAACAGACCCTGCGGCCTGAACCGCACCAGCAGCAGCAACACGACGCCGTAGATCAGGATGCGATACTCCGCCGCGATCCGGAACACTTCGGGCAGCCCGACCAGCGCGAGCGACCCGACAATCGCGCCGACGACGTTGCCGAGGCCGCCGAGAATGACGACGGTCAGCGCCAGGATCGATTGCTGGGTGTTGAAGGTCTCGTGGTTGATGTAGGAATACAGATGCGCCGCGATGCCGCCGCTGATGCCGGCGGCGAAGCCACCGAAGATGAAGGCCAGCGATTTGTAGCGGTTCAGACTGAGACCGTAGGCGCGCGCCGCAATGTCGTCGTCGCGGATGGCGCGGAAGCTGCGGCCGAGATGCGAGGTAAGCAAGCGTCCCTGCAGCAGCGCGAGCACGATCATCACGCCAAGGCTGAACCAGTAGACCGACGCCGGGCTGATCAGATCGTAGCCGAACAGCGACAGCGGCGGGATGCCGGAGATGCCGATCGGCCCGCGCGTGACGCTCTCCCAGTTCAAGATCACCAGTGCCACGATCTCGCCGATGGCGAGCGTCGCGATCGACACGTAGTGTCCGCGCAGGCGGAACGACGGCGAGATCAACAGCGTGCCGAGCGCCGCGCTCATCAGGCCTCCGCCGATGATGGCAAGGCCGACCGGAACGGCCAATGTCAGCGACAGCAGCGCGGAGGTGTAGGCGCCGATCGCGAGCAGCGCTGCATGACCGAGCGAAACCTGGCCCATCGTGCCCGCAACCAGCGTCAGGCTGAGCGCGAGCATTCCGAGCAGCCAGGCGTTGATCAGGGTCTGGAGCACGTAGAAGGACACCGGGAGCAGCGGCAGGATCGCAAACCCGCCAGCGGCAATGAGTAACGCCCAGCTCGGAATGCGCACCGGGCGGCTCGGGGCGATGAAGGTGCCGGTGAGCGGCTCGGGCGGCGCCTGCCGCGCGCTGACGAACAGGCCGTTCGGCCGCAGCACGAGCACGACGACCAGCAGCAGGAAGGCAAACAGATTGCGGTAGCTGGTGCCGAGCACGGCAACGCCGTAGCTTTCGACCAGCCCCAGCAGCAAGCTGCCGATCACCGCGCCCGGCACGTTGCCGGCGCCGCCGACGACTTCGGCGACCACGCCCTTGAGCGTCGCCTGAAGGCTCATCGCGGTATCGATCTGGTTGTAGTACATGCCGACCAGCAGGCCCGACACGCCCCCGAGCGCCGCCGCGATGCCGAACACGGCTTGATTGACGCGGTTGACGTCGACGCCCATCTGCATGGCGGCGTCGCGGTCCTGCGCGGTGGCCCGCACCGCCCAGCCGAGCTTAGTGTAACGCAGGAACACGAACAGCAGCAGCGCGCTGCTGAGGCCAACGCCGGCGATGAGCAGATCGAGCGGTCCGATCGTCCCACCACCGACCTGGAAGCGGATATCGGGCAACTGGCTCGGCAGCGCGCGCGGGTTGGGTGAGAAGGTCAGCATCACGAGCTGATCGAGCACGAAGCTGATGCCGATGGTCGCGAGCAGCGGCGCAATGCGCACGGAGTTCTGAAGCGGCCGCAGGCCGAACCGCTCGATGATCAGCCCGACGATTGCAGCCGCCGCGGCGACTACGATGATGGTGAGTGGCAGCGGCGTATGCAGCTGCACCACCGCCACCCAACCGACATAGGCGCCGACGAGATAGATCGAGCCTTGCGCGAAGTTGATCAGTCGGCTGACGCCGAAAATCAGCGCAAGCCCGACCGCAACGAGCGCGTAGACATTGCCGACGATCAGCCCGTTGATGGTGTAGTCGAGCCAGGAAGACAAACGCTGGTCCCCGCAGTGAAAGGAAGGCGGCCGGAGCGGCTGCTCCGGCCATCAGGTCAGCTCGGCTTGCCGTCCCACAGCGCGAACTGGCCCTTGCGCACGACCAGCTCGGCGTTCATCGCGCCCTTGACGCGGCGGCTCTCGACGTCGAACGTCGCGGCGCCGAAGATCACGCTGGAGACGTCCTTCACCTTGGCGAAAGCATCGCGGATGGCACGGCGATCGGTGCCGCCGATCTTCACCACGGCGGCAGCCATGTTCATCGCGTCATAGGAATAGGCGTTGAAGGCGTCGGGCTCCTGCCCGCCATACTTCGCCTTGAAGCCCGCGATGAACTTCTGCACCTCGGGCCTGGGATCCTGCGGGAAGTAGCGGGTGCCGAGATGAACGTCCTCGACCGCCTCGCCGCCGAGCTCGATGAATTTCGGCGAGTAGACCGAGCTTGCGGCGCACATCTTCTGCTTAAGGCCGACCTGACGGGCCTGGCGCGCGATCAGCGCACCGTCGGAATAATAGGAGATCAGGATCAGCCCGTCGGGACCAGCGTCGCGCACGCGCACCAGGGTGGAGCGGAAGTCGCGCTCCTCCGCGATGTAGCCCTCGGTCACCGCGATCTCGGCGCCGTATTCCTTGGCCGCCTTGACGAAATAGTCGCGGCTGGTGCGGCCCCAATCGGTGTTGAGGTGCAACACCGCGAGCTTCTTCAGGCCGAGACGCTTCACCGCATAGGCCGCCAGCAGCGGCTGCTCGTCGGCCTGGCTGACCGAGGTACTCCACATGAAGTCGCCGCCCTTGGTGAAATCGGGGTGCGAATTGGTGAAGCCGAACTGCACGAGGCCGCCGCGCTGGTAGATGGGCGAGGCCGCCATCGAGGCGGGGCTGGAGAAGTCGCCGAGCTCCATGACGATGCGGGGATCGGAGACGAACTTCTGGGCGATCGCCACCGACTGGCGCGGATCGCTCTGGCTGTCCTCGAATTGGTAGGCGAGCTTGCGCCCGTTGATGCCGCCGGCAGCCAGGATCTCGTCGAGCGCGAGATCAAAGCCCTGCTTCCACTGCATGCCATATTGCGCGTTCGGTCCCGTGAGCGGACCGCTGACGCCGAGCACGATCGGCTCGGACGCCTGTGCGATGGCGGCGCGCGAGAAGGCTGCTCCCGCCATGATGGCGGTCAGCGAGCCCTTGACCAGGGTACGACGATCGATGTTGCTCATGCACGGCTCCATCCACTCAGGTGTTGAACAAGCAGCAATTCTCGTGCCGCTGAGATTGCCTATTTCGAGGGCTCGCCGAGCGACAGCATCAGCCGGTTCGCCCAGTTGAAGAACGACGCGCCGTTGATGACGTCGACGATCTCGGCATCGTCGAGCCCGGCGCGGCGCAACTCGGCGATATTGTCAGGGCCGAATGAGATCGGCGTCGCGGACAGTGCCACGGAGGCCTTGACCACTGCGTTCCAGCGTTCGCCGAGATCGGCCTTGATGCCTTCGTTGAGCAGGCGCTGCACGTCGTCACGGCGCTTGGAATAGGTGCTGGCAAAGCGCGCATGCACGGAGGCGCAATAGATGCAGCCATTGTAGCGCGACGTCGCAGCCGCCGCGAGCTCGCGCTCGGCGCGCGGCAGGCCGTCGGCGACATTGTAGAAGATGTCCTTGTCGGTTTTGGTGCGGGCCTCCAGCACTTCGGGATCGCGCACCAGGAGGCGGAAATAGTCCGACTTGGCGCGGGCGCGATCGACCAGGCCATTGAAGTGCCGTTCGGTCAGCTCGGCCTCGGGCAGCGGATCGATCCACGACACCCAACCCAGTTCGTCCTGGGTGAAGACGACGGGGGGATTGACGGTGGCGCTCATGATACAGCCTCCTCTTATGCGTTCACTGCGGCGAGCGTGCGCAGGCCGCTGACGACGCGCAACTGAAACGACAGGAACGCGACGAGCTGGGAGAACGTGACGATGCCGGTGTCCGACCAGCCGGCGTCCAGCAGCGCCTTCATGTCGGCGGAGGCGGCATCGCGCGGACGAAACACCAGGAGATGCGCATGTTCGAGGGCGGCTGCTAGTCGGGCGCCAAGCGCCGGCTTGCTCGCCGCGCTCACGTGGTAGATCAGGCCGGCAGTGTTCTCGATCGACAGCGGGCCGGCCGGATACGAGCCATAGGGACCCGAGGTCCTGCCCTGCGCGATCTCGGCGTCGATCGCCTCCAGCAGACGGGCGCCATCGGCGTTTGCCGTTAGCTTCTCGCGATAGAAGGCGGCGACCGGGGATTCGCCATGAAGTCCGGTCACGAAGGCAGCGACCGCGGCGCGTTCGGCCAGCGAAAAGTCGCTCGCGTCGATCGGCTCGAACAGGGAGAGATAGCTCTTCTGCGCATTCTCACGCGCCTGCAGGCGGCGGGCGCGGATGGCATCGAGAGCGGAGCCCGGCTCGATCCCGGCGAGCGTGTCGATAATATCCTGCGTACTCATCATTCAGCCTCGTGCAACGCGATGCTCTTCACTTCCGGTCAACCCGCCAGCGCCACTTCGGGTGCCGTCCGGGTCCAGCCCAGCGCCGGGGCAACCTTCTCCGCGACCAGATCGATCGAGCGCAGGACATGGGGATGCGGCGCGTCGACCGAATGCACTTGGAAGACGAGATCGGTCACTCGCTCCAGCGTCGCGTCGGCACGCAGCGAGGCGATGACGTGGTCGGCATCACCGACATGGGTGTCGAACGCGGTGATCATCTCCTCCAGCGTCTCGCCCGGCTTGGCGTGGCCGCCCTTGAGGAATTGCGGCAGCGCGCGGCGCAGCCCGATATCCGCAAGGCGCATCGCTTCGCCGTGGTCGTCGGCGACGAAGACGCTGCGCGAGGCCATGATGCGCGGCTCGGCTCCCTTCGGCAGCGCTTCCAGATAGGCATCGATCACCGGGTTCTGGATTTCGGCGAGCGTGGCCTTCGGCGCCTCCCTGGTGCGCGGCTGGGTGCGCGACAGCAACAGGCCATCGCCCGCCTTGCCGGCCCGGGCGCCGCCGGCGACCGAGAAGGTCGCCTGCCAGATGCGCTTGTCCAGTTGCGGCCGCTGCGGGTAGATCGTATCGCCGCCATCGAGCGGCTTGCCGACCAGGGCAGTGCGGACCACCTCCAGATTGCGCGCAAAAATCTCGTTGCGCTGGGCGCTGTCGAGGCCGAAGGCGGCGAAGGCCGACGGATTGCCGCCGGTGCCGACGCCGAGCTCGAAGCGGCCGTTGCAGATGAGATCGAGCACCGCGGCGTCCTCCGCCACCCGCACCGCGTTCTCCAGCGGCAGCGTGACGATGCCGGTGCCGAGGCGGATGCGCGAGGTTTGGGCGGCGACGTAACCGAGGAACGTGAAGGGCGACGGCAGGCCGCCTTCACGCTCGTGGAAATGATGCTGCGCGATCCACGCGGAATCGAGCCCCGCCTTTTCGGCGCGCACGATCTGCTCGGCCGCGAAGCGGTAACGGTCGGCCGGCGGGGCCTCGTCGAGAAGCCGCGTGAAGAAGCCCAGGCGTTTCAGATTTGCAAAGCGTTTCATGCGACCCCTGTCGGGCTGGGATGGCCAGGCTGCCGATGATGTCGGTTACTGCTGCTCCAGACAAGCCGCCATTGCGCAAGGCTCATACGCAAAGCTCATGCGCAAGCTGCCCGCCGGATCGTTCCTGCGTCGGAGCTGGGCAGACTGCCTACCAGCTCGGCAGCACCGCGCCCTTGAACTTGGTGAGGACGAACTCCTTGACTTCGGCCGTGTGATAGCTGTCGACGAGGATCTTGACCCAGGGCTTGTCCTTGTCGGCGGCGCGCACGGCGATCAGGTTGACGTAGGGGCCTTTGGGATCCTCGCGCAGGATCGGATCCTTGACGGGATCGAGGCCGGCCTGGGTTGCATAATTGGTGTTGATCGCGGCGGCATCGACATCGTCCAGCGCTCGCGGCGCCTGTGCCGCATCGACCTCGATGAATTTCAGCTTCTTCGTGTTCTCGGTGATGTCGAGCACCGTCGGCTTGAAGCCGACGCCGTCCTTCAGCTTGATCACGCCCTTGTCGCGAAGCAGCAGCAGCACGCGGCCGCCATTGGTCGGATCGTTCGGGATCGAGACCTTGCCGCCCTCGGGAATGTCGGCGAAGGCCTTGTGCTTCTTCGAGTAGACGCCGATCGGGAAGTTCACGGTGAGGCCGACGGCCTCGATCTTGTAGCCGCGGTCGGCCTTCTGGTTGTCCAGGTAAGGCTGGTTCTGGAACGAATTGGCCTGGATATCGCCGGCGTCGAGCGCGGCGTTGGGCACGACATAATCCGAGAACTCGATGAGCTGGATGTCGAGCCCCCGCCTGGCGGCGATCGGCTTCACCGCCTCGAAGATCTGCGCATGCGGCCCCGGCGTCACGCCGATCTTGATGGTCTCGGCCGCAGCATTCGCCGACCACGCGGCCAGGATGGTTGCAAGGATCAGGGGGAAGCGAAGCGACATCTTGGTCTCCGAAGGTCTAAGCATCGAGTGGAACCGTATTCGCTTCTCCGCGGGCCGAAATCAATGAAATGGATATCCATATTGAGCGTCGGTGGCGGGCGCGCCTTCTCCATACGGCAGCAAACGCGAAATGAATTCACGGCGGCCGCGAGGCCGTCTGATCGGCGCGGCCAACATCCGGTGACAGCACGCCGCAGCGCGAAAGCAACCGCATCTTTGACACCGCCGGGCCCGACGTGCTGAGCTAGGCCGCATGCAGCCGACGTCGTTTCTACGCAAGGGTGGAGGGTCTGATGAACGAGAATGACATCCGGAATCTGGTCGCGGAGGTGAAGCAAGGCACGCTGTCGCGGCGCTCGTTCATCCAGAAGGTGGCCGCGGTCGGTATAGCAGCTCCCATCGCGAGCCAGATCCTGGTCTGGAACGACGTCGCGATGGCGGATGCCACCCTGCCGTACAAACCGACCAAGGCCGGCGGCGGCGGCACGCTCAAGGTCCTGCTGTGGCAGGCGCCCACGCTGCTCAATCCGCATTTCGCGCTCGGAACCAAGGACCAGATCGCTTCGCGCGTCTTCTTCGAGCCGCTCGCCGGCTGGGACAAGGACGGCAACCTGATTCCGTGCCTTGCCGCCGAGACCCCGACCAAGGCCAATGGCGGCCTTTCGGCCGACGGCCTGACCGTGATCTGGAAGCTGAAGCAAGGCGTCAAATGGCATGACGGCAAGCCCTTCACCGCCGACGACGTCGTCTTCACCTGGCAATACGCCGCGGATCTGGCGACAGCGGCCTATACCACCGGATCCTACAAGGACATCAAGGTCGAGAAGATCGACGACTACGCCGTCAAGGTGATCTTCAAGGCGCCGACGCCGTTCTGGGCCGATCCGTTCGTCGGCTCGGTCGGGATGATCCTGCCAAGACATCTTTTCGGCGACTATGTCGGCGCCAAGTCGCGCGAAGCGCCGGGCAATCTGAAGCCGGTCGGCACCGGTCCGTACAAATTCCTCGAGTTCAAGCCCGGGGACCTGATTCGCGCCGAGCGCAATCCCGACTACCACATCAAGAACCAGCCGCATTTCGACACGCTCGAGATCAAGGGCGGCGGCGACGCCGTATCCGCGGCGCGCACCGTGCTGCAGACCGGCGAATACGACTTCGCCTGGAACATGCAGGTCGAGGAGGAGGTGCTCAAGCGCATGGAGGCGGGCGGCAAGGGCAAGCTCGACATCACGCCGTCCGGCAACGTCGAGTTCATCATCCTCAACACGACGGACCCGTGGACCGAGGTCGACGGCGAGCGCTCGAACGCCAAGACCAAGCACCCGACGCTGTCCGATCCCGCCGTGCGCCGTGCGATCAATCTGTTGATTGACCGCGATTCGATCCAGAAGTTCATCTACGGACGTGGCGCGCTCGCGACCGCGAGCTTCGTCAACGCGCCCAAGCAGTTCAAGTCGCCGAAGCTGAAATACGAATTCAGCATCGACAAGGCCAACAAGCTGCTCGACGAAGCCGGCTGGAAGAAGGGTGCGGACGGCATCCGCGAGAAGGACGGCAAGAAGCTCAAATACGTGTTCCAGACCTCGACCAATGCCCCGCGCCAGAAGACCCAGGCCATCATCAAGCAGGCCTGCGAGAAGGCCGGCATCGACATCGAGATCAAGGCGGTCACCGCCTCGGTGTTCTTCTCCTCCGACGTCGGCAATCCCGATACCTATTCGAAATTCTATGCCGACATGGAGATGTACAACACGACGCAGCCGCAACCCGATCCGGAGCGCCTGCTGAACCAGTGCGTGTCCTGGGAGATTGCCAGCAAGGACAACAAATGGCTCGGCCGCAACAATTCGCGCTATTCCGATCCCGAAGCCGACAAGGCCTACAAGGCCGCTCAAAACGAGCTCGATCCCGTCAAGCGCGCCGCGCTGCTGATGAAGGTCGACGAGATCTTCTGCGAGGCCAACGTCTTCCTGCCGCTGCTCTCGCGCCACATCGTCAACGCCGGCGCCAACAATTTGATGATCGACATCTCCGGCTGGGACACCATCACGTGGAATCTGGCGGCGTGGCATCGGGTGTGAGGGGATGCTCGCGTCCCGGACAAGCTGCAACGCGTTGAGCGTTGCAGCGCAGAGCCGGGACCCAGGGCGACACGGGAAGATGTGGAGAGAGGCGCACGCTCTCTCCACATCGTCATTGCGAGCGCAGCGACTTGTCCGCCGAAGCCTTGGCGAAGGCGGAAGCAATCCAGAATCTTTCCGCGGAGGGACTTTGAATTGCTTCGTCGCATCAGCGCAAATTGCTACGCAATTTTGTCGCGAGCTCCTCGCAGTGACGGCGTGTGAGGCGATAGCTTGTTCTCCAGTGTCGCTGTCATTCCCCGCGCATGCGGGGAATCCAGTACACCGCGGCTTCTCGGTTCAATCACGGCCGTCTCGGCGTACTGGATCGCCCGGTCAAGCCGGGCGATGACACCGCGTGTGTGGTTGCGGGCATGGCTTTTCGACCTCGCGGCGCGTTTCGCCCGAGCTTTGCTTCATCTCCCACCCTCTTCAAGCCAAGAGGGCACAGGGAAGGCCGGGTGCCGGCTGGCACCCGCGGTCCGCTGCGCGAATGATGCGCAAAGGAGACCGCACAGCAGCATACAGGTGTCGCCGATCACTCGGCCTTCCCTGCGCAGTGGCCGGACGGCTTATGCCGTGCTCTCCCGGGAGCCGAACTTTCCTTTGGCCTCCCTCGCCGTTCGAATTGGATGATGCCGTCTGCCCGGTTGGGCTCGCGCACATCTTCGATCCGGCTTGACCGTAGCAACGACGGCCAGGACCACACGGTTTTGCCGTACGCACGGCCCGCCATGTCGCCCGCAGTATTTCCAGCCCTGTCGACGAAGCTGCGAAACTTACAGACGAGACGAACCTAGCAGCGCCGCTCGTCCGCACGAAGCCTCGGGCTCACAGGGACTACCCGCCCTGCCCGCACCTCTCGTGCCAACGCTGCCGCGTCCACCGCAAGCCCGGCTCGCGAAAATGACGACCTCAGGATCGCCCCTCTTGGATGAGCCGGGATGAGCGACACATACGATAAAACCGAATTTCGGTAAAGTGGAATATTTTTGTGGGGAGGGGTTGACGGAGGGCGACACAGGGTCGGGATTGGGGCTGGAGGGTCAATCATCGCAGTCGCTAGACACAGCACCCAGCTTCCATGGCCCCCTCACCCCGCCTCAAACGCCCCCCGCGCCGCCTTCACCGAGGCCGCAATGAACCGGTGCACCTCCTGCACCCGCCGCATGCCGTGCGTGTCGGGATGTGACGTCAGCCAGTAGCTCCGCACGAAGCGCACCTCGGGGAGCAGGCGGCGCAGTTCGGGGTAACGGCTGGCGGCGTAGTCGTGCAGGATGCCGATGCCGTGGCCGGCGCGGACGGCCTCGATCTGCGCGACGATGCTGCCGCATTCGTAGCGGCGGGACATCAGGCGGCCGAGGGCTGCGGCATAGTCGAGGGCGCGGCTGTAGGCGAAATCCTCGATGTGGGTGACGAACAGGCGGCCGGCGAGATCGGCCTGTGTCTCGATCGGTCCCTCGCGCTTCAGATAGGCTTTCGAGGCGTAGACGCTGAGGCTGTAGTCGGTGAGCTTGGACAGGATGAGCCGGCCCTGCTTCGGCCGGTCCAGCGTGATCGCGATATCCGCCTCGCGGCGCGACAGCGAGAAGGTGCGCGGCAGCGGCACGAGCTGGATGATCAGTCCCGGATGGCGCGCGGCCAGTGCGCCGAGATGCTCGGCGAGGAAGAAATTGCCAAGGCCGTCAGGCGCGCCGACGCGCACCGTGCCGCTGATGGTGTCCGCGCTGCCGCCGATGCTGGCGCCGACCTTGAGAAACTCGCTTTCGGCGCGCTCGGCCGCCTGGACCAGCGCCTCGCCGGCGGCGGTCAGCGTGCAGCCGGCGGTGTGCCGCTCCAGCAGCTTTGCCTTCAGGCTCTTCTCCAGCGCGGTGAGCTGACGCGCCACCGTGGTGTGGTTCAGGCGCAAATTCTTCGACGCCTTGAGGATCTGCCCGGCGCGCGCGACCTCCAGAAAAATCCTCACCCGCTCCCAATCCATCGACGGCCCCCCTCGGACCACTGTGGCGATACGACGCGTCTTGCACAAGAGAGGCATATGGGAGCGCGGCGACGAGGCCGATTTCACGCACGGCTGCCCTCTCATCTCTTTTCCACTGTGTGCTTCAGATCACAGCAGAATCGTGCGCCTGCGCCTACGATGACCGGGCATGGCCGCAAACAAGGTAACGGCGGTACGCGCGAGGCTGCGGAGGCGATCAACAGCTATAGACTTTTCGAGGCCGCCAGGGTGAAGAGCCCGGCGGCTTTTTTTCTTGCCACGCCCGCTCCAAGCTCCGCTTCTATTGTTTCGGCGACGCGTCGGACGACTTCCGCTCCTCGCGTTCAACCTCCATCTGCCGTTCCGCTTCGAGCCAGAACTCCAGCTCGCGACCCGAAGGCCGGCCAGCCTGCTCCCAGAGCTCATAGGCACGCGCGCGCACCTGGCCGCGCCGCATCAGCCGGCGGAGCTTTCGCCTCAGTTCCTCGGCAAAACTCCTGAAGCGCTGGCCGGTGGTTTCGTCCTTGACCAGCGCGGCCGCTCGCGTCGCGAATTCGATCTGGTGCTCGATTTTTTTCTGCTCGTCCACCGCCGACACTGCCGTGGGATAAGGATTGCCTTGAAGGCCCGTGCTGGTCAGACACTGAATTCATTGCCGGGGTCGTCTGTTCCCCGCGATGCGCTGCGCAGGGTTGGTTAGCCCTGCGCACCATCACGTCGGGTCAACGCCGTCAGTGCCACGTCGTGTCGGGCTGGACGATCACCACGCGTATCCCGGGATCTTCGGTGGTGTTGCAGATGCAGGGCATGCCCTCACCGCAACGGCAGCCCCCGAGCTGTTCGCTCCAGACCCGGAGCGAATGGTTTTCGCAGACCCATCCCAGTCCCTGGCAGAATGGGCAATTGCTGTCGGTCACAACGTATCCGGCGTCCGCAACGTGTTCGACTTGTCCGCGTTGCGCAGCTCCTGCTCGGCGGCGTGCCAGAATTCGTCTTCGCGGCCTTCGGGCTTGCCGGCCTGCTCCCACAGGCGGTGCGCGCACTCTCTGATCTCTTGTTCGGTGATCTCTTGCTCGGTCGGCTCGGACAATTGCATCTCCTGCTTGTGAAGCACGGCCCCACCCTGGGGGGTATGGGGGGGCTTGGAGGCGGGGCCGTGCAGGCCAGCGATCGGCGGCGAGGCTGGCCCGCTGATTCAAGTTTCGACCAGGTGCAAGAGTTCCTGCGCTTCTGACCGCGCCGGATGGCCCGGCTTGTCGCGGGCCTGCCCGCCTTTCGGCCCGGCATTGTGCCGATGTCGGATGCACATCGGCCGTTTACGTCATGCGAACCCAGACGCCCTTGCCCGCGGATGACCTCACCGCCGCATCGATCAACTTCACGCCGGCGAGGCCATCCTCGACCGTCGGGAAGACGACGTCGGGATGCAGCTTTTCGCCGGCCGCTGCCGCGCGGATGGCACGCGCCGCCTCGGCATAGATCGTCGCGAAACCTTCGAGGTAGCCCTCGGGGTGCCCCGATGGGATGCGGGTGACCCGACCCGCCTCGCCCGATGCACCGGCCCCGCCGCGGGCCAGGAGCTGCCTGGGCTTGCCGTAGGGCGTGAACCAGAGCTGGTTCGGATTCTCCTGCGCCCATTCGAGGCCGCCTTTGCTGCCGTAGACGCGCAGCGTGAGCCCGTTCTCATGGCCGACGGCAACCTGGCTCGCCCACAGCATGCCCCTGGCGCCGCCCTTCCACTTGAGGAGAATCTGGACATCATCGTCGAGCCGCCGCCCTTCGACGAAGGTCGACAATTGCGCAAGCAATTCGTCGAGCTCGAGCCCGCTGACGAAGCAGGCCAGATTGTAGGCATGGGTGCCGATGTCGCCGATGCAGCCGCCGGCGCCGGACCGGGAGGGGTCGGTGCGCCACGCCGCCTGCTTCTGGCCGGTGGTTTCCAATGGCTCGGTCAGCCAATCCTGCAGATACTCGGCCTTGACGAGACGGATCTCGCCGAGATCGCCGTTCCCGACCATCGCGCGCGCCTGCCGGACCATGGGATAGCCGGTGTAATTCTGCGTGAGGACGAAGATCCTGCCGGTCCTCCTGACCAGCGCCACCAGTTCCTCGGCCTCGGCAAGTGTCGTCGTCAGCGGTTTGTCGCAGATGACGTGGATGCCGGCTTCGAGGAAGGCTTTCGCGACCGGGCTGTGCATGTGATTGGGTGTCACGATCGAGACCACCTCGATGCCGTCTGCTCTTGCCGCTTCAGCCCGCGCCATCTCCTCGAAGGAGCCATAGGCACGGTCGTCGGCGATGCCGAGCTCCTTTGCGGAGGCCTTGGCGCGAATTGGATCTGACGACAGCGCGCCGGCCACCAGCTCGAACTGGTCGTCGATACGCGCGGCAATGCGGTGGACGGCACCGATGAAGGCACCCTGGCCGCCGCCGACCATGCCGAGACGGATGCGGCGATGGCCGCCGGTTTCATTGCTTGCTTCGATCGCCATGTTGCACTCTCTGTTCAGGAGATGCCGAGCATCTTGCGGTTGGCAGCGGCATCCGTGCCGCTGCCGGCGAAATCGTCGAAGGCCTTCTCCGTCACCCGGATGATATGGTTTCGGATGAACTCGGCGCCTTCGGCCGCGCCTTGCTCGGGATGTTTCAGGGCGCACTCCCACTCCAGCACCGCCCAGCTGTCGTAGTCGTACTGGGTGAGCTTGGAGAAAATGGCGCCGAAATCGACCTGACCATCGCCGAGGGAGCGGAAGCGGCCGGCGCGGTCGACCCAGCTCTGGAACCCGCCATAGACGCCCTGGCGGCCGGTCGGATTGAATTCGGCGTCCTTGACGTGAAACGCCTTGATGCGCTGGTGGTAGATGTCGATGTAGTCGAGATAATTGAGCTGTTGCAGCACGAAGTGCGAGGGGTCGTAGAGCAGGTTCGCGCGCGGATGGTTGTTCACCCGTTCCAGGAACATCTCGTAGGTGACGCCGTCGTGAAGGTCCTCGCCCGGGTGGATCTCATAGGCGACATCGACACCGTGCTCGTCGGCATGGTCGAGGATCGGCCGCCAGCGCCTGGCGAGTTCGTCGAACGCGGTCTCGATCAGGCCGGCGGGACGCTGCGGCCAAGGATAGACGTAGGGCCAGGCAAGCGCGCCGGAGAACGTCGCCTGGGCACTGAGCCCGAGCCGCCGGGACGCCAGGATGGCACGCTTGACCTGGTCGACGGCCCATTCGGTGCGGGCCTTCGCGTTGCCACGCACCTCCGGCGCTGCGAAGCCGTCGAATGCCGCATCATAGGCCGGGTGAACGGCGACGAGCTGGCCTTGCAGATGGGTCGAAAGCTCGGTGATCGCAAGGCCATGCCGCGCCGCAACGCCCTTCACCTCGTCGGCATAGGTCTGGGATTCCGAGGCCTTGTTCAGATCGAAGAGCCGTCCATCCCAACTCGGAATCTGAATCCCCTTGTAGCCCAGCGAGGCCGCCCATCCGCACATCGCATCGAGCGAGTTGAACGGCGCCGCATCGCCAGCGAATTGAGCGAGGAATATCGCCGGCCCTTTGATCATCTTCATCGCGTGCTTCCTTCCTTGGACGTTTTTTTTGGCGCATGCCGCTATGGTGTGAGCGCACAATTTGGTGCGAGGATGCCGGCCATCAAGGGAGAGAGCAATACCGGTCTGCGCGACGGGGCTATCGCATCTGGGAGTCTTTTCCCTGCGGCCATCCTTCGAGACGCCCGCTTGGGGCGGGCTCCTCAGGACGAGGACGGAGTTTGCAGCAGCAGTTTCAACGAGCGCTGACGTTAGATCAGCCTCATCCTGAGGAGGCGCGTAGGCGCCGTCTCGAAGGAAGAGGCGTGCGCGCAGGCCGCCGCCACAAGTCATATGCGATGGCCCGACGCTGCGCGCGGGGGGAGCCGCTAGAGCGAGATCGGCTACGTGAGCGAAAGCAATCGTACGGACGCAGCTCCGCATTCTCGCGGCTGAATTCGCCCGAGTTGTGCCTGGTCACTCCACCCTCTGAAAGCCAAGAGGGCACAGGGAAGGCCGGGTGCTGACATCGCACCCGCGGTCTGCTGCGCGAAATGCACACGCAGAAGAACCGCACAGCAGCATACAGGTGGTGCCGATCACTCGGCCTTCCCTGCGCGATGGTCGGACGACTTATGCCGCGCTCTCCCGGGAGCCGAGTTCCTTCTGGCCTCCCTCGCGCCCGCGGAATTCACCGGCCTTCGCGCCGGTTGACGCGATTGCCGCCTCCGCAAGAGCTTGACCGTAGCAACGACGGCCAGGACCACACGGTTTTGCCGTACGCACGGCCCGCCATTTCGCCGCAGTTTTCCCTGACACCGTCGACAGCGCCGGAAACTTACAGACGAGACGAGACCTAGCAGCGCCGTTCGTCCGCGCGCGGTTTCGAGCTCTCCGGGGACTACCCTCCCTGCCCGCACCTTTCGCGCCCGACGCTGCCGCGTCCACCGCAAGCCCGGCTCGCGATCAAGACGACGACGCGATCGCCCCTCAAGGATGAGCCGGGATGGAGGGGGATATACGATATTTCCGAATTTCGGTAAAGAGGAATATTTTTGTGGGGAGGGGTTGACGGGGTGGCGGGTGTTTTGCCCGACGGAACTTGTTATAACTAACCCGACCAGCGAGGGCTGCCCTAACCTCCAGCCAATCAAGCTGCTTTCGACCGCTTATTAGACACTACTTTGTCAAATAACTGCCGACACACACGGACTCCGCATGAGATCGCAAGACACTCTAAGCTATATAAAACAAGTCAAGGGGCGAGCGATGGGGCACCCCTCGCTAAGCAAGATTGAAATTGACCGCCTGAGCGATGCGTGGACTGGACTCAAAGAGCGCCCTCTCGCCACTGAACTAGTTCCGGTTCGTATTGTTACAATATTGGAGGTCTTTGTTCGCGATTGGGTAGAGCAGATTATCGACCAAGGCTTCCCTTATGTAGAACGCGCCGCAACGCTTAAGCTGGACCTGAAATTTGATTGGACGCTAACAAGCAATGTACGTTTAGGGACCGTGACATTGGGTCAACTTGTTGCCCACAATATCTCAACGAGCCGCCTCGAAACGATCAAGTCGGCATTAGACACTCTCATTTCAGATGACCTCTTTGCTCGGATCTCACTGGTCGTCAATAGATGGGAAGTGGAAGTGATGGGATCTCCTCCGATTCCGATTATCGCGGATAATGACAAACTCAGACGCGACTTGTTTAGACTCTTCGAGGTACGACACATCCTCGTTCACGAGTTGCCGAAAGGGCCTATTGTTTCAAGTGATGATGTTGAAAGTTTCCTTCAATCCGCCAAGCTATTTGTCGAAGCTACAGATGAATTTCTCTCGGAGTTGCTATGGGGAAAGTATCCCCTCACACAGCGCGACATGAATGCAACAGCGGCAGAACGAAATAAATCGGCACTCGAAGATTTAGCAAAAGTCTGCTCCGAGATTGAGAGCGAATACGAAGAGTGGGGCTCAGATTTATGGACGGTGCAGAAGCAATGGAATCAATTCCGCGAGGCGGACGCGGAATGGCAGTCGAGAGAGGCTGAAGGCGGAAGCATGCAATCCATGCTGTATTCCATGGCATCAGAAGCCCACGCTAAGGCTCGCACCAAAGAGCTCAGGGACTGGTTAAATCGAGGTCGACAAAATCGATAGCCGATAGGATAGATCCGGTTAACTGAACCCATGAAGTCTTCTCCCTGAGAAACGCGCCAATCACGATCCGATGGCCAATAACTCAACGCGCTTCGTCAGATGGTCAGCCGAGAAGTACAATGCTGTTGGCCACTGCATCTATTGCGGTTCGACGGAAAATCTATCTGACGAGCACATCGTACCTCTCGGGCTTCAGCCTAAGGGCGGAGATTGGTTCTTGCCACAGGCGAGTTGCGGCGAATGCGCTGATGTTACGAAGCGGTTTGAAGGACTATGCCTGCAGGGCACTCTTGGGCCTCTGCGCGCGAAATTGAATTTGAGGAGCCGGCGTAAGCTGAAAACTACCGTCGAGTTGACCACCAATCACCGCGACGATGGCTGCGTAGAAACACGAGTGGTGCCGCTCGACGAATTCCCGATGGTCTGCTTAGGCTTTGACTTGGAGCCTGCTGGGCTACTTCGTCACATCCAACCTGCAAAGGAATTCGTTGGTCGCAACGTCGTTCGATATCAAAAAGGAGAACTAGAGAAGCATCTGCAGGAAGGTGTCGCTCTCAAGCTCGGCCGCGTCGGACCACTCGACTACGCAAGGATGCTTGCGAAGATTGCTCATAGTTACGCGATTGCTAGATTTGGTGAAGCTTCGTTTGTCCCTTTCTTGCCCGAAATCATCCTTGGCAAGAGCGACTACGCGCCGCATTTCGTAGGCGGGGATAGGAGCGGCGTACCTTTGATCGACGAGCCTAACGTTCTACACCGCGTCTACGGTCAGGCTTGCGATCTGAATGGCCAACCTTACCTGCTTGTTGCAGTAAGGCTGTTCGCGTTCATGGGCATGCCAAGATACCTTGTCGTTGTAGGCAAAATAGCTGACGGCAGCTTAGAGCGACTACGTCGAATACCGCTTTAGACTTGCTTGGGGCCGTTCGCGCCGGTGCGGAAGGTAAGGTGCTTACGACGTTGCTGATCTTTCTCGGAAATCCGCTAAGTCGATCGCTGGCCTTCGACCAATGGATCTGGATAATGGTAGCGGGGGAGGGACTCGAACCCCCGACCCCAGGATTATGATTCCCGTGCTCTAACCAGCTGAGCTACCCCGCCACAGGGATCGCGGCGGCGACTGGAGGCCGATCTCGCGAACGCGCGGCATATAAGGAAGGGGGCGGGGGTAAGTCAACGCTAAAAGCTTCCGCCTTCGCCAGGGCTTCGGCGGGACAAGTCGGCGAGAAAAGCACGATTTCGGCGCTCGATCTGCCGAATTTCGGTACCGGATTCGTGGAGGGTCCCCCTCACCCGGAATCCGCGCGGCGCGCGGATTTCGGCCTCTCCCCGGCGGGGAGAGGCGAAGGAAGGCGGCCCTTATTTCGGCCTCACATTCGGATCGCCGCCGGGGCTGCCGGGGGGCGGGATCACAGGGGTGTTGGCGCCGGTGCTGGGTGCGGGGGCGTGCATGTCGGGATCGACGCCCGCGGGCGGGCAGAGCACGCCGTCGGTCTTGGCGAGCTTGTCGCCGAGCGGTTCCCGGGACTGGCCGGTGGTGGTGCCGTCCTGGGTGGTGGCGAGCCGATCGGATGGGGCACAGCCGGTGGCGCGTTGCGGGGATGGCGGCGCGGTCGCTTGCGGCGGCGTCACCGGGGCGGGCGGAGCCTGCGCGATCGCACTGCCGGAGGCGGCGATGAGGAGGCTGGCCAGGATGATGTTCGATGTCGTGCGCATGGGAAGGGAACGCGCCGGCCTCGGCGCATGTTCCCGCGGCATGATCACGATTTGCGGTAGCGGATCAGCGAAAAGTGCCCCATCGGCGGCATCGGGCGGCGCTCGGCGAGTGTGACGCCGCCGTGCCCGGCCGCCCAGCCCTCGAGGCGGGCCCACGGGAATTCCGGGCGCCAGCCGAGGCGGCGGGCGATGGGCGCGAAGGCGAGCTCGAACAGTTTTCGCGGGCCGCTCTCGGCCCCGATGTGGTTGACGAGGATCAGCTCGCCCCCCGGCTTGAGCACGCGCACGAATTCGTCGAGCGTGCCTTCGGGATCGGGCACGGCGGTGATGACGTATTGCGCCACCACCGCGTCGAAGAAGTTTTCGGGGAAGGCGAGGTTCTTCGCGTCCATCACCGAGAGCACTTCGACATTCGAGAGGCGAAGCGAGCGCACGCGCGCCTGCGCCTTGCGCAGCATCGGCTCGGAAATGTCGACGCCGCAGATCTTCGTGGTGCGCGCGTATTCGGAGAGCGAGAGGCCGGTGCCGACGCCGACGTCGAGGACGCGGCCGCCGATGCGGTCGGCCTCGGCGATAGTCGACTGCCGGCCGGCGTCGAACACCTTGCCGAACACGAGATCATACACCGGCGCCCAGCGGCCATAGGCCTTCTCAACCCCGGCCCGCGAGATGTCTGCTGCCATGCCCCTGCCCTGCGCGTTCCTAGAGTGTGATGCCTGGTGGTGAAATCAAATCTCGCCCCGAAATTGGTCTAGTGCCTCTCCCGCAGGCGGGAGAGGGAATGCACTGCCTTCGCGGTAGCAGTTGAATTTATCGTCGGCAAGATTAGCCGCGCACGGCTTCGGCGAGCGGGCGCGAGGTCGCGGGTCCGACCTTCGCGGCGGCGCTCTGGATGAAACCGCCGCCGAGCACGCGCGCCTGCCCGCTGGGCGCGTCGTAGAACACGCAGGCCTGGCCAGGCGAGACGCCCTCCTCGCCTGCGACGAGCTCGACCTCGTAATGGCCGTCTCCGCCGCGCAGCCAGGCCGGCTGAGGGCTGCGGGTCGAGCGCACGCGCACGAACAGCTCGAGGCCCCCGCCGATGGCGCGGTCGATGTCACCCTCGCCGATCCAGTTGACGTCGCGCAACGAGATGCGGTGCATCTTCAGCGCATCGCGCGGGCCGACGACGACGCGGCGGTTAACTGCCTCCAGCCGCACCACGTAGAGCGGTGCGTGAGCTGCGATGCCGAGGCCGCGGCGCTGGCCGACGGTGAAATTGGCGATGCCGTTGTGCCGGCCGAGCACGCGTCCCTCGAGATCGACGATGTCGCCGGGGTCCATCGCGTTCGGACGCAGGCGCGTGATGATGTCGGTGTAGCGGCCGGTCGGCACGAAGCAGATGTCCTGGCTGTCGTGCTTGTCGGCGACGGACAGGCCATAGCGCCGCGCCAGCTCGCGCGTCTCCGGCTTGGTCATGTCGCCGAGCGGGAAGCGCAGGAAGTCGAGCTGCTCCTGCGTGGTCGCGAACAGGAAGTAGCTCTGGTCGCGATCGGCATCGGCGGCGCAGACCAGCGCGCGCGAGCCGTCTGCGCGGCGGCGCGAGGCGACATAATGGCCGGTGGCGAGCGCCTGTGCGCCGAGCTCGCGCGCGGTCTTCAGCAGGTCGCGGAATTTTACGCTGCGGTTGCACTCGATGCACGGCACCGGCGTTTCACCGAGGGCATAGGAGTCGGCGAAATTGTCGATGACGGATTCGCGAAAGCGGTCCTCGTAGTCAAGCACGTAATGGGGAATGCCGAGCTTGGCCGCGACGTCGCGGGCGTCGTGGATGTCCTGGCCGGCGCAGCAGGCGCCCTTGCGATGGGTCGCCGCACCGTGGTCGTAGAGCTGCAGCGTGATGCCGACGACGTCGTAGCCTTCCGCCTTCAGAAGCGCAGCCGTCGTCGAGGAATCGACGCCGCCCGACATGGCGACAACGACCCTGGTGTCCTCAGGACGGCCTTCGAGATCCAGACTGTTGAGCATGGGCCTTCAGGGGTTGTGGCGGCGGCGTGCGGCGATCCGCGATGTCGTGCTTCTCGCGGGACATCGGCGATCCCCGGGAACTTCAGTTCCCGAAAGGCACGATTGCCCGGTCGAAAGCGGCTGAGAGTAACCTCTTTAATATAGGCGGCATTCCGGTGAAGCAATCACAGGGGCGGCCAGCTTAGGGCAATTCTTGCCGGGGAGGCAGAAATGGCGGGGTCGCGGCAGCTCCCGCGGCGGCAGGCCAAAATCGTCAAGCTGTTGATTATTATATGGAAAACCACACCGAGCGACGCTGGCCCGCTCCTTGCTCCCCTGATCGGGAAGATATTCCGAGGGGTTGCCTGTGGTCGGTCGTACGTCAGATGTCGTGGCAAGCGTGCAGGTTTCGAGCGCGCAGCAAAAGCCTGCCCGGTCGCAGAACGCCAAGGAGCCGTCCGCGAACGATAGCTTCGGGTCGCTGGTCGACGGCAACAGCCAGGCGATCAGCACCAATGCGGCCGCCCAGGCCCAGTCCCAAGCTCAGGGCAGCGCGCCGCGGCGCAGCGATTCCTCCTCGTCCTCCCGGGACAAGGGCCCGCGCGACACCTCGTCCACGGATCAATCCTCGCAGAGCAAGGCGAACGACGACACCGACGCAGCGGCGCCGACCAGGAACGACAAGACGAGCGATACGGCCACCGAACCGGCCGAGGACGCGGACAAGGCCGAGGATAAGGTCAAGGACAAGTCCGAAACGTCCGACGCCAAATCGGCTGATGCGTCCGAGGAGACCAAGGGCGACAAGACCGAGACCGCCGACGGGCTCGCCGCCGCCGCCGTCGTCGATGCCGCGGCGACCGCGCCGACCGATACGGCGCAGGCCGCCATGCCCGATCCCAACGCGATCGTGGTGGCAGCGCCTGGCGTCCCGGCCGATCCGAGCGCGACGGCAAACCAAGCCGCCACGGCGTCGCCGCTGGCGATTGCCGCAGCCGGCATCGCCGCCAGCGCCTCGATCGCGGCCCAGATCGCGGGCCCCAAGACCGACACCGCAACGCCCGGCGACAAGAGTGCCAAGACCGCCGGCGCCATCGTCGATGCCGACATGTCGGCAACGCTGGCCGATGCCGCAACCGGCGTAACCGAGGAGGCCGCGACCGAGGCCAAGCCGACCGGCGGGCTGATCCCCGCCAATCCCGGCACGCCGAAGACCTCGTTCCAGGCCGTCGCTGCCATGCAAGGACAGGCCGACGTCTCCAATATCGGCCAGGACAACGGCAAGGTGGACGCGGCCACGACGCCAGCGCCGGGGGCTGCGACCGCCAATGCCGCCGCGCATCCGCAAAGCGGCAAGCCGCAGGCGGATGGCAGTGCGACCGAGGGCAAGCCCGGCGCCGCTGACCGCAACCCCGAGGCGATCCCGGCCGCACCGGCCGCCCACGCCCATGCCAATGCGCATGCCGCTTTCAACACCACCGACACAAGCGCGCAGGCCGCCTCCGCCATGCAGGCGCCGCTGACCAACACGACCTCGACCGCCTCCGCATCGACCGCGACGCTGACCGCGACCGCGGCCGCCGCCACGGCGGTGCCGATCAACGGCATTCCGGTCGAGATCGCGGCCGCCATCCGCTCCGGCAGGTCCCGCTTCGACATCAGCCTCGATCCGGCCGAGCTCGGCCGCATCGACGTCCGCATCAACGTCGACCGCGCCGGCAACGTCACTTCGCATCTCACCGTGGAGAAGCCGGAGACGCTGCAGATGCTGCGCCAGGACGCGCCGCAATTGCAGCGCGCGCTCGACGATGCAGGCCTCAAGACCGGCAGCAACGGGCTGTCCTTCAGCCTGCGCGACCAGAATTCATCGGGCCAGAACTCCGGCCAGAACAACGACAATGGCGGCAATGCCCGCCGGCTGATCATCAGCGAGGACGAGAATGTTGCTGCCGCACCCGTCGGGCGCGGCTATGGCCGCATGTACGGGCCGAGCAGCGGCGTCGACATCAGAGTGTAAGGAGTATTGGACATGACCACGACTGGCGCCACCGCCCCTTCCGTCGTCTCCGGGACGACCGACCTCCCGAAATCCTCTTCGTCGAACTCGCTGGGCTCAACCACGGGATCGACGCTCGCCGGCAACTTCCAGACCTTCCTGACGCTGCTGACCACGCAGCTGCAGAACCAGAACCCGCTGGATCCGCTCGACACCAACCAGTTCACCCAGCAGCTGGTGCAGTTCGCCGGCGTCGAGCAGCAGCTCAAGACCAACGATTCGCTGGCCCAGCTCGTCACCCTGCAGCAGACCACGCAGGCGACCCAGGCGCTGGGCTTCGTCGGCAAGACCGCCCTGGTCGACGGCTCGACCGCGACCATGAAGAACTCGTCGGCGACCTGGCATCTCAACGTGCCGACCGACTCGACCGTCGACATCACCGTCGCCAATGCCAGCGGCCAGACCGTGTTCACCGGCAAATACACCGCCGCCGCCGGCCCGGACATTCCCTTCACGTGGAACGGCATGGGCAATGACGGCACGCAATGGCCCGACGGCAAGTACACGATCTCGGCGACAGGCAAGGATGTCGCGAACAACAATGTCGGCATCGCCGCGCAGGTGCAGGGCGTGGTGTCGTCGGTGGACCTGACCCAGTCGCCGCCGCTGCTCACCATCGACGGCGCCAGCTACACGCTGAGCCAGGTGAAGAGCATCATCGCGACCAGCAGCAATTAAGGGCGGACACGCACGCCACAAATCCAGTGTCATCCCCGCGGACGCGGGGATCCACAACCACAGGAAGTCTTTTTAGCGTGAGGTCGTAACCCCGAGTCCTCGTCAAACCACTCCCTGGGGTTATGGATCCTCAGATGCGCAATTGCGCATCATAGCTCGCGCTGCGCGCGCCCCGGGATGACAGTTGAGAGCTTCGCAGCGCCCGCGTGCTGGCTCTATTCGTTAGTAAAGTATTAACGAAGACCCCCTCGACCGGCCTTCACGCCGGCCGGGAGAAGCGCGTTCCAGCCATTTTCAACGAGAATTGTATTGAAGCCTTAGGCTTAGCGGATTTTTAAGCCGCCGGGCGTAGGGTTACCGGTGTGAGTTCAGTGGTTGAGAGTTTGTGAGTACGCCATGACAGAACCCCATCGCCCGAGGGTAAAATACGTCATCGGGCCGGACGGTAGTCCGTTGACGATCGCGGATTTGCCTGCACCCGGCACCAAACGCTGGGTCATCCGCCGCAAGGCCGAAGTCGTCGCCGCTGTCCGTGGTGGACTTCTTTCGCTCGAGGAGGCTTGCAGCCGTTACACCCTGACGGTCGACGAATTCCTCTCCTGGCAGTTTTCCATCGACCAGCATGGTCTGGCGGGTCTTCGCACCACCCGTATCCAGCAATATCGCCAGTAAGGCGATCCGGAAAACTGCGGCTTTTGACGAAAATCGGCCTCGCCCTGCGAGGCCGATTTTTTTCATATCGCTCTTTGTCGCTGTTTGGCGCTACTTTTGTCCGACCTCTTAACCTTCGTTAACCATATCGAAACCATCCCCTAGGCAATAATTGCCCAGTCGGCCTTTCCGGTGAAAGCGGCCGAATCTGTTGGGGCGGTTGCTTGCAAGGTCTTGCGGACTTTCTGAAGAGTATCGGCGCCGCCCGGTTCGGGGCGATGATCGCGGTCACCGCCGCGCTCATCGGCTTCTTCGCGTTCGTCATCATGCGCGTCACCACGCCGCAGATGACGACGCTGTTCACCGACCTCAGCGTCGAGGATTCCTCCGGCATCATCAAGGACCTGGAACGCCAGGGCATCCAGTTCGAGATCCGCAACGAGGGCTCCATCATCATGGTGCCCAAGGACAAGGTCACGCGCCTGCGGATGAAGCTCGCCGAGGGCGGCCTGCCCAAGGGCGGCAGCGTCGGCTATGAAGTGTTCGACAAGTCGGACGCGCTCGGCACCACCTCTTTCGTCCAGAACATCAACCACCTCCGCGCACTGGAAGGCGAGCTCGCCCGCACCATCCGCGCCATCGACCGCATCCAGAACGCCCGCGTCCATCTGGTGCTGCCCGAGCGCCCGCTGTTCGCGCGCGAGGCGCCGGAGCCGTCGGCCTCGATCGTGGTCCGCGTCCGCGGCGCGCTGGAAGCCCAGCAGATCCGCGCCATCCGCCATCTCGTCGCCTCCGCCGTCAACGGCCTGAAGCCGCAGCGGGTCTCGATCGTCGACGAGGCCGGCCAACTGCTCGCCGACGGCGCAGCGAACGATCCGGAGCAGGCGATCGGCGACGAGCGCCGCATCTCCTTCGAGAAGCGGATGCGCAAGCAGGTCGAGGACATCGTTTCCTCCGTGGTCGGATCGGGCCGCGCCCGCGTGCAGCTCTCCGCCGATTTCGACTTCAACAAGGTGACACAGACCTCGGACAAGTACGATCCCGAAGGCCGGGTGCTGCGCTCGAGCCAGACCCGCGAAGAGCAGAGCATGACCGCCGACAACAACGGCCAGGTCACGGTCAACAACGAGCTGCCCGGCAACCAGCAGAACAACGGCGCCGCGGCCAAGGACCAGAGCAAGAAGACCGAAGAGACCAACAATTACGAGATCTCCCGCACCACCAAGACCGAGGTGACCGAGGCCGGCCGGGTCAACCGCATCTCGGTCGCGGTGCTGGTCGACGGGATCTATTCCAAGAACGACAAGGGCGAGCTGGCCTATCAGGACCGCACCAAGGAGCAGCTCGACCGCATCTCCGCGCTGGTCCGCTCGGCCATCGGCTTCGACCAGAAGCGCGGCGACCAGGTCGAGGTGGTCAATCTGCGCTTTGCCGACGCGCCCTCCACCGCCCCGATCGGCGAGCCTGGCGGCCTGCTCGGCATGCTCCAGTTCACCAAGGACGACGTCATGTACTTCGTCGAGCTCGGCGTGATGATGCTGCTCGGCCTGATCGTGCTGTTCCTGGTGATCCGCCCGCTGGTCAAGCGCATCCTCGCCTCCGACGAGGTCGCCGCCGCCATCTCCGGCGTGCTCACCGGCCCGGCGGTTTCCGAAGAGGCCGCGCCGGCCGCCCAGTCGCTGCTGCCGAGCGGCGCCGCCAGCGCGATCGACGTCGCCACCATTCAGGGCCAGGTCCACGCCCAGTCCGTTCATCGCGTCGGCGAGCTCGCCGAACGCAACCCCAACGAAACCGTCGCCATCGTCCGCCAATGGCTGAGCGAATCCGCAAAGTAATACGAGAAGTGAACTGACATGGCCGCCGCACTGCAAAACGCCAACAGCAACGACATCACCAGCGTGATCTCCACGCTTGGTCAGCGTGCCAATACAAGGGCAAAGGACGGCAAGCCGGCCGAACAATTGTCCGGACCGAAGCGCGCCGCGATCCTGATGCTCGCGCTCGGCGAGCAATATGGCGGCAAGATCTGGGGCCTGCTCGACGACGACGAGGTGCGCCAGCTCTCGCTGGAAATGTCGACGCTCGGCACCGTCGAGGTCGACACCGTCGAGGACATGCTGCTCGAATTCGTCTCGCGCATGTCGGCCTCCGGCGCGCTGATGGGCAATTTCGACGCCACCGAGCGGCTGCTCCAGCAATATCTGCCGCCGGAGCGGGTCAACGGCATCATGGACGAGATCCGCGGCCCTGCCGGCCGCAACATGTGGGAGAAGCTCTCCAACGTGCAGGAAGAGGTCCTCGCGAACTACCTCAAGAACGAGTATCCGCAAACCATCGCGGTGGTGCTGTCGAAGCTGAAGCCGGAACACGCCGCGCGGGTGCTCGGCATCTTCCCCGAGGAGCTCGCACTCGACGTCGTCAACCGCATGCTGAAGATGGAAGCGGTGCAGAAGGAGGTGATCGAGAGCGTGGAGAAGACGCTGCGCACCGAGTTCATGTCCAATCTGTCGCAGACCCGACGCCGCGACGCCCACGAGGTGATGGCCGAAATCTTCAACAATTTCGACCGCCAGACCGAAACCCGCTTCATCACCTCGCTGGAAGAGGACAACCGCGAATCGGCCGAGCGCATCAAGGCGCTGATGTTCACCTTCGACGACCTCGTGAAGCTCGACTCCGGATCGGCCCAGACCCTGATGCGCAACGTCGACAAGGACAAGCTCGGCGTCGCGCTCAAGAGCGCCAACGAGGACGTCCGCAACTTCTTCTTCGGCAACATGTCCTCGCGGGCGGCCAAGATGCTCCAGGACGACATGGCAGCGATGGGCCCGGTCCGCCTGCGCGACGTCGACGAGGCCCAGGCGCTTCTGGTCAACCTGGCCAAGGACCTCGCCGCCAAGGGCGAGATCATGCTGACCAAGAACCGCGCCGACGACGAACTGGTGTATTGATGGCCGCTCCGGCGAAATTCCTGTTCGATACCGACTTCGCGGCGCCCGAGCGGGCGACGCGCGAGAAGGCCGCGACCGCCGCCGAGATCGCCCAGAAGGTCGCGGAAGCCGAAGCGCGCGCCTACCAGGACGGCTTTGCCGCCGGCCAGCGCGAAGCCAAGGCCGAGAGCGACCGCCGCGTCGCACTCGCCATGGAAGAGATCAACATCGGCATTCGCGGCATCGCGACCGGTATCAGCAACATCGAATCCAAGATGGAAACCGAAGCCGTCGACGTCGCGGTCGCGGTCGCGCGCAAGCTGTGCGCCGACCTCGTCGCCGCGGAGCCGCTCGGCGAGATCGTCGCGCTGGTCAAGGACTGTTTCTCGCATCTGGTCGCGACGCCGCATCTCGTCGTCCGCGTCAACGATGCGCTCTACGACGCGGCCCGCGACAAGATCGAGCGGCTTGCCAAGCAGAGCGGCTTCGAAGGCCGGCTGGTGATCCTGGCCGAGCCGGAAATTGCCACCGGCGACTGCCGGATCGAATGGGCCGATGGCGGCGTCGTGCTGGAGCGCGGCGCCATCGCGGCCAAGATCGACGAAATGGTCGGACGCTACGTCGCGTCCCGCAGGGGGAGTTAACCCATGAGCGACACCGACGGACAGGTCCCGCTGCCCGATCTCAACGGCCCGATGCCGCCTGCCAGCACGGACGTCGGCTACAACGAGGACGAATATGCGGCACGTGCCGCCGCCGACCTCGAGGCCGTGTTCGACGTGCCGGTCCAGGTCTCGGCGGTGCTCGGCCGCTCCAAGATGGACGTCAGCGAGTTGTTGAAGCTCGGGCCCGGCACCGTGCTCGAGCTCGACCGCCGCGTCGGCGAGGCCATCGACATCTACGTCAACAACAAGCTGGTCGCCCGCGGCGAAGTCGTCCTGGTCGAGGACAAGCTCGGCGTGACCATGACCGAAATCATCAAGACCGAACGCACGTAATAGGCGCGAACAGGGAATGACGCGCGGCAGCGCGACCAGACGGACAGGAGACTGACATGCGGCTTCTCATCGTTGGCACATTGAAGGGCCAGCTCACCACCGCCACCAAGATCGCGATGGACAACGGCGCCACCGTGACCCACGCCGAGGATCACGAGCAGGCGATGCGCGTGCTGCGCGGCGGCAAGGGCGCCGACCTCCTGCTGGTCGACGTCGCCCTCGACATCCGCGACCTCGTGATGCGGCTCGAAGCCGAGCACATCCATGCCCCGATCGTCGCCTGCGGCATCACCAACGACGCCCGCGCCGCGGTCGCCGCGATCCACGCGGGGGCCAAGGAATACATCCCGCTGCCGCCCGACCCCGAGCTGATCGCCGCGGTGCTCGCGGCCGTCGCCAACGATTCCCGCGAGCTGGTCTATCGCGACGAAGCCATGGCGAAGGTGATCAAGCTGGCGCAGCAGATTGCGGGCTCCGACGCCTCGGTGATGATCACGGGCGAATCCGGCACCGGCAAGGAAGTGCTGGCCCGCTACGTCCACACCCGCTCGGCGCGCGCCAAGCGCCCCTTCATCTCGATCAACTGCGCCGCGATCCCCGAGCATCTCCTGGAATCCGAGCTGTTCGGCCACGAGAAGGGCGCCTTCACCGGCGCGGTCGCGCGCCGCATCGGCAAGTTCGAGGAAGCAACCGGCGGCACGCTGCTGCTCGACGAAATCTCGGAGATGGACGTTCGCCTGCAATCGAAATTGCTGCGCGCGATCCAGGAGCGCGTGATCGACCGCGTCGGCGGCACCAAGCCCGTGCCGGTGGACATTCGCATCATCGCGACATCGAACCGCAATCTCGCCGAGGCCGTGCGCGAAGGCACCTTCCGCGAGGACCTCCTGTTCCGCCTCAACGTCGTGAATCTGAAGATCCCGCCGCTGCGCGAACGCCCCGCCGACATTCTGGAGCTGGCCCAGCATTTCGTGAAAAAATATGCCGAGGCCAACGGCGTGCCGATGCGCCCGGTCTCGGCGGAGGCCCGCCGCGTGCTCACGGCGAACCGCTGGCAGGGCAACGTTCGCGAACTCGAAAACACCATGCACCGCGCGGTGCTGATGGCGCAGGGCGACGAGATCGGCGCGGACGCAATCATCACCCCGGACGGCGACCGCCTCGACCTCGCCAAGACGGCGCCGGCGGTGGCGCATGCCACGATGGCCGCCGAACAGGTGACGCGCGCATTGGTGGGACGCACCGTGGCCGATGTCGAGCGCGACCTGATCCTGGAGACGCTGAAGCATTGCCTCGGCAATCGCACCCATGCCGCCAACATCCTGGGGATATCGATCCGCACGCTGCGCAACAAGCTCAACGAATACTCCGACGGCGGCATCCCGATCCCGCCGGCGGGCACGCCCGGCGAATATCCGCGGATGCCGATGATGGGGGCGTAAGCCGCGCCTTCGAAGCTCAAGAGATGCGAGTGCCCGGGCTGGTCCCGGGCATTTTCTTTTTGCGGTGAGGCGAATGCTGGCGCCACGCCTCACCGTCGTCCGCGCCTGATGCACAATTGCGTACTCGGCGGGGACGATAGCGGTGGGCATGGCCGCACCGCGTTCTCCGACTAGGTCCGGCCCGCGCAACGCCCTATAACCCGCCTGACAACCACGCGAGGGACCACATGTCTGAAGCTCAAATCACGGACTGGCTGGCGTCGCAGAAGCAGGCGATGATCGATCTGCTCCGCGATGTCGTGAACATCGATTCCGGCTCCTATGACAAGGAAGGCGTCGATGCGGTCGGTGCGCGGTTCGAGCGGCATTTTGCCGAGCACGGCATTCCGTTCCGGCGCGAGGACCACGACGCCTTCGGCGACGCGATCCATGCCGAGGTGGCAAAGCCCGGCAGCAACGAGAGGCCGGTGCTGTTGATGGGACATCGCGACACCGTGTTCGGCAAGGGTGAGGCCGGGCGGCGGCCGTTCACGATTCGAGACGGACGCGCCTACGGTCCCGGCGTCGCCGACATGAAGTCCGGCGTCGTGATGAACATCTTCGTGGCGACCGCCTTCCACAAATTCGGCGGCAACCCGCATCCGATCAAGCTGCTGATCACCTCGGACGAGGAGATCGGCTCGCCCTCCTCCCGGCCGGTGATCGAGCGCGAAGGCCGTGCCGCCCGCGCCGTGTTCAATTCAGAGCCGGGCCGCCCCACGGGCAACGTCGTGACGGGGCGCAAGGGCGGCATCTTCATGCATTTGGCCATTACCGGCAAAGCCGCGCATTCCGGCGCCAATTTCGCCGCGGGCGTCAGCGCGATCGGCGAGCTGGCGCACAAGATCGTCCAGATCCACGCGCTCACCGATCTCGACAAGGGCATCACGCTGAATGTCGGCCTGGTCTCGGGCGGGCAGTCCGTCAACACCACGGCGCCTTTTGCCGAAGGTCAGATCGACCTGCGCTATGTCGATCCGGCCGATCGTGCGCGGGTGATGGGAGCGATCGAGACGATCGTCGCGAAATCTTACGTGCCGGGCACGAGCGCAACGCTGACCATCAAGGGCGAGTTCGTGCCGGTGGTGCAGAGCGCGGAGTCGAAAGCCCTGTTCGAAAGCTACCAGGCGGCCGCAAGGCGGGCCGGCCTCACCACGCTCCAGGGCGAATTCTCCGGCGGCTGCGCCGATTCCGGCTTCACCGCCGCCGTTGGCACGCCGACCATCTGCGGCCTCGGACCGGTCGGCGGGCTCGCACACACGCCGGAGGAATATCTCGAGCTCGACAGCATCGTGCCGCGCGCGCAGGCGCTGGCGCTGGCGATCTTGCGGGGGTGAAGCCGCTCCCCGTCATGCCCGGGCTTGCCCCCACGTATCTCCGAAACCGCCGATGCACGTGAATGGCCGGGTCAAGCCCGGCCATGACGAGGAGAGAGTGTCGTCACGAATAACTCGGCGCGTCGGGCTTGCGGAAGATGTGGATGGGATCGCCCGGCACGATCGGCGATCCCGAAAACATCGCATAGGCATAGAGCGCGAGATAGGCGATCGCGAGCGCGCCGACGGCGTAGAAGGCGAAGGTCGCGATGCGCTTCATCGATCCGCTCCATGGCCGTCCCGAACGGGACGCTCAGGGCGCTTCTAGAGCGATGACGAGAAAAAGGCCAGCCTCTGCGCCCCCTTCGGGCGGCGATCAAACGCCGCGGCGGCCGCGCGCGGGAAGGCTGACATCGGCGAGCCTGGCCGCGTCCTCGTCCTGGTCGACCGCCACGTACCGGCCGTGCCAATAGGCGAGCGCGGCGGTGCGAGCCGAGCTCTTGATGTCCCTGACGCGGCCGATGACGATGCCGTGCGAGTGGCGCTCGACGATCTCCTCGACCTCGCAATCGAAGGCCGACAGCGCGCCCGCCAGGAGCGGAACGCCCGAGACCGCCGTCACCCACCGGCTGCCTGCGAAACGATCAGCGCCCTTCAGCCCGCCCTTGCCGGAAAAGCGCTCGGCGACATCCAGCTGGTCGGCATTGAGGATGTTGACGCCGAAGGCGCCATGGCGGCGGATCAGCGGAAAGGAGGAGGCGTCGCGGCTGATGCTGACCAGCAGCGTCGGCGGCTCGACCGACAGCGAGGTCACCGAGGTCACCGTCATGCCGGTGATGTCCTTGCCCCTGCCGGCGGTGATGATGCTGACGCCGCCGGTGAGATGGCGCATGGCGCCGCGGAAATCGGCGGACGAGACGGGGATTTCAGTCATGAGATCGCGGGGCACTACATTCATGGCATTGCTCCCCGAAGCGGGGTTCCCTGCATTTAGGTACGATCGTCCGCCGATAACAGGTGGCTCAGGATCGAGCCTTCGAGGCCGGCGAGCTCGGCCGAGCCGCGCTGGCGCGGCCGGACGGCGTTGACCGTGACATCGTGGGCGATGCGACCATCCTCGATCACGAGCACGCGATCCGCCAGCGCGACCGCTTCGGCGACATCGTGGGTGACGAGGATCGCGGTAAAGCCCTGGTCGCGCCAGACCCGCTCCAGAAGGCGCTGCATCGAGATGCGGGTCAGCGCATCCAGCGCGCCGAGCGGCTCGTCGAAGGCGAGCACCCGCGGACGGGAGACCAGCGCGCGGGCGAGCGCAACGCGCTGCTTCTGGCCGCCCGACAGCACTGATGGCCATTGGTCGCGCTTGTCGGCGAGGCCGACCTCCGTCAACGCCTTCTCGGCGCGCGCGTGCGCGTCTTGCGACGCGCGATCGCGGCCGAGGCCGACCTCGACGTTGGCGAGCACGCGCGCCCAGGGCAGGAGCCGCGGCTCCTGGAACATGACGCGGATGTCCTCGGGCTGGATATCCTGGCCGAAGTTGATGCTGCCGGCGTCGATCTTGTCCAGACCGGCGATGAGGCGCAGCAGCGTGCTCTTTCCGCAACCGCTTTTTCCCACGATGGCGACGAACTGGCCCGCTGGGATGTGCAGGTCGATGCCGCGCAGCACCTCGTTATCGCCGAAGGATTTGCGCAAGGCCCGGATGCTGAGCGGCAGGCCGGTGGTTTGCGCAGCGCGTTCCTCGCGCACCACGCGGGCGTGAGGTGCGAAATTCGCGCGGCTGCCAAGTTCAGACTCGGGAAGGGAGGTACGAAGCGCTGTTTGCATGTGATTCCCAGTCTTTCTGCTCAACGTTTCTGGAAGGCGGGGTGCCAGGAGAGCGTCAGGCGCTCCAGCACGCGGGAGGCGCTGTCGGCGAGCTTGCCGAGCAGGGCATAGATCAGGATCGAGAGCACGACGACGTCGATCAGCATGAACTCGCGCGCCTGCATCGCCATGTAGCCGAGGCCGGAGGACGCCGCGATGGTCTCGGCGACGATCAGGGTCAGCCACATGATGCCGAGCGCGAAGCGGATGCCGACGAAGATCGACGGCAGCGCGCCCGGGAAGATCACGCGGCGGAACAATTCGCCGTCGGTCATGCCGTAGATGCGTCCCATCTCGATCAACTGCGGATCGACGGTGCGGATGCCGTGCAGCGTGTTGAGGTAGATCGGGAAGAAAACGCCGAGCGCCACCAGGAACAGTTTTGCGCTCTCGTCGATGCCGAACCAGAGGATGACCAGCGGGATCAGCGCCAGATGCGGCACGTTGCGCACCATCTGCAGCGTGGTGTCGGTCAGCCTGGCCGAGAGCTGCGACAGGCCGTTGGCGAGGCCGAAGGCGAAGCCGATGCTGCCGCCGATCAAAAAGCCGATCGAGGCGCGCCAGAACGAAACCCAGATGTTGCGGACGAGCTCGCCCGAGAGCAGCAGCTTCCAGCCCGCGAGCAGGACGTCGCTCGGCGCCGGCAGCACGCGGGTCGGCACGAAGCCGGTGACGCTCGCGATTTGCCAGATCGCGATGATGGCGAGCGGCACGATCCATTGGACCAGGCCGTCGACCCGCGGCAGGCGGATGCTGCGCGGAAGCGAGATGCTGTCGATCAGGCTCATGACTGCGACACCCGGTGCTGCGGACGGAAATCGCTGCCGACCGTCTCGCCGAACGGACCGCCGTTGAAGTGCAGCTTGGTGACGTTGGAAGGTTGCTCCAGCGCAAGCAGCGGGAACACCAGCTCGGCGAAACGGTAGGCCTCCTCCAAATGAGGGTAGCCCGACATGATGAAGGTATCGATGCCGAGATCCTGATACTCCCTGATACGGGCCGCCACGGTCTGGGCGTCGCCGACCAGCGCCGTGCCGGCGCCGCCACGCACGAGGCCGACGCCGGCCCACAGGTTCGGCGCGATCTCGAGCTTGTCGCGCTTGCCGCCGTGGAGCTGCGCCATCCGCTGCTGGCCGACGGAATCCATGCGGGCAAAGTTCTTCTGCGCCAGCGCAATGGTGTCGTCGCTGACATGCCTGATCAGCTCGTTGGCATCGCGCCAGGCCGCTTCATTGGTCTCGCGGACGATCACGTGAAGGCGAATGCCGAAGGAAAGCTTTCTGCCGCGCGCGGCTGCGACCTCCCTCACCTTCGCGATCTTCTCGGCCACCAGCGCCGGCGGCTCGCCCCAGGTGAGATATTTGTCAACGGTATCGACCGCGACGTCGATGCCGGCATCGGAGGAGCCACCGAAATACAGCGGCGGCCGCGGCGACTGCACCGGCGGGAACAAGAGCTTGCCGCCCTCGACATGGATGTGCTTGCCCTCGACATTGACGGTCTTGCCGGCGAGCAGGTCGCTATAGACGCCCAGGAACTCGCGGGTGACCTCGTAGCGCTCGTCATGGCCGAGGAAGATGCCGTCGCCCTTGTTCTCGACGGGATCGCCGCCGGTGACGACGTTGACGAGCAGCCGGCCATTGCTTACGCGATCCAGCGTCGCGGTCATGCGCGCAGCGACGCTGGGCGATTGCAGGCCGGGCCTGACGGCGACGAGGTAGCGCAGCCGCTCGGTGAACGGCGCGACGGACGAGGCAACGATCCAGGAATCCTCGCAGGAGCGCCCGGTCGGCAGCAGCACGCCGAAATAGCCGAGCTGGTCGGCGGCCTGCGCGATCTGGCGCAGATAGTTGAAATTGACCTCGCGGCCACCGATGCCGGTGCCGAGATAGCGGCCGTCGCCGTGGGTCGGCAGGAACCAGAGGATGTTGGCGTTGGATTGCTTGCTCATGACTATGCTCACGATCCAGACTTCCGGGTGACGTCGGAGATCCTGATGGATTTCGGGATGAGGCCGAGCGCGAAGAACGCATCAGCCACCCGCTGCTGATCGGCGATAACGGCGTCGGTGATCGGCTTGATGCCGTAGGACTGTCGCTTCAAGGCGACCTCGACCACGGGGACCGAAAGGCCGATCGTCGGGGCCAGCTGCTCGGCGACCGCGTGGATGTCACCCTTGGCCCAGTCGTCAACGGTGCTGAGCTCGGCGAGCACGACGTCCACGACTTTCGGGTTGGCATCTAGAAACTTCTTCGAAGAGAAATAGAACTGGTAATTGGCGACGATGCCGGAGCCGTCAGCCAGCGTACGGGCGCCGGTGGCGGCTTCTGCGGCGGCCTGGAAGGGATCCCAGATCACCCAGGCATCGACCGCGCCGCGCTCGAAGGCCGCGCGCGCATCGGCGGGGGCCAGGAATACCTGCTCGACTTCCGAGTATTTCACGCCCGCCTTCTCCAGCGCCTTGACCAGGAGATAGTGGACGTTGGAGCCCTTGTTCAGCGCGACCTTCTTGCCTTTGAGTTCGGCTACCGATTTCAGCGGGCTATCCTTCGGCACCAGGATCGCCTCGCCTTGTGGGGCCGGCGGTTCATAGGCGACGTACTGGATCGGCGCGCCGGCGGCCTGCGCGAAGATCGGCGGGGCTTCGCCGGTGTTGCCGAAATCGATGGCGCCGACATTGAGCGCCTCGAGCAGCGGCGGGCCCGACGGGAATTCGGTCCACACCACCTTGTAGCCGTCGGCGGCGAGCTTCGGCTCCAGCGTGCCCTTGCTCTTCAGCAGCACCAGCTTGCCGTATTTCTGGTAGCCGATGCGGATCACCTTGTCCTGTCCGTAAGAGGTGCCGACGGCGGCGGCGACGATGCCGATCGACAGCACGATGGCCGCGATCAGACGCTGGATGATACGCCTCATGTTCAGACCTTTTGAAATGGGGAGAGTGGTCGGCACGATCAGGCTGCCGGGTTGCGCCAGACGATGTCGCGAATCGCGATCGGCTTTGGGATCAGGCCGAGCTTGTAGAAGCGGTCGGCGACGCCCTGCTGGGTTGCGACGATCTCGTCGGTGACGGGACCGACCACGAAGTTGGCGCGGTTGGCGGCGACGGTCTGGATGTCCAGCGGGACGCCGGTGATCGCAGCGAGCGATCTGGCGACCTCGTCGCGGTGCTGTTCAGCCCAACTGCCCGCGGCGGTCGTCACGTCGACGATCTGCCGCAGGATCGTTCCATGGTTCTTCGCGAAATCGCGATTGGCGATGTAGAAGGAATTCGTCTTGGTGACCTCGCGCGCATTGATCAGGATGCGGCCGTTCTGCCTGGTCTCGCCGATCGCGAAGTACGGATCCCAGATCGCCCAGGCTTCGATGCTGCCATTGGCAAAGGCCGGGCCCGCATCCGGCGGCGTCAGATAGACCGGCGTGATGTCGGCATAGGTGAGACCGGCCTTCTCCAGCGTCTGCACCACGACGTTGTGGGCGCTGGAGCCCTTGGTGAAGCCGACGCGCTTGCCCTTGAGGCCGGCGATGTCGCGGATCGCCGAGTCCTTCGGCACCAGGATGCCCTGCCCGTTGGTGATGGGCTGGCCCGCGGCATAGACGATCGCAGCCCCGGCGGCTTGCGCGAACACCGGCGGAGAGTCGCCGACCGCGCCGAAATCCACGCTGCCGACATTCATCGCTTCCATCATCGGCGGGCCCGAGGAGAACTCGATCCATTTCACGTCGACGCCCAAGGCAGTGAAATGTTTTTCCAAGCTCGCCTGCTGGCGCGCGATCACCAGCACGCCGGTCTTCTGATAGCCGATACGAATTTCCTTCACAGTGCCTTGCGCGATTGCAGGCGCGGCGATCGCTGCGGCAGCCGCAGTTCCGATCGATAGTTTGAGAAAGTCACGACGCTGCATTCCACACTCCCGGCCACGTGCGGCCGTTGTTCATCTTCGTGTGGAGGATGATGGTGCGGGTTGTTGGAGGTGTCGAGACGTCCGGAAAAATAGCGATGCGCGCACTGCGTGCGCGGCCGTGCGCATGATTAATCTTTCAAGCGCGCGCGATGGTGCAGAGAGATTCTTTTCGCACGCGAATGTGAGCGCACGGTTCCGGTTCGTGATCGCGAAGCACCGAACTGCGAAATGTCGAAAACAACCCCATGCACAGTAGCCGGCGGCAAGGAGATCAATGACTTACGCCTGAAGCGATCTGGTCTGGCAAAACCTTTGCTCCGTCGGGCAAAACAGGCGCATGATGAAATGATCAGCATGGCGCGCGCACGTCTGCGGGCTCAGTGCCCCCATCTCACCGGCAGATTCTGCAGGCCGCGAAAGGCCCAGCCGCCGATCCGCACCGGCTCATCATCGGCGATCTCCAGCTTCTTCGCCCGCGCAAACACGGTCGGTAGCGCGACATCGGCGATCATGGCGCGGGACGCCCAGGCGCCGGCGCAAAAATGCGGGCCGGCGCCGAACGCGACGCTCTTGGTCAGGTCGCGGCGCACGTCGAACTGATCGGCGCGGTCGAAATGCTTTTCGTCCCGATTGGCGGAGCCGAACATCAGGAACACGCGCTCATCAAGCTCGAATGCGACGTCGCGAATGCTCCAGGGCTTTGCAATACGGCGCGGCGACATGCCGATCGGCGAGATCCAGCGGGCATATTCCTCGAACGCCTGCAACCAGGTCACCTCTCCCCTGCGCACGAGGTCGAGCTGCTCGGGATGGGTCAGCAGCGCCCATACCGTGCCGGCGATCGCCTTGCGCGGTTCGTTCTGGCCGCCGGAGATCGCAAGTTTTACATTTGCGCGCACGCTCTCCATCGGCATGCCGGAGGCGAGAAGGACGCCGAGGATGCTCTGGTCGGGATGCTTGTGCATCACCGGCAGGATGTCGTCGATCGCAGCGTCGATTCCCGACGTCGCGGCATGGCAGCGCGCCTCGACGGCGGGATCGCCGGCGTAATTGGCGATGCCCTCGATCATGCCTTGCGACCACGCGTCCATGTCCTCATAGCGGATGTTGGTGAGTCCGGTGATCGACTTCAGGCATTCGCCGGAGAACGGCAGCGCGAAGTCGCGCATGAAATCAGTCCGGCCCGGCTCGATCGCGTCGATGATGCGATCCGCATGCGCCTGGAATTGCGCGGTCCAATGCGCCTTCACCGTCCTCGGCGACACCGTCGGGAACATCGCGCGGCGCTCGACCTGGTGCGCCTCGCCGTCCTTGCGCATCATGTTGTGGCCCATCAGCCGGTTCATCAGGCCGGCGGGCTGGTGCGAGGAGAACACGTCGATCTGCTTCTCGGAGATCGAGATGTCGTCGCGGCTCGTCAGCAGCGTCGAGCCGAGCTGCGGCACGAAGGCGATCGGCGCGTCCTTCCGCATCTTCGCAAGCATCGGATAAGGGTCGGCCCAGAACGCGGCCGGGTCGATGTCGATGCGCGGCGCGGTGCTCAAGACGGTCTTCCCTTGGTTCCCGAGATGTCAGGACAGACTAGCTGGCCACGCGGCCGCCGTCTGTCCCCCACGATAGGGACAGGCCATATTTTGAAGCGCGTGTTCAGAAGCCGGGTGCGCGGGGACATCGCGCGGGCATGGCATGGATGCCGGCGAACCCACTTGTGTCAAGAAGATCGGTCGGTCATTCGTCGCCGGCGTCTGTCCCTAGCGATAGAGACGAACAGAACTGAGCTACTGCGCCTCGGCGATCTTCGCTCCAGACGGCAGCATCTGCGCGTTGGCTGCCAAGGGCCGCTTCGACGGCGGTGCCGGGTCCGGGAATCGGAAAGCGGCGTCGGACGGCGCTCCCTGGGATGGGCGACGGGCGGCACTTGCCGGAAGCACGATCACTTTCGCGCCGACCTTCACCCTCTCGTAGAGGTCCACGACGTCGTCATTGGTCAGCCGGATACAGCCGGACGACACGCGCTTGCCGATCGTATCGGGCTTGTTGGTGCCGTGAATTCGATATTCGGTCTCGCCCAGATACATCGCCCGCGCGCCGAGCGGATTGCCGGGACCGCCAGCCATGAACCGCGGCAGATAAGGCTGACGCGAGACCATCTCCACAGGCGGATGCCAATCCGGCCATTCTGCCTTGCGGGCTACGGTCTGCTCACCGGACCATGTGAAACCTTCGCGGCCGACACCGATGCCGTAGCGCATCGCCTGCCTGTCGTTCAGGACGAGATAAAGGAATGTGTTCCCGGTATCGATGATCACCGTGCCCGGCACCTGCCGGCTGGCGTAGTCAACCACCTGCCGGACCAATGCTCCGGGACCATCGGCGTCGGCTTTGGGCGGTTCGACCAGAGGCGCCGGGGCGGGGATCGGAGCCGGAGTTGGCGCCGATGCATGAACGGGAGGCGCCACGTAAACTGCGCTGGACGATGCCCGGGCTTCCTGCGCGGGCGGCTTCCGCACCGGTTGCACGCTCGCCGGGCGAGACAGCAAGCCATATCCCAATGCGGCGACGGCCAGAGAGCCAATTGCAACCCTCGCGGCCATCGGGATTGCGATCGTCTCTGCCTTCTTGCCGCGCTTGGCCCGCTTGCTCATGTCTTTTCCCAGGTCACCATGCCCAAGAGAGGTAACCAGCAAGTTTTAAGAAACTTCGAAGCGATTGCGCCCGGGGCGGAACCGGCAGCGATGGTTAATACCGGACTTCGGCTCGGCAGTTTAGAATAGCGCCTGCTCGTCAGGTCACGACGTAGACGGCGAACTCCTCATCGCGAAAAGCCGAGGTCCGTATCGCCCGGCGGAACGGACACGCTCCGCTCGTTCGTTAATGGCGGCTTCGGGCCATTAACGGACCTGCTCCCGGCGTGACGACATCGAGCCGATTCTGCCAATGGGGCAACCAGAGCTCTTCGACGAGCGGTCTGCCCCACGCGTCCTCCTTGATCGACGGTTCGAAAAGCAGCGTCAACCGGCGCTCCCGCGGCCAATCGACACGCCATTGGTCTTCCGAAAGGATTTCGACGTCCTTCAAGCGGCGACACCTTCAGTTCAGGCCGCGAGGCCCCGCTAGCAGACCCAGCACGATCGCGAACAATTCGTTCTGCGATGAGATGCCGAGACGCTCATAGGCACGCTTGCGGTAGGTCAGGGTCGAATGCAGGCTGATGCCGAGTGCTTGCGAGATCGCCTCGGAGCTGAAGCCGAGCAAGATGCGGCGGCAGACCTCCTGCTCGCGCGGCGTCAGCGCGGAGAGTGGCGCGCGCCCCGCGAACAGTGCGGCGAGGTTCTGGTCGGGCGTCGCGGTCGAATCCTGCTGGAAATGACGTGCGACACTGGCACCGATCGCGGGCGCGATCGTTTGAAGCCGCGCACGCTCGGCGTCGCTGAAGCGGCCTTGCGCGGCGATGCGGTAGAAATTGACGTAGAAGCAGGTGCCGCCAGTCCAGATCGCGGTCGCGCATTTGTCGACGATGCCGGAATCGTGGAAGAAAAGCTTGCGGTAGCGCGCGCTATACATGCGCGGCGCGAAGGCCGGTAGCATGATGGGCGCATCGCCGTCGCTTTCGAGCAGGGCGTCCCGGTTGGGATCGATCGCGTGGAACTGGCCGGCATAGGCCGCGCCGAGATCTCCGCCGATCGGAATGTTGCCGGCATCGAGCAGGCAGCTTGCCGCACCCGCGCGGCTCAGGGCGAACACCATGCAGTGGCCGACGCCGGCCTGCCGCCGCAAGGTGTCGATCAGGACATTTGGAAAATCGGAGCGGCCGATGGCGAGCACGGCGGGCGTGACGTCGCCAGCCGCCAGGCTCGGGCCTGTTCCGTGGGGCCGCATCATTTCCTCCGTCAGACGCCCTTTTGCCGGAGGATAGCAGCAAGGGGATTTCACCGGAAGGAGGGAGCGGCAGCGCCGTTGAGCCTCCAGGGGTCCGGTCCGGCGCCCCAACGCCTTCTCGCCGGCCGCCTCACAAGGCCGCCCTGTGCACTCAATGGTGGTGGCGCATCTTGTGGCCATTGTGCCCGCCATAGCCGCGGAGCTCGGCGTATCTTCGCATCTGGTCCGGGCTGAGAAGGTCGGCGGTCGCCAAATGATATTTAAGGTGCGCTTCCCGCAGATCGCCCTGCGTGGCGGCAATTGCCGCGGTCGATGCTTTGAGGCTGGCCGGCGTGACGGTGCGGCTTGCGAACAGCCGGTCCAGCTCGGCCTCCTGCGCAATCAGCCGCGCCCCCAGAGGCTGCGCTTCCGCCTTCATGGAGTCGAACATTGCCTTGACGCGATCGCGCTGGCCCGCGTTGAGCTCCAGCTTGTCGGCCAATTCGAGAACGTGAGACGGACCCGGGTAACCGTTCAGCTCAGCCGCGAGCGCCAAACCCATGCCGCGCCCGGCATCGAGGTCCGAGACCTGCTGTTCGGACAGCGCCTTGATCTGGCGTGCCTGCATCCCGGCGTAAGGGGTCTGGGCGAAGACGGAAGCCGACGCCAGCAAGAGCGCGCCGGTCAAGAAAAGTCGCCGCATGGGTCCTCCCGCTCATATCGCTGCAAGATCTTGACGGGGAGCTTAGCCGCCACGGGACGAAGGCGGCAATCACGTTCTGGGGAATTCGGCGGCTCCGTCGCCGGGGCCGCTGAAGACGGAAACAGTCATGGCGCCGCGATGCCGACTGGACGCCGGAAGACGCAGCATTGCGTTGGTTTGCCCGTCGAACCAGACTCGCGAACGAGCCTTGCGTTGGATTAAATGGACGTGCCGCGTCGCTGAACCGACGCGCGTCGGCTCGCGGCAAGAGGTATGTGCGCGCGCCCTACCCCGCCCGCGCCACGTTGATCGCGAGCTTGCCGTAGCGATCCGTGAAGGCCTCGGTGTCGATCTCCTCCAGCTCGATCTCGCCGTTCATGACGCCCTGCTTCCAGGCTGCCTGCGCCGGATCGTTCTGGAACTCCGGCATCACCTCGCGGCCGAACAGCTCGAGCGATTCACAGATGTGCTCGTGGCTGTTCTTGCCGGCCTGGTTGAGCAGGATGACCTGGTCGATATGCGAGGACTGGAAGCGCTTCAGCTTCTTTCGGATCGTCTCGGGCGAGCCGATCAGACCGCCGCGCAAGGCCGCCTCCTGCGCCTCGGGGTTGTCGCGCTTCCACTTGTTGTACTCGTCCCACATGTTGACGGTGTAGGGCGCGGGCCGCTGGCGGTTCTGCGAGGCGCCGTAGAAGCGCAGCGCAAACTGGAAGAAGGTGGCGCCGTCGGCGCGCGCACGCGCCTCCTCGTCGGTCTTGGCGCACATGAAGAACGAGACCAGCGCCATGTTCGGGTTGATCTCGTAATCGGCGAGCTTGTGCAGCCGCTTGGTCATGGCGTTGTAGTAGGCGTGCACCCAGGCATGGGCAGCATCGGCGCTGACGAACTGGAAGCCGAGCGCGCCAAAACCGTGACGGCCGGCGCGCTCGATGGTCGGCAGTTGCGAGCAGGCCATCCACAGCGGCGGATGCGGCTTCTGCACCGGCTTCGGCACCACATTGCGCAAGGGAATGTCGAAATACTTGCCGTGATGCTCGCTGCCGGCATCCCTGAACATCGGGAAGATCGCGGCCACGGCCTCCTCGAACACCTCCTTCTTGGTCTCCATGTCGCGGCCGAACGGGGTGAGCTCGGTGATGGACGCGCTCTCGCCCATGCCGAACTCGCAGCGGCCGTTGCTGAGCAGATCGAGCACCGCGACACGCTCGGCGACGCGCGCGGGATGATTGGTGGTGAGCTGCAGGATGCCGTGGCCGAGCCGGATGTTTTTCGTGCGCTGACTTGCCGCGGCGAGGAAGGATTCCGGCGAGGGCGAGTGCGAATACTCCTCGAGGAAGTGGTGCTCGACCACCCAGGCGTGGTCGTAGCCAAGCTTGTCGGCGAGTTCCATCTGCGAGAGCGCGTTCTGGTAGAGGGCGAGCTCGTCGCCGGCCACCCAGGGCCGCGGCAGTTGCAGCTCGTAGAAGATGCCGAATTTCATGGCGTCGCTCTCCCGCATTCTTGTTGTTGACGTCATCTTAATGCGCGAGGCGGCGCTGTCTACGAAGTCCCAATTCCGCTCCGCGGACATCGCTCGGGGGGGCGCACGATCACACGACGCTGATGGTGCGGTGTGCAACGCAGCGTTCGCTCTGAGCAGGTTGATCTAGATCAAGGCACCAAGACCTCGTCCACCTAAGGTGCCGGCAAGGCAACGGCCCGGATGCCGTCCCGATTCCCACATCATTTCGAAGAGACCGAATATGTCGGCCCCTGACGACACGACCGCGCGCGTGCGCCGTAGGCGCATGGAGATTTTCGCTTTCCTGTTTCTGACCGCAGTCGTGATGCCCGTCCTCGCGGTCGGAACGGTCGGCTCCTACGGGCTCGGCGTCTGGATCTACCAGATGTTCGCCGGCCCTCCCGGCCCGCCCTCCCGCCATTGACTCCCCCAGAGCGAAAGACAGCCATCATGGCCCAGGTCTCACTCGACAACGCCACACTGAACCGCCGCGCATTGATCACCGGACGGCTGCTCAGCGCCGACCGTATCGTGCCGCCGCCGGGCGCCGAGATCGCCAGCATCATCGTGCAGGCGCGCCCCGAGCGTCTCGCCGAGCTCGAGGCCGAGATCACCGCGTTGCCCGGCTGCGAGATCCACGGCCGGGATCCCCGCGGCAAGCTCGTCGTCGTGACCGAAGCGCCCGATGCCGGCAGCCTCGGCACCATGCTCAACACCATCCAGTCGCTGCAACACGTCTATTCCGCGGCACTGGTCTTCCACGCCATCGAAACCGCCTGAGTCAGGAAGAGCCATCATGACATCGCCCAAGCTCGACCGCCGCCAGATGCTGAAGCTCGAGGCCGCCGCAATCGCGGCCGCCGCCGCCGGCATGCCGGTTCCTGCGCTCGCCGCCAATCTCGTCACCGAGCGCAGCAGTGCCGAAATGAAATGGGACAAGGCCGCCTGCCGCTTCTGCGGCACCGGCTGCTCGGTGATGGTCGGGACCAAGGACAATCGCGTCGTCGCCACTCACGGCGACATCAAGTCCGAGGTCAATCGCGGCCTCAACTGCGTCAAGGGCTACTTCCTCTCCAAGATCATGTACGGCCACGACCGCCTGACCCAGCCGATGCTGCGCAAGACGGGCGGCAAATACGACAAGGACGGCGAGTTCACGCCCGTGTCCTGGACCGAAGCCTTCGACATCATGGAGCTGAAGTGGAAGGAGGCGATCAAGAAGCGCGGGCCGAACGGCGTCGCGATGTTCGGCTCCGGCCAGTGGACGATCTGGGAAGGCTACGCGGCCTCGAAACTGTTCAAGGCCGGCTTCCGCACCAACAACATCGACCCCAATGCACGTCACTGCATGGCCTCCGCCGTTGCCGGCATGATGCGCACCTTCGGCATCGACGAGCCGCCCGGCTGCTATGACGACATCGAGGCGACCGACGCCTTCGTGCTGTGGGGCTCCAACATGGCGGAGATGCACCCGATCCTGTGGACGCGTCTGGCCGACCGCCGTCTGTCTGCGCCGCATGTCCGTGTCGCCGTGCTCTCGACCTTCGAGCACCGCTCGTTCGACCTCGCCGACATCGGCATGGTGTTCAAGCCGCACACCGACCTCTACATCCTCAACGCCATCGCCAACCACATCATCAAGACCGGCCGGGTCAACAAGGACTTCATCGCCAAGCATACCGTGTTCAAGCGCGGCCAGACCGACATCGGCTATGGCCTGCGGCCCGAGCATCCGCTGCAGAAGAAGGCAACCGGCGCGGCGAAACCCAACGACGCCACGGACATGAGCTATGACGAGTTCGTCAAGTTCGTGTCGGAATACACGCTGGAGAAGGCCGCCGAGATGTCGGGCGTGCCGCTCAACCGGCTGGAGGCGCTCGCCGAGCTCTATGCCGATCCCAAGACCAAGGTGGTCTCGTTCTGGACCATGGGCTTCAACCAGCACACCCGCGGTGTCTGGTGCAACAACCTCGTCTACAACATCCATCTTCTGACCGGAAAGATCTCCTCGCCCGGCAACAGCCCGTTCTCGCTGACCGGCCAGCCCTCGGCCTGCGGCACCGCGCGCGAGGTCGGCACCTTCTCGCACCGCCTGCCCGCCGACATGGTCGTGACCAACAAGGCGCATCGCGATCACGCCGAGCACATCTGGCAGCTGCCCGAAGGCACCATTCCGGACAAGAACGGCGCCCACGCCGTGCTGCAGAGCCGGATGCTGAAGGACGGCCTGATCAACGCCTATTGGGTGCAGGTCAACAACAACCTCCAGGCCGGGCCCAACATCAACGAAGAGACTTATCCCGGTTTCCGCAACCCCGACAATTTCATCGTGGTCTCGGACGCCTACCCTTCCGTGACCGCGCTTGCCGCCGACCTGATCCTGCCCACCGCGATGTGGGTGGAGAAGGAGGGCGCCTACGGCAACGCCGAGCGGCGCACCCAGTTCTGGCATCAACTCGTCCCCGCGCCGGGCGAGTCGAAGTCCGATCTCTGGCAGCTGATGGAGTTCTCCAAGCGCTTCAAGATCGAGGAGGTCTGGCCCGCGGAGCTGATCGCCAAGAAGCCGGACGTTCGCGGCAAGACGCTGTTCGACGTGCTCTACAGGAACGGGCAGGTCGACAAATTCCCTGTTACCGACATCGAGGCGGGCTACGCCAACGACGAATCCAAGGCCTTCGGCTTCTACGTCCACAAGGGCCTGTTCGAGGAATATGCCCAGTTCGGCCGCGGCCATGGCCACGACCTCGCGCCGTTCGACACCTATCACCGCGAGCGCGGCCTGCGCTGGCCGGTGGTCAACGGCCAGGAGACGAAGTGGCGCTTCCGCGAGGGTAGCGACCCCTACGTCAAGCAGGGCACCGACGTGCAGTTCTACGGCCATGCCGACGGCAAGGCGCGCATCTTCGCGCTGCCCTACGAGCCGCCGGCGGAATCGCCGGACAACGACTATCCGTACTGGCTCTCGACCGGCCGCGTGCTGGAGCACTGGCACTCCGGCACCATGACGCGCCGCGTGCCCGAGCTCTTCAAGGCCTTCCCCGAAGCCGTCTGCTTCATCCATCCCGACGACGCACAGGACATGAAGCTCCGGCGCGGCGACGAGGTAAAGGTCGTGTCCCGCCGCGGCTTCATCCGCGCCCGGGTCGAAACGCGCGGTCGCGACCGGCCGCCGCGCGGCCTCGTCTTCGTGCCCTGGTTCGACGAATCCAAGCTGATCAACAAGGTGACGCTGGACGCGACCGATCCGATCTCGCTGCAGACCGACTTCAAGAAATGCGCCGTGCGCATCGAGCGGGTGAGCCTGTCATGATGAAAAGATTTGCAATAGTCCTGCTCGCGGTCGCAATCGCCGCGGGTACGGGTTCACTGACCGCGCAGACGGTGACGTCCGGCCTGCGCGGCCCGACACCGCTCAACGACGAGGGACCGGCACCGCCGATGCTGCCGAACCGCAACACCTCCGAAAAGGAGGTGCGCAACTATCCGGAACAGCCGCCGGTGATCCCGCACAGCATCGACGGCTACCAGATCGACCTCAACGGCAACAAATGCCTGTCCTGCCACGCACGGGCGCGCACGGCGGAATCGCAGGCGCCGATGGTCTCGATCACGCACTTCATGGACCGCGACGGCCAGTTCCTGGCCTCGGTCTCGCCGCGACGCTTCTTCTGCACGGAATGCCACGTGCCGCAGAACACCGCCAATCCGCCGGTCAGCAACGACTTCATCGACATCGACACGCTGCTGTCGCGCGCCAGCCCCGGTGGCCGGCGATGACGACGACCGCTGACGGGCCCAAGGCCGAGCTGAAGACCAAGCGCGGCTTCCTGGCGCGAAGCCGGGAGTTTGCGTTGGAGCTCTGGCAGGTGCTGACCCGGCCGAGCTCGGTATTCGCCCTCGGCACGCTGGTGTTGGCCGGTTTCGTTGCCGGCGTGATCTTCTGGGGCGGCTTCAACACCGCGCTGGAAATCACCAACACCGAGAAGTTCTGCACCGGCTGCCACGAGATGAAGGACAACGTCTACGCCGAGCTGAAGTCGACCATCCACTTCAGCAACCGCTCCGGCGTGCGCGCGACATGCCCGGACTGCCACGTGCCGCACAACTGGACCGACAAGATCGCGCGCAAGATGCAGGCCTCCAAGGAGGTCTGGGGCAAGATCTTCGGCACCATCGACACCCGCGAGAAATTCCAGGACCACCGGCTCGAACTGGCGGCGCATGAATGGGCCCGCTTCAAGGCCAACGATTCGCTGGAGTGCCGCAACTGCCACAGCGCCGATTCCATGGACATCACCAAGCAGTCGCCGCGCGCATCAGTGGCGCACCAGCGCTTCCTGTTCACCAAGGAGAAGACCTGCATCGACTGCCACAAGGGCATCGCCCATCAGCTGCCCGACATGCGCGGCGTTCCCGGCTGGCAGTAAGGCCAGGCCGGCGGCTTGAACGGGCGGAGCGAATGGTTAGTTTTGGGGGATAGCGAATCGCCTCGTTTCGCACCTCTCAAGACAGACATGGCCACCTTCACCCCGCATCAGGATGCCGCCCTCAAGGCCGTCGGCGACTGGCTGAAAGCAAAACCCGGCCGTAACGGCACGCCGCCGGTGTTCCGCCTGTTCGGCTTCGCCGGGACGGGCAAGACAACGCTGGCGCGGCACATCGCCGAAGGCGTCGATGGCGAGGTGAAGTTCGCCGCCTTCACCGGCAAGGCCGCCCTTGTCATGCGCAACAAGGGTTGCGACGAGGCCTCTACCATCCATTCGCTGATCTACCGCGCCCGCGAATCCGGCGAGGAACAGCCGAGCTTCGAATTGTGGGACGACGCGCCGGCCTCGAAGGCCAAGCTGATCGTGATCGACGAATGCTCGATGGTCGATGCCGAACTCGGGCGCGACCTGATGTCGTTCGATTGCCCGCTGCTGGTGCTGGGAGATCCCGCGCAGCTGCCGCCCATCCAGGGCGGCGGCTTCTTCACCAATACCGAACCGGACGCGATGCTGACCGAGGTGCATCGCCAGGCGCAGGACGATCCGATCGTGCGGATGTCGATGGATGTCCGCGAGGGACGCGAACTCGACATCGGCCGCTATGGCGAGAGCGAGGTGGTTTCCCGCAAGGAGCTCGACCCCGACCGCGTCATGGGCGCCGACCAGGTGCTGGTCGGCCGCAACAACACGAGGCGCGCGTACAACATGCGGGTGCGCCAGCGCCAGAACATCGAGGACGTCTTTCCGGTCGCCGGCGACAAGCTGGTGTGCCTGCGCAACAACCGCAAGAAGGGCCTGTTCAACGGCGGCCTGTGGCGGGTGAAGTCGCGCAACACCTCGCGCTCGAAGTCGCGCATCCTCTCGATGCGGCTGTCTCCGGACGAGGATTTCGGACACAAGGTGACCAAGGTCTCGGTGCGCGCCGATTGCTTCGAAGGCGGCGTCGAGCAGATCGCCTGGGAGCAGCGCAAGCCCTATGACGAGTTCGACTATGGCTACGTGCTGACCGTGCACAAGTCGCAGGGCTCGCAATGGGACGACGTCGTGCTGTTCGACGAGAGCTTCGCGTTTCAGGAGTCCAGGGCACGCTGGCTGTACACGGGAATCACGCGCGCGGCGAAGAGGCTGAGTATCGTCGTTTAGATTCGCTGCCGTCGGGTGGGCAAAAGCGCAACGCGCCGTCCCCGCGCCCTCCCTCCGCAAGTCAAAAATCGTGGGCGCTTCGCTTTGCCCGCCCTACGGCACTCTGTCACTTCCCCGCGACAAAATAAAAGTCCTCCCGGCCCGGCGGCGAGCCGTAAGTGAACGGCTGCTGGGCGTGCCTGGTCGCGGCCCAGACGTCGTCGCGGATGATGTCGAACAGTTTCCGGATTTCGACGCGCGGCTGCTTGATCTCGCGGGCGAGCGCCGTGGCGAACGGGCTGTTGGCGGCACCATCGCCGTCCATCGCGGTCTCGCCATGCTTGGCGGCGTAGACCACCATGAAGCCGGCGCCGGGCTCGATGTTGGAAAAGCCCCTGTCGACCAGTTTCAGCGACAGCGTGCGTTGCATGGCCGGCGCGAACGGATTGTCGCGGCAGGCATCCAGCACCACGAGACGCACCTTTCGCGCGGCCCCGACGGCGGCGATCACCTGCTCCAGCGCGACGGCCTCGGCCTCGGCGTCCTTGTCGGCGGTGAGCCTGGCGTCGACCGGAACGAGGTAGTTCACCCCGCCGATCTCGAAACCGTGGCCGGCATAGTAGACCACCGCCCAATCGGCCTTTTCCGCTTCCTCGGCGAAGGCTTTCAGCGTCCGGAAGAACGTGTCGCGGGTGAGGTCTTTGGCATCCATCACGCTCTGGAAGCCGAGATCGCGCAGCACGCCTGCGATCAGCTTCGCATCGCGCGGCGGATTCGGCAGCGCATGGACGTTCTTGTAGGCGCCGTTGCCGATCACCAGCGCAACGCGGCGGCCGGTGGACGCGCCTCCCGGCGTCTGCGGCATCAGCGCGGCGAGCCGCTCCTGCGCCTTGGCGCGGGCGCGCGCGACATCGGGCTCGTCGAACTTCGTCAGCGAATAGGCCGCCGCCCGATAGTCGGCGCGCGCCTGGGCGAAATCGCGCCTCATCTCATAGATCTGGCCGCGGCCGGAATGGGCGCGGACGTTGTTCGGATTGATCTGGATGGCCGTGTTGTAGTCCTTCAGGGCGGCGTCGAGGTCGCCCTTCATCATGCTGACGTCGGCGCGATTGTTGACCGCGAATACGTTCTTCGGCTGTTTCTCGATCAGGCGGTTGCAGTCGGCAAAGGCCTGATCGAACTTGCCCATCATGCCGTAGGTGATGCAGCGGTTGCCGGCGATCTGCGGCGCGGCCGGGTCGATCTTCTCAGCCTCCGCGAAATCGGCGAGCGCACCGTCGAAATCCTTCATCAGCGTGCGCGTGCGGGCACGATTGGTCCAGGCGAGCAGGAATTTCGGCGTGTATTTGATCGACAGGCTGAAATCATCGAGCGCACTTTGCTGCGCGCCTCTGCGCGCGTGGATGACGCCCCGATTGTTGTAGGGGACACCATAGGTCGGGCGCTTCTGGAGGGCGAGATTGTAGTCCGCCATGGCGAGGTCGTCCTGGCCCTTGCGCTCATAGGCGAGGCCGCGCAGGTTGAGGGCAATGACGTAGTCCGGATCGAGATCGAGCGCGATGGACAGGGTCTCGATCGCATGGTCGTAGTCGCGCCTGTTGATCAGCGAGCTGCCGCGCGCGGAGAGCGCAATGGCCTTGTCCTTGCCAGTGAGCTTGTCGGCCTTCAGCAGATTTTCGCAGGCATTGGCGCGGGCCTGCACGTCGGCCTGGCGGTCGCGGCAGGTGGCGAGCTCGTCGGCTTGCGGGTCGGCCGCGGCGCTCGACACGCCGGCGGCCAGGAGGACGAGGATCAGGGAAACCACGCGCAGCATGTTGTCGGGCCTGCTCCAGCCGAATTCCTCTTGAGTCGATCATCGATCGCCCCGGTTCATCTAGCGCCGAGTTCCCGGTCTCGCCAAGCGGGCGCTCGCCGGACCGTGCCGCCCGGCTCATTTCACAGACTCGTGTCCGTCCCGCCGTAACAATCGGCGGCTGCGCCCGTATCTCGGGTGATGCGAAAAGGCGGCCGGGCAACTGTTCGTCCGGCCGCGACCGCCCTAGACTGTCAGACCTTCCGAAAGAGGATCCGCCATGCGCCGACCTGCCCTCGCCTCCCTGCTGGCCGCAACCACCGCCCTCTCGCTCACCTTTGCGCTGGCCTTTGCCACGCCGTCCCGGGCCGCCGAGGATGCGGTCGTGATCCCCGCCCCAGCCGTGGATGCGGCACAAGCGAGCGGGATCCAGACCGCGGTGGTCGCCGGCGGCTGCTTCTGGGGCGTGCAGGGCGTCTTCCAGCACACCGCAGGCGTCGTCAACGCGGTCTCCGGCTATGCCGGCGGCACCAAGGCGACCGCCGACTACAAGGCGGTCTCGAGCGGCCGGACCGGCCACGCCGAGGTCGTCGAGATCAAGTACGATCCGAAGAAGATTTCCTACGGCAAGATCCTCCAGATCTACTTCTCGGTGGTGCACGACCCGACCCAGCTCAACCGGCAGGGCCCCGACGTCGGCCCGCAATATCGCTCGGCGATCTTCGCCACCTCCGACGAGCAGAAGAAGGTGGCGGAGGCCTATATCGCCCAGCTCAATGGCGCCAAGGTCTTCAGCAAGCCGATCGTGACCAAGGTCGGCCCGCTGGAGGCGTTCTACCCGGCGGAGGCCTACCACCAGGACTATCTGACGCTGCACCCGAACCAGCCTTACATCGCCTATAACGACCTGCCGAAGGTCGAGAACCTGAAAAAGCTGTTCGCGGATAACTACATTGAAAAGCCGACGCTGGTCAGTGCCAGCAAGGCCACCAACTGATCGCGAGATCATCTCAGGAACGGGAGACCCATGCCCGAAACCAAGACGAAAACCACAGACGACAAGGTCATCAAGAGCGAAGAGCAGTGGCGGCAAGAACTGACGCCGATGCAGTACGCGGTGCTGCGCGAGAAGGCGACCGAGCGGCCGTTCTCCGGCGAGTATGAGCACGACCACCGCGCCGGCACCTATGTCTGCGCCGGCTGCGGCAATCAGCTGTTCTCTTCCGACGCCAAGTTCGATTCCGGCTGCGGCTGGCCGAGCTTCACCGCGCCTGCCGTCGAGAGCCATATCGACGAGGAAAGGGACGTCAGCCACGGCATGATCCGCACCGAAGTGCTCTGCTCCAAATGCAGCGGTCATCTCGGCCACGTCTTCCCCGACGGCCCCGGGCCGACCGGCCTGCGCTACTGCATCAACTCGGCGGCGCTGAAGCTGGAGCCTAAATAATCAGCATGCGGCGTCGGGTTCCCTCGTGGAACCCGACTCCGGGATGTGCTTTCTTCTCTGGCGGTGCGGTGAGGCCGATCACGCATTTTGGCGACCGCCAGGGAGGAAGCCATGTCACTCGGGACCATCCTGATCATCCTGGTGATCATCTATCTTCTCGGGGGCCTGTCCGGCCGCCTGGGGGGTTACGGCTATGGCCTGGGCCATTCCGGCATGGGGATCGGCGGCGTCGTGCTCGTGGTGCTGGTCCTGCTGTTGCTTCTTGGCAAACTGTAAGCCAAATAAGGCATTGAAATTACAAGGTTTATCGCGCGTGCGGGGCTGCCATGCGCGGATTCATCATCTCCCATCGCGGGGGTCGCATTTTTGTCAAAACGGCCTATATTAGAGGTCGAAAATGGCATGTGCGGCGGGCCCGCTTGATTGCGGCCCTGCCCTCCCAAACCCCACGCGCTTAAAGCCCCAGACAAGATCACGAGGTCTTTGACCATGCGTCCACTGCGTCCGTTCAACTTCAACACCTCCGCCGAACTCTTCCCCGCCGCGATCCGCAAGAAGAAGCGTGCAGGCTTCACCTATCGCCGGTTCGGCACCGCGGCCGAAGCCGTGCAGTTCGCGATGGAGCAGTTGCCGACGGATTCGCTGAACGGCGCCTATCTCCAGGTCGAGGAAGCGCGCTTCGACCAGAACGGCATCCGCTCGCTCTATGAGAGCGAAGCTTTCCCGTTGCCCCGTCGTCCCAAGCCGGCGCAGCCGGCCGAAGCCGACGCCGACGCGGCGTAAGTTTTTCGCAAGCATCCGATGTGCGTGGAAAGCGCGATGGCCGAAAGGCCGTCGCGCTTTTTGCGTTTTGAGGCTTTCGTGCTTCCACAGCGTCATGGCCTGGCTTGTCCGGGCATGACGAACCGCTGGGGCAATTGCGCACCTACATCCGCGGCTGCTTGTCGAGCCAGCGCTGCAGCAGACGGACGTTGCGCATGTTGGCGCGGAACATGACGTCGAAAGCGTCGCCCGCGAACGGGACGATGCCGACCACGCCGTCGAGCGCGACATTGCCCAGCATGCGCGCGGTAATGTACCAGGGTGCGCCCAGCGCGCGGGCCTCGCGCACCAGCCACAGCGAGATCGCCGTCGTGATGATGTCGCCGACGACAGGGATCAGGCCGATCAGCCCGTCGATGCCGTAGCGGATGTTGGTGCCGGGCACGATGAAGGCAACGTCGAGCAGCTTTGCGATCGCCTCGAGCCGCGCGATCCGCTGCTCGCGCGTCAAATTGCCGAACGGATTGCCAGCAAACGGATTGTCCTTGCCGAGATCGAAGCGGAACTCGCGAGATCCCGGCTCCAGCGCCTCGGGGCGGACCTCATGGCCCTCCTGATCGATGATCGGCGCGCGCGCCGCCTTGCCTGAGGCTGCACGCGAGCCGCTGCCCGAACGGGATCGGCGCGGAGCAATGATATCGTCGTCGGACATGGTCATGGCCTCGAAGGAACGCGCCGCCGCGGCGAAAGGTTGCTGCGCCGCGCTCTAAAGTCGCGCGCTCAGGTCGGCGCCGCCACTGCTTGCGGCTCCTTGACGTATCTGTGCACGAGCCAGGACGAAATCACCGCCGGCACGAACCCGACGAGGCCGTACAGGATGAACTGCACCGCGCCCGAGTCCGGCCCGCGCGAACTGTAGGTGAGCGAAGCCAGCACGAAGGCGAACAGGCCGACCAGCAGCATCCGCAAGCCAGGGCCGATGCGCCTGATATGGACCAGGATGTCGTCGACCGCGCCGATCATCAGCGCGGGCAGGAAGCCGAAGAGATAGCTGTATTGCAGGGTCTTGAAGAACACTGCGAACAGCTTGCCGACCTCGCCGAGACTGGTCTGGGTCCAATAGCCGGACTGATAGGTCGTCGTCAGCAGCAGCAGGAACCCGCCGACGAACGGGCCGACCAGCGCAAACACCAGATAGCGTTTCATCGAACACCCTCACACTTCTTCAGGGTTATAGCAGCGCCGTGGGAACCTTGAATAGCGGGGCGGACCTGCCTTTGCGGGAACAAGTGACACAGCGACGAGTTCAGACAGGACCTGAATTGTCCCTGTCACATTGGAGCCGCCCATGGCCCGCAAATTTCTTCTGGCGACAGTCACGCTGGCGGCCCTGACCGGCCTGTCGAACCCGCCCGCCCTTGCGCAAGGCCATATGGGAACGCCGCAGGAACAGCAGGCCTGCTCGCGAGACGCGCAGCGCTTCTGTCGCAAGGACCTCGGCAATGACGGCGCCGTGCAGAGCTGCCTGCAAGCCAACCGGGCCAAGCTGTCGAAGTCGTGCAGCAAGGTCTTTCAGAGCCACGGCATGTGAGGACTAGGACCATCCCCGGCGAATGGAGAGTGAAGCCATGTTGCGCGACGAACAGCTCTCGATCCTGCGGGACATCAGCCAATCCGTTGCCTTCGCCGACGATCGGCAAGGCAAGATGGGGCAACTGATCGCGGACGGTTACGTGATGAAGGACGGCGACCTGTTCGAGCTCACCGCCAAGGGCGTCACCGCCATCGAGGAACACGCAGCCGCGCTCGGCACCACCGATGCGGAACAAGCGAGCGCGTCCTCTGATCGGCTGATTTGATCGCGCGCACGCTCTGTGCGTGACGTCGATGCAACAACTGCAAATTCCTTCATGTCGACCATTGCAGCCGCTCGACAATGGCGCATACTTCGCTCGGGCGGCGCAGCACTTTTCGATTCGAGCATCAAGAAATCGAGCGACCACATGCGGGACAAGGTTCCCGACGTGAAGGCTGTGACATGCGGCAGATCAAGTCGCGTGCGGCGCCCCAAAAAACCAAGTGGCTCAAGCCCAGGGACATCGGGGACCCATTCTGCATGACACGCACTCAGACCATCGCTTCGCTTTTCGTCGTCGCAACCACCGCCATCGCACTCCAGACCTCACCCGGCCTCGCCTTCTCGTCCGAAGCGCAGCAGATGTGCACGGGCGATGCGATGCGGCTGTGCTCCGGTGAAATCCCGGACATCCCCAGGGTCAGGGCCTGCATGGTGCGGAACAAGGCGCAAGTCAGCCCCGGCTGCCGCGCCGTGATGGACCGCGAGGCCGGCGCCGCAACTGCATCGCGCAAGCGGGAAGCGGCGGCGCAGTAGCGCCGGACCATCCGGTTGTCATTCCGGGCGACGCGACGGGACCGCGCAAAGCGCGGCCCGGAAACGTCGAACCCGGAATCCATTTCTCGACGTCACCCGCTGCACGATGGATTCCGGGTTCGTGCTTCGCACGCCCCGGAATGACAGCAGCAGCTCAATCGCCCCACTGCGCGAAGGCGTCGTTGAAGGCGCGTTCGCCGGGGGCGCCCTTCTCGATGGCGATGATGGCGCGGCGCTGGTTGGCATAGACCAGCGGCACGTCGAACCACGAGCGCTCCTTCAGGAGCTGGACGTTGCGGGAGCGGTCGGCGTCGACATTCGACAGGCCGACCAGGAAGAAGCCGTCGGTGACCTTGACCGCGAGCCCTGCGAGCGGCGTGCCGCGGGCCTGCTCGTTCGACTTCATCAGGATGCCCGGCACGTTGGAGACGCTGCCGCCGGGAAAATCCGGCGGCAGGATGAAGGTCAGCTCCGCCGTGTGGCTCGCCGGCAGCGAGGAATCGGTGTTGCGGCGGAACGACATCGTCATCTTGAACTTGCGGTCGGGAATCTCGATGTCGGCGCGCACGGCGACGTCGGCCTTCTGGTTGCCCGACGCCTTGATCGGCTCCAGCCGCCACACCACCGAGCCGACATATTGCTTGCCCTTCGGATCGGACGGATCCTCGTCGTAGAGCACCACCTTCTGCGCCACCGGCGCGACGGGCTGGTCGCTGGCCGAAGGCTGCCCGACGCGATCGGGGATCTTCGGCTTGCTCTGCGGCTGCGCCGGAGCGGGCGTGTCCGCCACCTGCGTCGCGGATGGCTTGATAAAGCCGTTGACGATCTGGACCAGCTGCTTGCCCCAGAGGATGCCGGCGCCGACCAGGATGAGCACGATGCCGACGGCGATCGCGCTCTTGAACGGGAAGGCGGAGCCGGTGCGGACGCGCTTCTTGGCCTCGCGCTCGGGCGCGATGCGCGGCCGCGGCGAAGACGGCTGCGGCGCGTAGCGCTCCGCCTCCTCGATCGACTCGTCGTAGGAATAGGGCGCCTCGGACTCGCCGGCGCGGTTTTCCAGGCTCGGCTCGAGCCGGTCGAATTCCGGCGTGGGCGAGGGCACGTTGGCGTAGGTGCGGCGTGCGGCGCGGCTGGCCTGCGCGGCAGCGCCGCCGAGATCATTGGCATCGGCCGTGATGTCGCGGAAGCCGCGCACGCCGGGTGCCGGCGGCAGCGGCGGTCCGGCATCAGGCGGACGGCGCGCACCGGTGCGATCGCGTCCGGCCGGCTCCGGCATAGGTGGCGGGGCAGACGGTCCCGGTTGGCGCGGGGCGTCGAAACGGGGCGCGCGCGGCGGACGCTGCGCCTCGCCCTGGTCATCGACGTTGAAGGACGGACGGTCGGCCCGGGGCGGCGGCGGAGCCGGACGCGTACGCGGCGGAGGCGGCGAGGCCGCAGCCGCGTTGCCTTCAGTGGCTCTTGTGCTGGCGCGACGAAAGGCGTCGCCGCTGCTGCCGCTGCGCCCGCCCCCACCGGGGCGCGAGGCCTCGCGGGCACGCTGGGCAGCCTCCGATTCGACCTTGCGGACGGCCTCCTCCAGCGACAACCTTTCGCGGGTGATCTCGGATTCGGAGAGCGGCGGCTGTACGCTCCGCAACTGCGCGATCAGGGCCGTGCGCGCCCGCTCATAGAGCGCGCGACGGCTTTCGCCGGGAGCGTTCGGGTCCAGGGCGGCAATAGCGCGGGCGATCAGCGGATAGTAATCAGCCATTTCAACTCAACTATACCCGCGTCCTGGTAAGAGATCGTTAAGCCTCAAACGGGTTTTGCACCAGGATAGTATCCTCGCGTTCGGGGCTGGTGGAAAGCAGTGCGACCGGGCACCCCACCAATTCCTCGATCCGCCGGACATATTTGATGGCCTGGGCCGGCAGGTCGGCCCAGGATCGCGCGCTCGCGGTCGGCTCCTTCCAGCCCTCGATGGTCTCGTAGATCGGCTCGACCCGGGCCTGGGCGCCCTCGCCGGCCGGGAAATGGTCGATCTCCTTGCCGTCGAGCTTGTAGCCGGTGCAGACCTCGATCGTGTCGAAGCCGTCGAGGATGTCGAGCTTGGTCAGCGCCAGGCCGTTGATGCCGCAGGTGCGGACCGCCTGGCGGACCAGCACGGCATCGAACCAGCCGCAGCGGCGCGGGCGGCCGGTATTGGTGCCGAACTCGCGGCCGCGCTCGCCGATCTTGCGGCCGGTCTCGTTGTCCTGCTCGGTCGGGAACGGGCCTTGGCCGACGCGGGTCGTGTAGGCCTTGCACAGGCCGAGCACGTAGCCGACCGCAGCCGGCCCGAGGCCGGCGCCGGTCGCGGCCTGCGCCGCCACCGTGTTGGACGAGGTGACGTAAGGATAGGTTCCGTGGTCGACGTCGAGCAGCGCGCCCTGCGCGCCCTCGAACAGCATGCGCTTGCCTTCGCGACGCTTGATGTCGAGCAGCCGCCACACCGTCTCGGCGTAGGGCAGAAGCTGCGGCGCCAGCGCGGTCAGTTCCTTCAGGATATCCTTGCCATCGAACTCCGGCAGGTTGAGGCCACGGCGCAGCGCGTTGTGATGCGCCAGCAACCGGTCGATCTTGTGCGGGAGCGTGTCGAGGTCGGCGAGATCCATCAGGCGGATGGCGCGGCGGCCGACCTTGTCTTCATAGGCCGGGCCGATGCCGCGGCGCGTGGTGCCGATTGCGGTCGCCGCGCTGGCGGATTCGCGGTGCGCATCGAGCTCGCGGTGCAGCGGCAGGATCAATGTGACGTTTTCCGCAACGCGCAGGTTGTCGGGGCTGATATCGACGCCCTGCGAGCGCAACTTGGTGACCTCGTCGAGGAAGGCGGCAGGATCGAACACCACGCCATTGCCGATCACCGATAGCTTGCCCTCGCGGAGCACGCCGGACGGCAGCAGCGCGAGCTTGTAGGTCTTGCCGTTGATGACGAGCGTGTGGCCGGCGTTATGGCCGCCCTGGAAGCGGACGACGATGTCCGCCTGCTCCGACAACCAGTCGACGATCTTGCCCTTCCCTTCGTCGCCCCATTGGGCGCCGACGACGACAACATTGGCCATTCGCGGGTAATCCTTCGAAGATTTCTCTGTAGGTGGTATGATCCGAACAGAAAACCGGGACCCACTTTTCCGGGATCATGCCTGCGCCCAGCCCAATTCCCGGCCCAAGGCCGATCACACGCGAGGCAGCCCAACCGGATAAAGGAAGCAGCCTCTCTAGGCAAGCAAGAACCGGACTTTTTCAGGGCTTCGAGGCCGCTCCAAGCCTTTGATATCCCCGGAAAATCCAGAAACCTTCGCCGTCGGCGCGCTCCCTTCGACCAAAGCGTAAGAGGCTCGATCCGCCGCTGCATGGTCGCGATGCATCCGGCCCCGTTGAAGCAACTTCGATTTCCGTGTCTTTGGACAGCGCCGGGCGATCAGCCGGCCCGGATCCCGCCGGGCCGGAAGCCTCGGTGTACGCGGGGCCCACCAGACACAATGTCCGCCACCGGTCAAACTACCAGCGCGGAAACATCCGGTCATAGCTGGATCGCCAACCAGCCTTATCTGCTGCTCAGCATCACCGCGCTGTGCTGGGCCGGCAACGCCATCGTCGGGCGCCTCGCCGCCGGCCACATCCCGCCGGTCACGCTGTCGTTCCTGCGCTGGTTCTTCGCCTTCCTGCTGGTGCTGCCGTTCGCCTGGAAGCATCTCGCGCAGGACTGGCCCGCGATCCGCGGCAAGCTCGGCCTGATGGTCACGCTGTCTGTCGCCGGCATCGGCGCCTTCAACACGCTGCAATATTGGGCGCTGGAACATACCCAGGCCCTCAACACGCTGCTGCTGCAGTCATCCGCGCCGCTGATCGTGGCGCTGTGGTCGCTGGCCATCCTCGGCATCAGGCTCACCGCGGCGCAGGCGTTCGGCGTGCTGCTGTCGATGTGCGGCGTGCTCACGATCCTGCTGCACGGCGATTTCACCACGCTTTCGAGCATCGAGTTCAACAAGGGCGATCTCATCTTCATCGGCGCGCTAGTGATCTTCGGGCTGTATTCGGTGCTGAGCCTGAAGCGTCCGCCGATGCACGGCCTGTCGTTCCTCGCCTTCACCTTCGGGGTCGGCGCCGCCTGCCTCATTCCGCTGGAGATCTGGGAATTGTACGCGCGCCCGGTCATGAAGCTCGACGGGCCGAATCTCTTGACGCTGTTCTACGTCGCGGTGTTTCCCTCGACGCTCGCCTATCTCTGCTTCAATCGCGGCGTGCGCCTGATCGGCGCCAACCGCGCCGCGCCGTTCTTCCACGTCGTGCCGGTGTTCGGCTCGATCATGGCGATGTTTTTTCTGGGCGAACTCCCCCAGGCGTTCCACTTCATCGGTTTTGCATTGGTGCTGTCGGGCGTGTTCGTGGCGTCGCGGACGCAGGCGAGTTGAATTCTTCCTTCTCCCCTTGCGGGAGAAGGTGGCGCGAAGCGCCGGATGAGGGGTTCTCTCCACTCGCGCGATTGTCCGTGAGGAGAGAACCCCTCACCCGTCTCGCCGCTATCGCGGCGAGCCACCCTCTCCCACAAGGGGAGAGGGAAAGAGCCGCGCCACAGACATTCCTACTTCGTCCTGAACTTGCTGTACGCCTCGCTGGTCGCAATGATCACGTGCTGGGCGCAGCCATTGAGGCGGTGCGGGTCGGCTTCGCGCTCGTAGGCTTCGGAGGTCATCATGTCGAGGAAGGCCGCGACGGTCGGATAATAGACCAGCGCCACAAAGTCCCAGTCGTTGCCGGCGTGCGGTCCGAGCGCGATGGCCTTCGCCTCGCCGGTCCAGAGCAAGGTGCCGCCGCGCGCCTTGATCATCGGGACGGTGATCGCGCTGTAGCGCAAGTATGCGTCCCAGCCGGATCCGTCGCCGTCACGCGAGCGCGCGTGGAAACGCATCAGGTTCAACATCACCACCGGCGACTGTGGATCGATCTGCTCCAGCCCCTCGATGTTCAACATATTAACCGCCAAAGCCACCTCCTCGGGTCATGCCTGCATTGTAGCATTGCGGCGCTGTGACTTGTGCCACGACGCCAATCCGGCGCAAGCTCGTAAGCAACGCCAATGACGATCGCTTCGCCCGCGCCAAAGGCCTCCAATCCGGCCAATTGGCTCAACAACCAGCCTTACTTGCTGCTGAGCCTGACCTCGCTGTTCTGGGCCGGCAATATCGTGCTCGCGCGCCATGTCGGCGCACATGTGCCGCCGCTGACGGTGACTACGATTCGCTGGTTCGGCGTGTTCCTGATCCTGTTGCCGTTCGCCTGGCCGCACCTGAAGAGCGACTGGCCTGCCTTGCGCAGGAGCCTGCCTCTGATGCTGTTCCTGTCGCTGGTGGGCTTTGCCTTCAACAACGCGATCTCGTACTGGGCGATGCAGTACACGGAGGCGTTGAACGCGCTGCTGATCCAGTCGGCAGGCCCCCTGTTCGTGGCGCTGTGGTCGCTGGTGCTGTTCGGCGTGCGGCTGACGGGTGCGCAGCTCGCCGGCATCGCAATCTCGCTGCTCGGCGTGCTCGTCATCATCCTGCGCGGCGATTTCGCCGCGCTCGCGAGCATCAGCTTCAACCGGGGCGACCTCATGTTCGCCTCCTCGCTGGTGGCGTTCGGACTCTACTCGGTGTTCATCCCGCGGCGGCCGAAGATCCACCAGCTCTCCTTTCTGGCCTTCACCACCTGCTGCGGCGCGACGATGCTGCTGCCCACAGCGATATGGGAGGCGGCCAGCGGCCGCGTGCTGCATTTCGACGGGATCACGCTGGCGACGATGGGCTACATCCTGATCTTCCCTTCGACGCTGGCCTATCTCTTCTTCAACCGCGGTGTGGCGCTGATCGGGCCGAACCGGGCGGCGCCGTTCTTCCATCTGGTGCCGGTGTTCGGCTCCGCGATGGCGATCCTGCTGCTCGGCGAAGCGCTGCGGCCGTTCCACCTGATCGGCTACGCGCTGGTGCTCGCCGGCGTCGTGATCGCCTCGCGCCAGGGTTCGGCGTGAAATAATTCCGCGGGGCGGACGCTGCGGGCTCGTGTCCCGGACGCGCTGCAGCGTGCAACGCTGCTGCGCCGCGTCCGGGGCACGAGACAAACTCCCGTCTTCCGGTTTCGGATCAGAGAAGCTAGGTTCCCGGCTAACCAAGAAGAGGGAACGTCCAGACATGATTTCAGCGTTGATTCGAAACCTGCGCGCCGTGGCCACGGCCGCGCTCTGTCTCGCCGCCGCATCCGCGGCTCAGGCCGACAATTATCCCAGCCGCAACATCACGCTGGTGCTGCCGTTCGCGGCCGGCAGCGGCACCGACACCACGACGCGGCTGATTTCGCAGCAACTGTCGCAGGCGCTCGGCGTCGGTATCGTGATCGAGAACAAGGCCGGCGCCAACGGCATGCTGGCCGCGACCTATGTCGCAAAGGCCGCCCCCGACGGCTACACGCTGCTGGTGACCACCAACACCACGCATTCGGCCAATCCCTATTTGCTCAAGAGCCTCACTTACGATCCGGTCAAGGATTTTACCCCGATCGCGCGCACCGGCGATCTGCCCTTCATGCTGGTGGTCAATCCGGAAGTGCCGGCCAAGACCGTCGGCGAGCTCGTCGCCTATGGCAAGGCCAATCCGGGCAAGCTGAGCTACGCCTCGGGATCGTCCTCGGCGATCGTGTCGGGCGCAACCTTTGCGCATAATGCCGGGCTCGACCTGCTGCACGTGCCCTACAAGAGCTCGCCGCCGGCGCTCAACGACGTCATGGGCGGCCGCGTGTCGATGATGTTCGTGGACATCCTGACAGGCCTGCCGCACGTCAACGGGAATGCGCTGCGCGCGCTCGCGGTCACCACCAAGGACCGCTCGCCACTGGTGCCGCATCTGCCCTCGATGCAGGAGGCCGGCGTGCCTGATTTCGACATCTCGTCCTGGCAAGGCTATTTCGGTCCCGCCGGCATGCCCAAGGAGATCGTGGTGCGCCTCAACGCCGAGATCAGGAAGATCGTCGAGAATCCCGAGATCAAGGCCAAGCTCGCCACGCTCGGCATGGACGCGTTCTCAGGGACGCCGGAGCAGCTCGGCACGTTCGTCAACGAGCAGCTCGTGCTGTGGGAGAAGCTGATCACCAACGCGAAGATCGAGAAGCAGTAGAGTCCGCCACTGCTACTGTCATCGCCCGCGTAGGCGGGCGATCCAGTACTCCGAGACGGCGCGGCTGGAACCGAGAAGCTGCGGCGTACTGGATGCCCCGCCTTCGCGGGGCATGACGGGCGAGAGGATGGAAAAAGGTGGGCACGATGCTTTCGCGTCTTTGCCCACCTTACGAATTCAGCGCAGGAAACTTACGCCGCACGCACCTTGGCGAGGAAGCCGTCCACCGCGTTGCGCAAGGCGCCGGACTGGCTGTCCAGCTCGCGGGCATTGGTGAGCACGTCGGTGGCCGCGCTGCCGGTCGCTTCCGCTGCCGAGGTGACGCTGCCGATATTGGCGTTGATCTCGCTCGAGCCGGTTGCGACCGACTGAATGTTGCGGGCGATCTCGCGGGTCGCCTCCCCCTGCTGCTCGATCGATGCGGAAATGCCCGCGGTGATCTCGCTCATCTCGGCGATGGTCTGGGTGATGCCGGAGATGGCCGTGACCGCATCGCTGGTCGAGGTCTGCATCGCCGCGACCTGCGCGGAGATCTCCTCGGTCGCCTTGGCGGTCTGGTTGGCGAGCGCCTTGACCTCGGAGGCGACGACGGCGAAGCCACGCCCGGACTCACCGGCGCGGGCCGCTTCGATGGTGGCATTGAGCGCGAGCAGATTGGTCTGCGCCGCGATCGAGTGGATCAGCTTGACGACCTCGCCGATCTTCTCGGCGCCGGTCGAGAGCACCTGCACCGTGGCATTGGTGCGTTCGGCGTCGCTGACGGCGCGGCTCGCGACTTCCGTCGAGCGCGTCACCTGGCGGGAGATTTCCGCAACCGAGCTCGACAGCTCTTCGGCGGCCGCGGCGACCGTGCCGACATTGCCGGAGGCCTTTTGCGAGGCAGCGCCGACCGTCGCCGCACGCGACGAGGCATCACTGGCGGTCGCGGTCATCGACTGCGCCGTCGTCTGCATGCCGGCCGCGGCCGAGGAGACCGAGCGGACGATGCCGTTGACGCTGCGTTCGAAGTCGTTGGCCAGCTCCTCCATCGCATTGCGGCGTTCCGCCGCGGCCCGCTGCTGTGCAGCCGCCTCGGTCTGCTCGAGCTCGCGAATCTTCTCCGCATTGGTCTTGAAGATCTGGACCGTCGCGGCCATCGCGCCGATCTCGTCGCCGCGGCCGACGCCCGGGATATCCCCCTCCAGTCTGCCGTCGGCGAGCTCCTTCATGCGGGTCCCGAGCAGGCTCAGCGGCCGGCTGATACTGCGGCCGATCAGCCAGGCGACGGCGCCGGCCACGAGCATGATGCCCATCAGGGAGAGACCGAGCAGCCAGGCCACCGGCGCCAGCTTGGCATCGAGGTCATCGAGATATGCCCCTGTGCCGACGAACATGTTCCAGCCGGGAATCGCCACGGCATAGGACAGCTTGCGGGTAACTTCCTTCTCGCCGGGGCGATTATATTCGTACCGCAGCGTGACGTCGCCTTTGGCAGCGACACCGTCGCGCAGCTCGCGCGCGAGCTTGCGGCCGTTGGTTTCGATGTCGAGGCGGTTGGTGCCGTGCTGCTTCGGGTCGGGCGTCAGCACGGCGACCCCTTCCATCGTATAGGCGAATATGTAGCCCGAGCCTTTATCATAGGTCATCGAGCTGCCGCGACGGACGAACTCCGCGATCGCCGCGTCCTTGGTGAGCTGACCAGCATCGACCTGCTTTTGCAGACCGAGCGCCATGTTCCGCGACATTTCGACCATGGCTCTGGTCTGCTCCAAGCGGGCGTCGACCAATTCCCGCCGCATCAAGTGCGCTGCCAACAGGCCAGCGACGCAGAGTCCGAGCAGGGCCACGCCGACAAGGATGCCCAGCTTGGGGGCGATCTTCAGATTGCTCAACTTCACGGGATGGCTCCGGCAATAAGGGGATACGGGCACGCGACCAGATCGATCAAAATCAAATCAACTTTTATTGGCCGACCCCTTAGCAAGTTACTTACGCGCCTCCGTAGAAGCCCGGACGCAGGCGCGGAAACCGGCAACTTATCTCCGGCCCGACAACCGGGAATTGTAGGCCATCACCTCGATTTCGCGTAAAAGACGTAAAGACCCACCCGCGGAGGCGGGTCACAACAAGAACCGACAAACCAAATCGGGAGCAAGAAATGCCGAAATACAGGGTGGTGACGCCGAAGGGCGCGAGCTTCACGGTCGCGGGCAGCGACTATTCCTTCGAGCGCGAAGCGCTCGATCCGATCGATGCCGAGATCGTCGAGGCGCCCGCTGACGAAGCCGGGTTCATTGCCGCCGCGAAGTCCGCCGACGCGATCTACGCCAAGGGCATCCCCATCACCAAGACCATCATCGACGCGCTGGAGGGCTGCAAGGTCATCACGCTCGGCTCGGTCGGCGTCGACAGCGTCGACGTCAAGGCCGCCACGGCGCGCGGCATTCCCGTCACCAACATCCCCGACACCTTCATCGAGGAGGTCGCCGATCACGCCATGATGCTCCTGCTCGCCGGCTTCCGCCGTCTGGTCGAGCAGGACCGCATGGTGCGCGACGGCCGCTGGGCCGAGGGCCGGCCGGCGCTGCTCAAGGTCCCCAGGCTGATGGGCCAGACGCTCGGCTTCGTCTCGTTCGGCCGCGTGGCCCGTGCCGTTGCGAAGCGCGCGGCACCATTCGGCCTGCGCATGATGGCCTACGATCCCTTCATTCAGGAAACACTGATGTACGACCACGGCGTGATCCCGGCGACGCTGAACGAGGTGCTGTCGCAATCCGACTTCGTCTCGATGCATGCCCCGGCAAGGCCGGAGGTCCATCACATGCTGACCGAGAAGCACTTTCGGCAGATGAAGAAGGGCTCGATCTTCGTCAACACCGGGCGCGGCGCCACCGTGGACGAGGAGAGCCTGATCAAGGCGCTGCAGGAGGGCTGGATAGCCCACGCCGCCCTCGACGTGCTGGAGAAGGAACCGCCCTCGCACAACAATCCCCTGCTCGGCATGGAGAACGTGACCCTGACCGCCCATGTGGCGTCGGCCTCGGCACGGTTTGACGAAGCGCGCAAGCGCCGGGTGGGCTACGAATTGTCACTGGTGCTGCAGGGCATGTGGCCGGTAAGCTGTGTCAATCCGTCGGTGCTGCAGACCACCACGCTCCGTCGCTGGCAACCCGTCAGCATGGATCGGGGGCCGAACAGCTAGGCGGTCGGCGCGAACGCGCCGACGACCGAAACGACCCTTCACCGGCGATCAACGCCGGGAAGGGAGACATCAAAGGGAGGTACTGATGAGGAACGACATCACACGTCGTGATGCCTTGGCGCTGGGCCTGTCCGCTGCAACGCTCGCGGCCACCGGTGCTGCAGCGCAAACATCCAATATCAAGGCCGCGGACGTGGCGGCGCCCAAGCGCGAGATCGAGAAGGGTGCATCCTTGCGGATGCTGCGCCCGGTGCGTTTCGTCCAGGCCGACGAGGATGTGTTCCGCGCAAATGCGGCAAAGTTCACCAAGGAGACCGGGGTCGAGGTCAAGGTCGACTTCGTCGGCTGGGAGGACATCAACCAGCAGACCGCGGTCACCTCGAACTCCGGCGCCGGCCCCGACATCATCATCGGCTTCTCCGACGCTCCCCACATCTACGTCGACAAGCTGATCGACCTGACCGACGTCGCCGACTATCTCGGCAAGAAGTATGGCGGCTGGCAAAATCTTGCGATGGCCTACGGCAAGAAGGCCAAGAGCGACACCTGGATCGGAATCCCGTTCGGGGCTACGGCCGGGCCTCTGATCTATCGCAAGTCGGTCCTCAAATCCGTTGGGTTCGACAAGGTCCCGGAAGATCCTGCCGGCTTTCTCGATCTGTGCAAGAAGCTGCAGCAGGCCGGAAAACCGGCCGGCTTTGCGCTCGGCAATGCGGTGGGCGACGGGAACGGCTTCGCGGACTGGATGATGTGGTCGCACAACGCCGCGCTGCTGGACGAGGAAGGCAATGTCACCATCAACAGCAAGGAAACTGTCGCGGCGCTGAAATACGTGAAGGAGCTCTATCCAACCTTCATCGCCGGCACACCGTCCTGGAACGACGTCAGCAACAATCGCGCCTATTCATCGCAAGAGATCGCACTGACCGCAAACGGCGTCTCGCTCTATTTTTCGCTGAAGAACGATCCGGCCACGGCTCCGATTGCCGAAGATTCAGAACATCAATTGTTGCCGAAGTTCCACGCACAGGCCTCGCCAATGTCGGGACTGACGCTGAATGCCATGGTGTTCAAGCACAGCCAGTACCCAAATGCCGCAAAGGCCTTCTTGCAGTTCATGCTGGAAAAGGAACAGTACGAGCCGTGGCTCAACGCCAACAGCGGCTACTGGTCGCAATCGCTCGCGGCTTACGCCGATGCGGCAGTGTGGAAGAGCGATCCCAAGGTCGCGATCTTCAAGAATACCATGAACAGCAAGTACTACGCCGGCTACAAGGGCCCGATCTCGACTGCTACCGGCGCTGTTCGTGCGGATTATGTGACGGTGCAGATGTTCGCCTCGGTCGCGACCGGGGCGGCGACGCCGGAGGCCGCCGCCGCGGAAGCGGAGCAGCGCTGCAAACGGTACTTCCGGCGGCAGCGGTAAGGGCCGTCATTGCGAGCGAAGCGAAGCACTCCAGAAGCCCTCCGCGGATACAGTCTGGATTGCTTCGTCGCACCAGTGCAAAATTGCTTCGCAATTTTGTCACGGGCTCCTCGCAATGACGGTGGAGTGACTTCCTAGAACAGGGCAACAAACTGATGTCCGTGACCACCCTCTCCTCCACCGGCCTCGCGCACCGGCAGCCGTCCTGGCTGGTGCGGCTGTTCGACTACAAGCCGTTCCTGATCGTGATGTGCCTGGCGCCCGCGATCGGGTTGCTCTCGGTGTTCCTCACCTATCCGCTCGGCCTCGGCATCTGGCTCGCCTTCACCGACACCACGATCGGGCGGCGCGGTATCTTCGTCGGCCTCGAGAATTTCCAATATCTGCTCACCGATCCCTTGTGGTGGAACGCGGTGTTCTACAGCGTGGTCTATACGGGGATAGCGACCTTCGGGAAGTTCGCGCTCGGCTTCTGGCTCGCGTTGCTACTCAACAACCATTTTCCGTTCAAGAGCATCCTGCGTGCGATCATCCTGCTGCCCTGGATCGTGCCGACCGTGCTCTCGGCGCTGGCGTTCTGGTGGATCTACGATCCGCAGTTCTCGATCATCTCCTATCTTCTCGTCGACGTGCTGGGTTGGCGTTCGAGCAATATCGACTTCCTCGGCTCGCCATGGCCGGCACGCTTCTCGCTGATCGTCGCCAACATCTGGCGCGGCATCCCCTTCGTCGCGATCTCGCTGCTGGCGGGCCTGCAGACCATCTCGCCCTCGCTCTACGAGGCCGCGATGCTGGATGGGGCCAGCGCCTGGCAGCGCTTCCGCTACATCACCTTCCCGATGATGATGCCGATCCTCGCCATCGTCATGACCTTCTCGATCATCTTCACCTTCACCGACTTCCAGCTGGTCTACGCCATCACCCGCGGCGGGCCGGTCAACTCGACCCATCTGCTGGCGACGCTGGCGTTTCAGCGCGGTATTGCCGGCGGTGAGCTGGGCGAAGGTGCCGCGATCGCGGTGTCGATGATCCCGTTCCTGGTGTTCGCGACGCTGTTCTCTTACTTCGGCCTAGCGCGCCGCAAATGGCAGCAGGGAGAGAGCAATGACTGATACCGTCGCCCGAGCGGCTGTCGCCGACGCCAAGGCCGTACCCGACACCATGGCCTGGGATTCCGGGCTGCGGCGGCTGATGATGATCTATTTGCCGCTCGGCTGCTTCGTGCTGATCCTGCTGTTTCCGTTCTACTGGATGGCGATCACCTCGTTCAAGCCGAATGCGGAGCTGCTGAACTACAAGGCGCACAACCCGTTCTGGATCACGTCGCCGACGCTGGCGCACATCAAGCATCTGCTGTTCGACACCGCCTATCCGCGCTGGCTGTGGACGACGATGACGGTGGCGATCGGCTCGACGACGCTGTCCTTGATCGCGTCGACGCTCGCCGCCTATGCGATCGAACGCCTGCGCTTCCGAGGGAGCCCCTATGTCGGCCTCGGCATCTATCTCGCCTATCTCGTGCCGCCATCGATCCTGTTCATTCCGCTGGCCACCGTGATCGTGCAGTTCGGTCTCTTCGACTCACCTCTGGCCCTGATCCTGGTCTATCCGACCTTCCTGGTGCCGTTCTGCACCTGGCTCCTGATCGGCTATTTCAAGTCGATCCCCTACGAGCTCGAGGAATGCGCGCTGGTCGACGGCGCAACGCGCCTGCAGATCCTGCGGCGGATCACGCTGCCGCTGGCCGTGCCCGGGCTGATCTCGGCCGGCATCTTCTCCTTCACGCTGTCCTGGAACGAGTTCATCTATGCGCTCGCCTTCATCCAGAGCGGCGCCAACAAGACCGTGCCGGTCGCGATCCTGACCGAGCTCGTCACCGGCGACGTCTACCAGTGGGGCGCGCTGATGGCGGGATCGCTGCTGGGATCGCTGCCGGTTGCGATCTTCTACTCGCTGTTCGTCGATTACTACGTGTCCTCGCTGACGGGCGCGGTGAAGGAGTAGCCGGCCACCGCGGCGTTTGGCCCGGCTTCACAAAACTGCAACACGCGATCCGCATAAGACGTGCTCCGCCAACAGGAGACGCACATGCGCGCGACTTTTCTTGCCACCGTCGCAACGATCATTTTCACCGCGAGCCCCGCGCTCGCGCAGAGCGAAGGCGAATTCCCGGCCAAGCTTGCCGGCCACGCAGTGATGCCGGCCGCCACCTTCATCGACGCTCCCGCAGATGCCCCCGCCGATCTCAAGATTTCGGGCAAATACACCACCGGCAAGCGCGTCGACGCGCTCGGCACGGTGATGGGCAAGTCCTATGAACGTCCGACCGGCGTGTCGCTGCCGTTCAAGGGACAGCCGCTGCAGGGCCATTCCGGTATCAAGACCATGCCCGACGGCAGCTTCTGGGTCATCACCGACAACGGCATGGGCGCGCGCGCCAACTCGCCGGATTCGATGCTGTATCTCAACCGCTACAAGATGGACTGGGCCGGGGGCAAGATCGAGCGGCTGGAGACCATCTTCCTGCACGATCCCGACAAGAAGGTGCCCTTCCGCATCGTGCATGAAGACACGCAGAAGCGCTACCTCACCGGCTCCGATTTCGACACCGAAGGCTTCCAGATCATCGGCGACACCTTCTGGATCGGCGACGAGTTCGGCCCCTACATCCTGAAGGCCGACAAGACAGGCAAGATCCTCGGCGTGTTCGATACGGTCGCGGACGGCAAGCCGGTGCGCTCGCCGGACAATTGGGCGGTGGGAACGCCGGCCGCGCCGGGCGCGACCTACACCAACGTCAACCTCCGCCGCTCCAAGGGCTATGAGGGCTTTGCGTCGTCCAAGGACGGAAAATTCCTCTACGGCCTGCTCGAAGGACCGCTGTGGGACGCCGACAAGAAGGACTGGGAGAAGGTCGACGGCAAGGAAGCCGCCCGCATCCTCGAATTCGACGTCGCCGCGGAAAAATTCACCGGCCGCCACTGGCAGTATGTGTTCGAGCAGAACGGCAACGCCATCGGCGATTTCAACATGATCGATCAGGCCTCCGGCCTGATCATCGAGCGCGACAATGGCGAAGGCACCGCCGACAAGGCCTGTCCGCAAGGCCAGCGCGGCGAGAACTGCTTTCCTGACCTTGCCAAGTTCAAGCGCATCTACAAGATCGAGCTGACCGACGCCAATGTCGGCAAGCCCGTGCGCAAGATCGGCTATATCGACCTGATGAAGATCAGGGATCCCGACAAGAAGGCGAAGAAGCCGCTCAACGACGGCGTCTACACCTTCCCGTTCTTCACCATCGAGAACGTCGATCGCGTCGACGACACCCACATCGTCGTCGGCAACGACAACAATCTGCCGTTCTCCTCCAGCCGCGATCCCAACAAGGCCGACGACGACGAGTTCATGCTGCTCGAAGTCGCGGATTTCCTGAAGGCCAAGTGAGCCTGTGTCAGCTCCTCTCCCGCTTGTCGCGGGGGAGGAGCTCCTTCACCTCCCGAAGTTTACCGGGATGTTGATAGGAACCATTGAATATGTGATCTCGGGCGGCATTGCCGGGAACGGTTGGGCTTGACGCATCATCGCTGCGGCCTGGGCGTCAAGCGCCGCAACACCCGACGATCCGCTGACTCGGCTGGACAGGACCTGGCCGCCGCGGCCGAGCGTGAAGCTCAGCCTGACGACGCCTTTCTGACCATTGGCACCGGCCGGATACTGATGAAAGCGCATCAGATGCGCGCGGACGCGCTGGTAATAGGTCGCCATCGCGGATGCGACGGCACCAGCACTCACCGCCGAGGCAAGCGGAGCTTCGCGCTCCGCACGCGGCGGTGCGCTGGTGCGGGGCGCGGGGGGCGCCTCGGACGGCTTCCGGGCATCGGGGCGCACCAACTTGGGCTTGGCCGGCGCCGGTTTCTCGACGGGCACGACTTTCGCGGGCTCGGGCTTCGGCGGAACTGGCTCGAGCTTCTGCTCCGGCGGCGCAACCACATCCGGCTTTTCCTGCGGCGGCGTCGGCGGAATCATGTCTTCGACGGCCTGCTGTTGCACCGGCTCCGGCGGCGAGGCGTCCGCCTGCTGCATCACCGGTCCGGGCGCGATATCGAGCGGTGTTGCCTGCGGTGCCGACGTCTCCGGCGTCATATCGACGAGGACGGCCGGCATGTTGACGCCCTGCTCCGGCACGTGTTTCAGCCAGTTCATCGCCAGCATTGCGGCCGCGATGTGCAACGCCACGATCGCCGCCGCCGAAGCGCCCCAGCGCGCGCCCTCACGCTCGCCGAGCGGCTTATGCAGGGCGAAGGCGTTCGCGGTCATCAGCTGCGTCCGTCGAGGCCGACCAGCGCGACCTTGAGATAGCCGGCGTTGCGCAAGGCGTTCATCACCTCCATCAGGTCTCCATAAGAGACGGCCTTGTCGGCGCGCAGATAGATGCGTTCATCCTTGCGGCCCTTGGTGGCCGCATCGAGCGCCGTGACGAGGCCTTCGCGTGCCATTGTCTCCTCACCGACGGCCACGGTGAGATCCGGCTTCACCGTCACGAAGGTCGGCTTGTCCGGCCGCGGCGCCGGCTCGGCGGCGGTGGCGGGCAGCTCAACGCCGATATCGACGGTTGCGAGTGGGGCTGCCACCATGAAGATGATCAGCAGCACCAGCATCACGTCGATGAACGGCGTGACGTTGATCTCGTGGGTGACGTCGAGATCGCTCGCGTCGCCGCGCGAGCCGAGCCTCGATGCGCCGAGCTTTGCGGCCATGGCCCTACTCCGCCGCCCGCGCCAGACGGAATTGCCGGTGGTCGCGCTGCCGGCTGACCAGCAGCATGAGCTGCGCCGAGGCGTCGCCGAGCAGCGCGCGATAATTGGCGATGCCTCGGACGAGGTGATTGTAGATCACGACCGCGGGGATTGCGGTGACGAGACCAAGCGCGGTGGCGAGCAGCGCTTCGGCGATGCCAGGCGCGACCACCGCGAGGCTGGTGGTGTGGCTCTCGGAGATGCCGATGAAGGCGTTCATGATGCCCCAGACCGTGCCGAACAGGCCGACGAAGGGCGCGGTGGCGCCGATGGTGGCGAGCACGCCGGTGCCGCGCGCGATCTGCCGTGACATCGCAGCCTCCACCCGCTCCAGCCGCAGCGCAACGCGCTCCTGAAGACCATCGTCGAGCACGCCGCCGGACAGCTCCGCCTCCTTCGCGCAGGACTGGATGAGCTGGGCGACCGCATCATGCGCATCGCCGGCCCGTTCGGCCGCCTCTGTCAGCTTGATATTGCCCTCGAGCGCGCGCGTCCGGCGCAAGGCAAGCGCGCCCTTGCGGCGCAGCTCGATGCTCTTGGCCAGCCACACCGTCCATGTCATCAGCGAGGCGACGGCCAATCCCACCATCACAGTCTTCACGACGATGTCGGCACCGAGGAACATGCCCCAAGGCGACAGATTGCGCGGCAACAGCGCCTCGTCGATCGCGAAGGCCGGCGCCGGCGCGAGCGCCAGTGCGATTGTCATGACCACATGCCGAAGCCAAAGATTGCCCTGCATCCCGATCTCCCGACAGATAGAGAAAGCTAAGTGGCCGGCTTTGCCGTAAGACGGTCCGCGAGTTGCCGAAACCGCGCCAACTGATCCGCACGCAGCGCCCGCGTCTCGTCGCGGCCGACGAAAACCTTGAACATGATGCCGCCGTCGGCGTTCACGAAGGCGACGAAGGCCGAAGTCTTCCCCATGAAGGGCCGCTCGACGAAGGCAACGGCCGCACAGCGCTCGTGGCGAAGATGGCCGTGCAATCCCTTCGGCTGCATCAGGTTGAAATAGCCGCGGCCGATCTCGCCCGCGGGAATGCTACCAGTGAACTCGAATATCGCATCGTCCGTATGCACGATCAGCGTGACCTCGCCCCATTCGGCGATGTCCCGCATGGCGGCGGCGAAATGCTCCCCGCCGCCGATGCGCACCATGGAGGACGGCAGCGCCTCGATCACCGCGCGCGGGGTGACGTTGCGCTCGCGCGCAACGTCCTCGATCACCGCACCGGGATTGTCGGCCATATGCGCCTTGAGATCGGCGAGATCGGTGCTCAGCATGTCCGGCTCCCTATCGTGATCAGCCGCGATCTAAGCGGCCGCGTTCGTCTTGCGCTCGGTCAGGATGACCTCGAAGCCTTCGAACTTGGGATGGCCGAGATAGAGGCTTTCGCCGGTCTTGTTGTCGGCGCGGGCATGTGCGCGGCGGAATTCCTCTGAGCGCGTCCAAGCCTCGAAAGCTGCCTTGTCGACCCACACTGTGTGCGAGGAGTACAGCGTGTGATCCTCGAGCACCGGCCCCTTGAGCAAATGGAATTCAACGAAGCCGGCCATGCTGCCGAGATAAGACTCCCGGGTGCGCCAGACGGTCTCGAAGGCGGCTTCCGAGCCGAGCTTCACCTGAAAGCGATTCATTGCGATGAACATTCGATTTTTCTCCTGTGTCTTGTAAATCGGCGATTGCCGGTCGGATATTCTGGAACGTACAGAAGCCACGCTGAGATATCAGCGTGGCTCTGGAGATCAGCGGGGCATTTCCGGAGGACCTCGGGTCCTCTGTTTAGGTACCGCCAAAGTGGTACTTGAGGCCTCCCTTGATCACGAGCCCGGCACCGGCGCTCGCCCATTTCACGTCGTTTTGCGTATCACCCGTGCTGCCGACCGGAATGGCGTAGGGCCGATAGTACTGATTGAGAAGATTTTCGACCGAGAAGTTGAGCGTGAGATCGGGCGTTGGCTGATACTGCGCATAGAAATTCACGAGCTCGTACGAGGTAGCCGGTGTGTAGGTCCGCGGAATGTCGTAGTTCGCAAGCACCGACGTCCACATCACCGACAGAACCAGGGCTCGGTCGAGCAGGCGGACGCCCGCAGTCGTGGTGACCTTCTGCGGCGGGATGCTGTAGAGGCCAAACCCGGTCTGCAGGTTCTTGCCAGTCTGGTAGGTGCCCGACAGGCCGAAGAACCAGAGGTTGGCGTCGTACATCGCCTCGGCCTCCACACCCTGGATGCGCGCCGAGGCGATGTTCTGATATTGCAGGAACGGCAACACCGTGATGCTGGGCGCCGGCGGCGGCCCGGTCGGCACCACGAGCGGATTTCCGTAGGCGACCTGATCGATGAAGTCGCTGACGTCGTTGCGGAAGACGTTGATCTTGCCGCGCAGCGTGTCGCCCGACGTGAAGAGATCGTTCTTCTTGATGTTGAAGCCGATTTCCTTGTTCTTGCCGACCTCAGCTCGCAGGTTTGGATTCGGCACGAAGCAGAAGGTCGAATCCGCGCCCGGCCCCGGCGTGCCCGACGGACAGCGGAAGAACGAATCGTTGACCGTCGCGCCGGAATGCGGCCCGCTGACCAGCGTTTCCGTGATCGAGGGAGCCCGATAGCCTTCGGCGTAGCTGGCATAAGGGGTCACGACCGCGGTCGGAACCAGGGCGACCGTGATCTTTGGCGACAGGCGATCGCCGCCCGACGACGAGGTTGCAGAGGAAAGCTGATAATTGTCGTAGCGCAAGGCGCCGATCACCTCGAGCATCGAGGTGTAATTTGCCTTCCACTGCACGAAGCCGCCGGAGACAGTGCGCTGGCCGCCAGGCGTGGTGACTTCGGCGGTGCCTGTCCTGTCCCGCGTGGAGACCTTGTCCTGGAAAGCGTCCAGGCCATACGTCACCGCGTGGCGCCAGCTTCCGGTGTCGAACCGCGTCGTGTTGTGCACGTCGATACCGATCGTATCGAGCAGATATCCGCGGTTGCTGCCGATGCAACCGGACACGGGATTGCCGGGCACGCCGCCGCAATAGACGGACGGGGTGGCGCTGGTATGTCTCGTCTTGATCTGATCGTTCTCGGTACGATTCCAGTAGATCTTCGCATCCCAGTCGAACCATTGATCGTCCGGCTGCGAGTATTTCCAGCCGAGCGTCGTGGTGTAGTTCTTCACATTGGATGCGTAGATCGACGTTCCGTTCAGATTGTTGGTGCCGTTCGCATTGGTCGAATTGGGATCGCCGGCGCGCCGCGGCGGCTGGCCCAGGCTGTAGATGTCTTCCTGGAAGATGGCGCCGAGCTTGACCTCGTGGCCGTCCGCCGGCCGTACCGTCAGCTTCGCGATGCCGCTGCTGAGCCGATTGCCGGTGTTGGCGACCTCGAAGCCGGTGCCGTCCTTGTAATTCTCCTGCGTGGAGTAGGTGCCGCCCGCGAACACGTCGACATTCGGGTTGACGTGAACGCCGCCGAAGGCCGAGCCGAGCGCGCGGCCATAATTGCTGCCAAGGATGGTCTTGACGTCGACACCCCAGCGCTCGCCCACGCGGACAACGTCCTCAATGTCCTTGGTCCGGAACGATGCCACGCCGCCGATCGCGCCCGAGCCGTAAATATTGGCGGTCGGTCCTCGTACGATGTCGATGCCGCTGATCAGTTCGGGGTTGAGGAAGAAGGACCCGTTGGCGAAGTGGCCCGTGCGCTGGTAATTCTGCCGCGCGCCATCGACGATGACCGCGACGCGGCCGAAATCCTGCAGGCCGCGGATATTGATCGAAGTCGATGGTTCATCTCCGCGATTCTGAACCCACACGCCCGGCACATTATAGATGAGATCGCCGACCGTGCTGGCCTGGCGCCCCTCGATCTGCGCCGAGGTCACGACGCTGACCGGTGCCAGCGCATCCACGGCACGCTCCTCGGTCTTCGTTGCCGCGACAGTAATCGCATCGAGCGTTTGCACGGGCGCTACGCCCCCGGCCTGCGCTCTGGCGTTCATCGCCTCAGGCGTCGCCTGCTGTGCAACAGGCTGCGGCTTGGCCTGCTTGCGCTTCGCCTGCTTCGGCCGCTCCGAGGATGCACTTTCAGTCTGCGGCTCGGCGGTCTGCGCAACACCGCGCTCCGCCGTCATTGCCGCGATTGTCACCACCGACGCGCCCAAAATCAGGACGCGCGAATACCTAGCCCCGTCAGCCATATCAGCCCCAGCCTGCACTTCACTTCTAAATTTGGCGTCTTTGGCTGGCGTGCGTTCGCAACGCGAACGGCTGGCTGGCTAATTTCTCAAGTCTCGGGACAAGTTCCCCGCCGCCATAATTGGTTACGTGGCAACACTCTGACGGTCAATGACATCAGGTTACAGTTTATATCGATTGTAAATTGCAGCCGTTGGAATGCGCTTCGTGCCGCTTATACAACAAGCAGCACTCCAGGATTTAGAAAGCGCATCACACCTCACATGTCAGCAATGTCCGGAGACGGCAACGGCGGCGCGGCAGAGTCGGCAGGAAGCCCTTCTGCGACAACGAGAACCCTCACCATGCGGGGGACCCGGATCGACAGCCGCGAGCTGTTTGCGGCCGAGCGCGAGATCATCATCGCGCATGGTGAGGACAGTTACCGGCTTCGCCTGACCTCGCAGAACAAGCTGATCCTGACGAAATAATCCGTAATGACACTTTGTCGCACCATCGCCAACCTCCTGCTTTCCAGCGGAATCGCGCTCGGGTCTCCCGCGCACGCCGCCGGCATCACAGTGCATGACGCGCGCAATCGCGACGTCGCCGTGACCGATTTCGCACGCACGGTCTCGATCGGCGGCGCCATCACCGAGATCCTCTATGCCCTCGGGCTCGAGAACCGGTTGGTCGGCGTCGACACAACGAGCCTTTATCCGCCAGCGGCGCTGCACGACAAACCCAATGTCGGCTACATGCGCCAGATCTCTGCCGAAGGCGTGCTGGGTCTCAATCCCACCCTGATCCTGGCGATCCAGGGCTCGGGTCCGCGCGAGACCATGGAGATCCTGGAAACCGCGAAAGTGCCGTTGGTGCTGGTGCCCGAGACCTTCACCGAGGACGGCTTGATCGAGAAAATAAAGCTCGTCGGCCATGCCATGGGCGTCGACGCACGCGCCGAGTGCCTGAGCGCCGCGGTCGGCGCCGATCTCGCGCAACTCCGAAGGCTGCGCGCCAAGGTGACCAGGCCGGTGCGCGTGATGTTCGTGATGTCGCTCCAGAACGGGCGGGCCATGGTGGCCGGCCGGAAGACAGCGGCCGACGAAATCATCCAGCTCGCCGGCGCCGCCAACGCCGTCGACGATTTCGACGGCTACAAGATCATTGGCGACGAGGCGATCGCGGCGGCAAGACCCGAATTCGCGCTGTCGATCGAACGCGGCAAGGACTCGCTGCAGGCCGACGCGATCTATGCCCATCCCGGCTTTGCGCTGACACCGGTCGCGGCCAACAAGAGCTTCATCACGATGGATGGGCTCTATCTGCTCGGCTTCGGCCCCCGGACGGCGGCGGCGGCGCGCGATCTGTCCGTAAGACTCTATCCGGCCTTGGCCGGACCGGGCGATGCGTTCACGTCGGCGCTTTCGGCGGCGAATTGCCGGCAATGAGCGTGGCGATCGGCACCGAAGCGCGCAGCCCGGAACGACGCGCCAGCGCAAGACGACGGTCCGCATCGTTCGCAATTCCGCTCCTGATCGCCGTGCTCGCGGTCACCGCGGGCGGCGCGCTGACCCTCGGCGCCGCCGGCATCCCCCTCTCCCGCCTGCCTGCCGCACTCGGGCTATCAGGCGAGAGCACGGCCATGACGAGCCGCGACCAGCTCGTGCTGTGGTCGATCCGCATTCCCCGGATCGCGGCGGCAGCAATGGTCGGCGGCCTGCTCGCTGCGGCCGGTGCGATCATGCAGGGACTGTTTCGCAACCCGCTGGCCGATCCCGCGCTGGTCGGCGTCTCCAGCGGCGGCGCGCTCGCAGCCGCAAGCGCGATCGTCTTCACCGATTCGCGCTTCGGCGAGACGCTTCGCTTTCTCCAGACCGAGCTGCTGCCGCTCGCGGCATTCGCCGGATCCCTGGCCACGACCGTCATCCTCTACGGCATATCGAGCCGATCGGGCCGCACCTCGATCGCGATCTTCCTGCTTGCCGGCGTCGCCATCACCGCCATCGCCAATGCCGGCATCGGGCTGCTGGTGTTCGTCGCCGATGACCGCCAGCTCCGCGACATCACGTTCTGGCTGCTGGGCTCGATGAGCGGCGCGACCTGGACCAAGGCCGCCGTGCTCGCGCCGATCCTCATCATCGGACTTGCCGCCTGTGCCTTCGTCGCACGCGGTCTCGATCTCCTGGTGCTCGGCGAGGCCGATGCCTTTCACGGTGGGGTCGATGTCGAGCGTCTCAAGCGGATCTCGATCGTCATGGTCTCCGCCATGACCGGCGTCGCGGTGTCGATCAGCGGCGTCATCGGCTTCGTCGGCATCGTCGTGCCGCATCTGCTCCGCCTCGTCATCGGACCGACACACCGGCTGCTATTGCCGGCTTCGGTCCTGCTCGGCGCGATCCTGATGGTCGGCGCCGACACGCTGGCGCGCACGATCGTGGCGCCGGCGGAGATGCCGATCGGCATTCTGACCGCGGCGGTCGGCGCACCGGTCTTCCTCGCCATCCTGCTGCGGCAGCGCGGCCTCGCCTCGCTATGAGTGCCGTGATCGAGGCGCGATCCCTCAGCAAGCGCGCCGGCCGCGCGACGCTGCTCGATGGCGTCGGCCTGACGGTTGCGGCCGGCGAGATGGTCGCCATCATCGGCCCGAACGGCGCCGGCAAATCGACGCTGCTGCGGCTGCTCTCCGGCGATCTCCGGCCGAATGCAGGCGAGGTCCGGCTGAAGCAGCGCGACATCGGCAGCTTCACGCCGCGCGAGCTCGCCGCGCGCCGCGCGATGCTGTCCCAGCACATCAACGTCACCTTTCCCTTCACGGTCGAGGAAATCGTGCTGATGGGCGCGGGCGAGCGCAGCGCGCGTGAAGCAGGCTTGCTCGTCGATGCGGCCCTGGACGAGGTTGGCTTATCGCATTTCCGCGAACGGCAGTTGCCGACGCTGTCAGGCGGCGAGCAGCAGCGCACCCATTTCGCCCGCGTCCTGGTGCAGCTCGCCTGCGGCGAAGCCGAGCATGGCCCCGGACTTCTGTTGCTGGACGAGCCGACCTCGAGCCTCGATCTGCGTCACCAGATCGACCTCGTCGAAGCGGCGCGCCGGCGCGCCGCCGGCGGCACGGCGGTAATCGCGATCCTGCACGACCTCAATCTCGCAATCCGCTTCGCCGACCGGCTCGTCGTGCTGGCCGGCGGCAAGCTCGCCGCCGACGGCTCGCGCGTGGATGTCGTCACGCGCGAGATCATCCGCGACATCTTCGAAATCGACGCCGTGGTGCACCGGGACGGCGACGGCGTGCCGTACGTGCTGCCTCAGTCGATGCGGGCGACCGTACCGCCGCGGTGAAGTGCGCTCCCCCGTGTGCGCAGGGCTATGGCTCTCGGTAACAGCCGAGTGCACGCCTCGTCCTTCGAAACGCGCGCTAGAGAGGGAGCGCACCTCATTTGTGGCCAGCAACCTACCCCGCCGGCACGATCACCATGCCCTTGTCCTTCGGCCAGCGGACGCGCCAGGCGAAGTTGATGTCGCGGACCTCGCCGGGCTTGGCGTCGAACGACCATTCCAGCACGCCACGCTTGTCACGGATATCCTTGGCCGTGGGCGGCGTGGTCGCGGGCAGCATCTCGACGACGATGTCCTCGCTCTCGCTGACCGGCAACTGGTCCTCGATCGCGACCTTGATCGGGAAATCATGCCCGTTGCGGATGGTGGTCTTGAACGAACGCTCGTCGGTCTTGGACGTCGTGACCAGCAGGCCGGCCGAGCCTTCGTTGCGCTTGAGCACGGCGCGCTCGATTTTGATCTTGTCGTCGGCGCCGAAGCCGAGCCGCACGATGTCGTCCTTGGCAGAGGCCGAGATCTTGCCGCGTCCGACAAAGACGCCGTCGCGGTAGATCGCGACTTTGCCGGGCAGCAAGGTCGTGTCATCCGTCTGCTTGAAGCTGGCCTCGAGGAAAGCGGTCGGGTCCAACACCGGCGCGGCGCGCGCAGCGAGATCGGCCGGCACGGTCATTGCCGCGATGCGCAGGCTCTTGGCGCCCTCGGCAGCGCCGAGGCTGACGCGCCCCGGAATTCTGAAGGTGGCCTGGAAGTCGCCGATCTCGGCGACTGCCTGCTGTTCCTCGGCGCGTTCGCGCGGTTCGGCCGACTCTGCAACCTTGGCCATCGCGGGCGATTGTGCCTGACGCGTCATCGGCGCAGGCCGCGCCATATCGGAGGCCGCGCCGAGCGCCATTGGCCTCTGCGGTTGCGGATATTGCGCCACGAGCGAGCCCAGCTCCGGCGCGCTGCCGCCGCGGCTGATGCGAACCGTGGAGACGCCGAGCGTGACGTTGGACCAGTCCTCGCCGGTCGATTGCGTGATCTCGGCGCGGCGGACCAGCTCCAGTTGCGGCTTGCGGTCCTTGGCGCCGGTATCGAGCCGGGCGTCGTAGAGCGGCAGCCAGCGCGCATTGCGCACATTGTAGGTGACCCGCAACGTCGCCTTGGTCGCGGCCGGCGCGGCAATGTCCATGCGAACCTCGAGCTTGCTCGCCGGCTTGGCCTTGCGCTCGACTTCGAGTTGGGCGATCTGACGATCGATCTCGCGCAATTTGCGCGTCGCATCACGGATGGCCGTATCGGCGCTCGCAATTTCGTCACCGACCGCCGCAAAGGCCGTGCGCCATTCGGCGATCGGCCGCGCCTCGCCCTTCTCGCCGATGCCCACGGGGGCGGCTTCCGCAAAGTGCTCCGCGAACTTGCGGCGGGCGTTGGCCGAGTCGATCGCGCCTTGCAGGTCGGCGCGCTGGTCGTTCAGAGCTTCGATCCGTTTTTCCAGCTCGGGCAGGTTGACCGGCGCCGCGCGCGGCGGCCGCGCGTCGATCGTGCCGATGACGAGTTTGGCTCCGCCTTCACCCTCGACCCGGATCGAGGACGTATCGAGGGTGAGCGGAAAATCCTTGGCGACGAGGGTCGAGTCCCCGGACGGCAGGTCGACCGTGATGATGCGGCTGACGGTGGCGCCATCGGGATAGACCGTGACGGTATCGATCGCCGAATTGGTGGCCAATTCTGCGGCCCATGACGGCGATGCCGTCGCCATGGTGACCAGAACCAGGCTCGTCGTCGCCAAACATCTTGCGGTGATGCGCATAAAGTCCCTCCTGCCGGTATCGCCGCGCCGCCAGCCGGACGCACGCGATCAAATGCCTCGCCAACATGGTTGGACGCGGCAGGGAAGGAACTGGTTCGATTGGGGTTTCCGTGGGGCACCGCTGCGGCGGCACCAAGGCCGCAGAACGTACGACGATCCCGCGGCGGCCTCACGCCTGGGTCGGCGAGCCCTGGCCGAAGATGCGCCGCAGCAGATCGGTCACGTTCTTCGCACCAGCCTTCTTCAGGATGCCGGCGCGGTAGCCTTCGACCGTCCGCGCGCTCAGATGCATACGGCGGGCGATCTCCTTGTTGGTCAGGCCGGCGGCAAGGTGCTCGAGCACGTCGACTTCGCGCGCTGTCAACGGCTCGCAGCCGGGCAGCCAGCGCTGCCGGCTCGCGCCGGGCTGCGTGAATTCGTCGATGGCGGCGTCGATCCGGCCGACGATGTCGTGGGTGCGGAACGGCTTCTCGATGAAGTCGGCCGCGCCGCTCTTGATGGCGTCGACCGCCATGGCGATGCTGCCGTTCGCCGAGGTCACCAGCACCGGCGCCATGCAGTTTTCCTCACGCAGGCGCCTGAGCATGTCGAGGCCGGAGCGATCGGGCGGCAGTTCCATCAGCACGCAGGCCGGCATCCGCGCCTTTGCCTCGGATAACAGAGATGCACCGTCAGCGAAGCAGATCACCTCATAGGCGCTCTGCTGGAGCGCAGCCGAAAGTTGTTCGCGGGAGGCCGCGTCGGTGTCGATGACGAATACCTCACCCTTGGAAAGCGTGTTTCCCGGCATAATCCCGATCCAGCAATGTCTTGGTCAAATGGCCCGAGACGACAGCGGGCCCCGTCGCCCAGCCGCACCGTCGTGAGCACGGCATTCACGCCAGTGCTTCGGTTTCCCTTATGTATGTTCGGCCCGGTTCCTTGATTTGACGGATGGAGACAGAAACTTTACATTTCGGGACATCTGCGGGAATGGCTGGCAGGAACGGTTCGCATGACCGACCTCGTTCGCAGCGCAGGCTTGAGCTATTACCCGGAGATCGCCCGGTCGGTCGGACTCGATCCCAAACAGATGATGCGCAAGGCCAAGCTGCCGCTGGCCTGCCTCGACAAGCCGGACACCCCCATTGCCGTCGCCGGCCTGCGCCGTCTGCTCGAATTGTCGGCAGAGGCGTCCGGCGCCGAGGATTTCGGCTTGCGTCTCGCCGAGCGCGGCGGCCTGACCAATTTCGGTGCGGTCGGCCTGATCGTGCGCGAACAGGCGACCGTCGGCGAGGCAATCGAGGCGTTCTCGCGCTTCATCCATATCCATCATGACGGCATGCGGCTGGAGGTCGCGCGCGGCAAGCAGACCGTGACCGTCACGCTGCACCTGCGCGGCCGTCAGCCGATCGCGCCGCGTCAGTCGATCGACATGGCGCTCGGCAGCGTCCACCGCATCATCCAGTCGCTGTACGGGCATGACTGGCGGCCGCAGGAGGTTCACCTGCATTATCCGCCGCCGCGTGATCGCAAGCGCTATCGCGACTTCTTCGGCTGCCGCGTCACCTTCAACGCCGAGGACGATGCGATCCTGCTGCCGGCGCACGACATGGAGCGCCGGATCCCGAGCGCGCATCCGCTGATTGCGACTTATCTGCGCAAGCGGATCGAGGCGATCGAGTCACGGCCCGCGAGTTGGGAGGGGAAGGTCGACGAGGTCGTGCGGACTCTGCTCGCCGGCGGCGACTGCACGGTCGAGCGCGTCGCCGAGCATCTGGCCTGCACCCGCCGCACCATCCACCGCCATCTCGCCGCTTCGGGCACCAGTTTCTCGGCCATCCTGGATGCGCAACGCGCGGGTCTCGTGACCCAACTGATCGACGACCCCGACCGGCCGCTGGCCGACATCGCGGTGCAGCTTGGTTTCTCCGCGCAGAGCGCCATGGCGCGCTGGTTCCGCGGTCGATTCGGCTGCACCATCACCGACTGGCGCAAGGGCGTGCGGCCAGCGCCGCCCGATGCGCACTCGGCGACCGCAGCCTGAGTTCAGCGCGCCGGCACGGGCACGCCCATCGTGGCGAGGGCACGCCGCCGGCTGCCGGCAAGCAGCGGGCCGAACGCGACGGCAAATCCGAGGAACGCGATGAGCCAGCCGCAGGCGGCGACGTGCAACAGCACATCGCTATGCGCGGGCAGCACCACGGCGGCGACCCGCGCCAGAGCTCCGACGACGATCGCAGCATAGATTCCCTGGATCGCCGGCGAAGCCGTCAACGCCTGGCCGGTATGGCCGAGACTCGCGCGGGTCATCACGGCGAGCGTCATGGTTCCCGCCGCACCCGCCATCCAGGCGTGGATGCCGGCGCTTGGCGGCAACGTTCCGAAAACAGCCAGGGCATGCAGAATGAAGCCGAACGGCACGAAGACGTAGCCGACATGCAGGATCACGAGCAGCCGCTCGCGGAAAGTGCGATCGCCGGCCCAGCGCGCAAGCCGCACCAGATGCAGCCCGCCGACCAGCGCCATCAGAACACCGGTGACGGCATTCAACGGTGCTGCGACCCACGAGATGAGCGCGAGCGCGCTCAATCCGATCACCGCGCCGTCGAAGCGTCCGAACGGCACCGGGAGCCGACCGGGATTGAACTTGACCAGCCAGTTGCGGGTGAAGCTCGGAATGATGCGGCCGCCGATCAGCGCGATCAGAAGCACGACGACGCCGATGCCGACGCGGACGCTGACATCGGCCGCGCCCTGGTCATGCGCCTCGATATGAAAAGCGACATTGCCGGCGAGCAGAATGGACACCAGCACCACGACGGGCAGGTTGCGCCAGTTGCCGCCGGCGATGATCTCGCGCGCGGCGGCGGCGACGACCAGCGCCAGGAAGGCGGTGTCAACGACCAGTGCAAACGCCCAGCCGACATCGGCCGACAACGTCACCGCGACACGCCCCGCAAGCCAGACGGTCAAGAGCGCCCCCAGCGAGGTGCCCTGGATCGGCAGCCGCCCGGTCCAGTTCGGAATGGCCGTGAACAGGAACCCCGTGATCACCGCCGGCAGGAAGCCATAGAGCATCTCGTGGACGTGCCAGTCGCGCGGCGCGAATGCGGAACTCACCGACAGTTCGCCATAGAACATCGGCAGCCAGGCCAGGATCGCCAGCCCCGCCTGGATCGCGGCGAACAGGAAAAAGGGCCGAAAACTGTTCGCAAACAGCGGCCAGCCCTGAAAGTTGCGGGATCGGGCTCCAGCCATGGGGTCAACTCCAATAAATTTCAAACCGTTGTCTGGAAAAATACTGCCGCCCGGCGGTCCCGTTTTGCGCTATCGCAAACTATCGGACGATCGCAGGTGCCATCACACTCCCCGGTGCCAAGGAGGCAGAATGGCCAAGGTCGACACATCGCTGGTTGCGCATTTGCCGCTGTTTGCCGGGGTCACGCCGGAAGCCCTGGACGAAATCCTGCGTGAGGCCCGTTCGGCGCGTTATCCCAAGAACAGCGCCATCTTCGAGCAGGGCGCGGACGCACAGTCCTTCTTCCTGCTGCTGCACGGCCATGTCCGCGCGGCCAAGACCACGCCGACCGGCGAGCAGATCGTGGTACGCTATGTCGCGCCCGGCGAAACCTTTGGGCTGGCCATGGCGATCGGTGCCGCGCGATATCCGGCGACCGCGATCGCGATCGACGACAGCGTGGTGCTGATCTGGCCGACTTCGGCCTGGCCACGGCTGGTCGAGCGGTTTCCCTCGCTTGCCGCCAACACGCTCCAGACCGTGGGCACGCGCCTCCAGGAGAGCCACACCCGCATCCTGGAAATGTCGACCCAGCAAGTCGAGCAGCGCATCGCCCATGCGCTGCTGCGCCTCGCCAAGCAGTCCGGCAAGAAGCTCGACCACGGCATCGAGATCGATTTCCCAATCAGCCGCCAGGACATCGCGCAGATGACCGGCACCACGCTGCACACCGTCAGCCGCATCCTCAGCGGCTGGGAAAGCCAGGGCCTCGTCGAGAGCGGACGCCAGCGCATCATCCTGCGCGACCCGCACGGGATCGTCGTGCTGGCAGAGCGGAACGCCGACAGCCGGCCGGCGTGAGCCGCCCCGGAACGTCTCCGCCAAGGATAGGGGTGAGGGCGCTTCCGCTTACGGCGAAAGCCCTCCCTCACCCGGGACTCCACGCGCGCCCGCACGAAGTCCGGACCACTTCACGCCGGCACGCAATCGTACAACGCGGCGAGGAACTTCTCGCGGTCGATGCCATGCTCGCGGCAGGCGTCATCCACCGTGTGGAAGGTTGCTATCGGGCAACCGACACAAGCCATCCTGAAGGCCAGAAATACGCGGATCGTGTGCGGCGCCGTACGCATGATGTCATCGACCAGATCGTCGGATCCAAAAGACATGGACAACTCCGTTCCGATAAGACGATAGCGGAGGGGAGCGAAGTTTCTTTGTGGAAGCGCAAGCTGGTTGTCATTCCGGGGCGCGCCTCTTGGCGCGAACCCGGAAATCCATCAGCCGGCGGATGACGTACAGAAATGGATTCTCAGATACGCAATTGCGCATCATAGCTCGCGCTGCGCGCGCCCCGGAATGACGAACTACACCGCCCTGCTATGCAGCTGCTTTGCCGGATTGAGATGCGCGTCGAACGCCGCGGCGACGCTGCGAACCAGGAAGCGCGAGTCATTTGCGACCGCGAGGCGATTGCCTTCCAGCCTGACGACGCCGTCGGAGATCAGCGGTTTCAGACGCGCCGCCGAGTTCAGCATCGCTCCCGCCTCCGCGCCATGGCGCGCGCAGATGTCACCGAGGTCGGCACTGAAGTCGCACATGATCCGTTCGATGATGTCGGCGCGCAGCCGGTCGTCGTCGGTCAGCCCATAGCCCTTCGCGGTGGCGAGACGGCCGGCGGCGATGTTCTGCGCATAGGCACCGATCTGCACCTCGTTCTGGACGTAACCCTGCGGCAGATGGCCAATCGCGCTCGCACCGAAACCGAGCAAGACTTCACCCTTGTCGGTGGTGTAGCCCTGAAAATTGCGCCGCAGCGTCCGCTCCTCCAAGGCCACGGCCATGGCATCGCCGGGCCGTGCGAAATGATCGAGCCCGATCTGCACGTAGCCGGCCTCCTTCAACGCGTTGGCGATCGCGCAGGCCTGGTCGTGGCGAGCAAGGCCGTCAGGCAGCACGCCCTCGTTGATCATGCGCTGGTGCTTCTTGAAATCCGGCACATGAGCATAGCCGAACACGGAGAAGCGGTCGGGGGCGAGCGCGAGGCTGCGCCGAACGGTATCCAGGCACGACGCGACGGTCTGGTGCGGCAACCCGTAGATCAGGTCGAAATTGAGCCCCCCGATGCCGGCGCGCCGAAGCATGTCGACCACGGACGCCGTCTGCTCGTAGCTCTGCACGCGGTTGATCGCCCGCTGCACCACGGGATCGAAGCTCTGCACGCCAAGGCTCGCGCGGTTGACGCCGGAAAGCCGCATCGCCTCGACCATGTCGGCCGTCAATGTGCGGGGATCGATCTCGACCGCAATCTCGGCGGAGGGCAGCACGAAGAACTTCTGGCGCATCGTCGCCATCAACTCGGCGAAAGCCTCCGGCGCCATGATCGTCGGCGTACCGCCTCCGAAATGAATGTGCTCCACCTTGATACGGCGGCCGATGGTTTCGGCGGTCAGGGCGATCTCGTTGCGCAGCGTCCGCTGATAGCCGGCGATGAGTTCGTCGCGGCGGACGATCTGGGTATGACAACCGCAATACCAGCACATCTCCCGGCAGAACGGCACGTGGAGATAGAGTGATGCGCTGGCGCCCGCCGGCAGCTCCGCCAGCCACCGGGCATAGGCGCCTTCTCCGATCGCCGGCGAGAAATGCGGCGCGGTCGGATAGCTCGTGTAGCGCGGCAATCGCTCCTCGCCGTAGCTCGCCGCAAGATCAGCTCTCATGTCTTACCCATTCGTAAACTTCCGCCGTGTGCAGTCGTCACGGCAAATCACGGAATACACTCCAATACCCTGCATCCGCAGAGGCGACCTTGCGCTCGCGCAAAGTCGGTCGGGAGGACCGCGGACGTTGCGCTCGCGCAAAGCGCAGCGGCCGGTTCCGGGCCAGACTGAGGCAATTCGCACGGCATCCGGAGCGTTTGCCCATGAGGCTTCTCGCACTCGAACTGATCTTCTCCTTGCTCGACATCCGCGGCCATATCCCGCGTTTCGACGACTTCCGGCCGGCCCCGGTCGCACCGGCCTCGACGGGTGCCGCGCGCGCTCTGGCCGCCGTTATCGCTGCCTTCGCCGCACTGTCGCTGGCGGTCTGGCTCGCCATCCAACTTTTCTAGCCGCGAGTTCGCGAAAGCTCCGGTCGGCGCACAAGGCTCCGGAAGGGCGACGACGGCCGCGCCCGCAGTGGTATCCGAAGCGAGAGATTGTCCAATCATCTCCATGCCGAAACAGCCGCAGCGAACATCCTCGGACCTCGTCGGCGCGCCGCTCCGGTCTAAATCCAACCCGAAGATGCAAACGAATTGCGCCGAGCGCTGATGCGGTTGCGCTCGCGCCCGGCAATCAACGTGACAGCACCTATCCTGCTCTGTTGAGACGCTCGGGCTGTCGAGAAGCTGAATCCGGCAATAGCTTGTCGCAGCGCAAACACTCTTGCCGTAAGAGGCGCACACTGCATCCGTCATCAAAACCTTTTCACATGAAGGATGCTTCCGATGTTCACCCGCAGAGCCGCATTGATCAGCGCCGCCGCGACCGCCTTGATGTTGGCGGCCCCGGCTTTCGCCGCCAGCGATCTCAAGCTGCCGCGGCAGAAGGTGGAGCTGGTCGCTCCGCCCTTCGTGCACGCGCACGAGCAGGCCACGGCGCAGGGCCCCAAGATCGTCGAGTTCAAGATGACGGTCGAGGAGAAGAAGGTCGTCATCGACGACAAGGGCACCACATTCCAGGCGATGACGTTCAACGGCTCGATGCCGGGACCGCTCATGGTCGTACACGAGGGTGACTACGTCGAGCTGACGCTGGTCAATCCCGCGACCAACACCATGCCGCACAACATCGACTTCCATTCCGCAACCGGCGCCCTCGGCGGCGGCGAGCTCACGCTGATCAATCCCGGCGAGGAGGTGGTGCTGCGCTGGAAGGCGACCAAGACCGGCGTGTTCGTCTATCACTGCGCCCCGGGCGGCCCGATGATCCCCTGGCACGTCGTTTCCGGCATGAACGGCGCGGTGATGGTGCTGCCGCGCGAGGGCCTCAACGACGGCAAGGGCCACGCGCTGAAGTACGACAAGGTCTACTATGTCGGCGAGCAGGACATGTATGTGCCGCGCGACGAGAAGGGCAATTTCAAGTCCTACGATTCGCCGGGCGAAGCCTACACCGAGACCGAAGAGGTGATGAAGAAGCTGATTCCCACGCACGTCGTGTTCAACGGCAAGGTCGGCGCGCTGACCGGCAAGAACGCACTGACTGCCAAGGTCGGCGAGAACGTGCTGATCGTGCATTCGCAGGCCAATCGCGACAGCCGTCCGCATCTGATCGGCGGTCATGGCGACTATGTCTGGGAGACCGGCAAGTTCGGCAATGCACCTGAAGTCGGGCTCGAAACCTGGTTCATCCGCGGCGGCTCGGCGGGAGCTGCGCTGTACAAGTTCCTGCAGCCCGGCATCTACGCCTATGTCACGCATAACTTGATCGAGGCCGCGAATCTCGGCGCCACCGCGCACTTCAAGGTCGAAGGCAAGTGGAACGACGATCTGATGACCCAGGTGAAGGCGCCTTCCGAAATACCGGCTCCCAAAACCAACTAGACGCAATGAGGGGCCGGTCACCACCGGCCCCTTTTTTCTTCTTCGGGGAATGACCATGCTGATCGCGTTCAAGCTCAAACTGGCACTCGCTTGCGTCGCCGGACTTGCAGGGCCGATCGCGGTGGCGCCACTGGTCGCGAACATGGCTGTCCACGACACGGCGGCTGAGCCTGCGATCGTCAGGGTCGCGCCGGGCAGCCTGTCCTATCGCGAGGCCGGTGATTTCACGCGCGGCGGGCAGCAGGCGGAAGCGCCGCTACGCGCGCTGCGGATCGACCGGCCACTGCACATCATGCGAAACCAGGTCTCGTCGTCCAGCTATCAGCTTTGCGTGCGGGATGGCGCCTGCCCCGCGCTGGATCGCGACGTGGCGATCGCCGCTGATCGCCCCGCGGTGCAGGTGAGCTGGCACGATGCCGAGGCCTATGCGGGCTGGCTGTCGCGCAAGACGGGCCACCATTACCGCCTGCCGAGCGACGAGGAATGGGCCTTTGCGGCGGGCACCAGGTTTAGGGATGACGGCGTGCCGGTCGACGCGGACGATCCTTCGAAGCGCTGGATCAGCCGCTATGAACGCGAATCCGAACGAGACCTCTCGGACACCACGGCGTACCCGTTCGGCAAGTTCGGCCCGAACGAGCACGGCGTCGAAGATCTCGCCGGCAACGTCTGGGAGTGGACCTCGACCTGCTTCGTGCGGTCGCGGGTCGACGCTTCGAGCAATGCGATCCGTCCGACTGTGAATTGCGGCGTGCGCATCGCCGAAGGTGCCCACCGCGCCTATGTCACCGATTTCATCCGCGATGCCCGCGCCGGGGGCTGCGCCCAAGGCGTGCCGCCCGCCAATCTCGGCTTCCGCCTGGTGCGCGAGGAGACGTCGTGGCTGGTCAGCCTCTCCCAGCGCCTGAGCAAGACGAGACCGGCGAGATCATAGGGGCACCAGTGGGCTCGCTTGACCGCTCATGTCATTAGAACGAGTCTAAAGAGTAGATTGGAATTACTCTAAGCTCATGCCGTCGCGACATCGCGTCGCTGACTTTGCCCCAACGCCTGCGCTACTCAATTCGCATTCAATCGCGCGCCTGGGAGCAGCCTCTTATGATTAATCTTCGCGTCCTCGCCGCGTCTGCGGCGGTGTTGAGCCTGACCACGTTTTTCGTGTCGGAAGCAGCCGCCAATGGCGAGGTCAACGTCTATACCTACCGCGAGACCAAGCTGATCCAGCCGCTGTTCGATGCGTTCACCAAGGACACGGGCATCAAGGTCAACGTCGTCTCCGCAAGCTCCGGTCTGGAGCAGCGCATGAAGGCGGAAGGCGCCAACAGTCCGGCCGACGTGCTGCTGACGGTGGACATCGGCCGCATCGACGAGGCCGTGCAGGTCGGCGTCACCCAGCCGATCAAGTCGGAGGTGGTCGACAAGGTCGTGCCGGCGCAGTATCGGGATCCGGACGGACACTGGGCCGGTATCTCCATGCGCGCGCGCGTGATCTATGCCTCGAAGGATCGCGTCAAGCAGGACAAGATCACCTATGAGGAGCTCGCCGATCCCAAGTGGAAGGGCAAGATCTGCATTCGCTCGGGCCAGCACATCTACAACAACGCACTGTTCGCGGCCTACACGGCCAAGTACGGTGAGGCCAAGGCCGAGGAATGGCTGCGCGGCGTGAAGGCCAATCTCGCGCAGAAGCCGTCGGGCGGCGATCGCGAAGCCGCGCGTGACGTTGCTGCCGGCAAGTGCGACATCGGCATCGGCAACACCTATTACTGGGCGCTGATGATGAACAACGATCCCGAGAAGAAACCGTGGGCGGAAGCGACCCGCGTCGTCCTGCCGACCTTCGAAGGCGGCGGCACCCACGTCAACCTCTCCGGCGTGCTGCTCGCCAAGCACGCTCCCAACAAGGCCAACGGCATCAAGTTGATCGACTGGCTCGTGAGCGAGCAGGCGCAGCAGATGTATGCCGACCAGAACTACGAATATCCGGTTCGTGCCGGTGTCGCCATCAACCCCACCATCGCGGGCTACGGCAAGCTCGGTCCGGATCCGTTGCCGATCGCAAAGATCGCCGCCAACCGCAAGGCTGCGGCCTCGCTGGTGGACAAGGTCGGCTTTGACAACTGATCTCTGGCGACCCTCCTCTGTCGAACCAGTAGAAGCTACGGGGGCGCGGCTTCGTTCGAGAGGCCGCGCCCACGCCGGGCGCGCCGCAACCGCTATCGCGATCGCAACCGCGATCCTGGTCGCGGCGCCCGTGATCTCGATCGTTTCGCTGGCTCTTCAGCCGGCGCCCGACGTGTGGCACGACCTGATCAACTACGTGCTGCCGGCCGCGCTGCTGGATACCGCCCTCCTGCTCGTGGGGGTCGGCATGCTCACGCTTCTGATCGGCGCCGGGACTGCGTGGGTGATGTCGCGCCACGATTTTCCCGGCCGGGGCATGCTCCTGTGGCTGATACCGCTGCCGCTGGCGATTCCGACCTATCTTGCGGCTTACGTCTATGCCGACCTGTTCGAGCCGCTCGGCCTGGTGCATCGCACCCTGGCGATCTGGCTGCCGCTGCGCGATGCCCTCGGCTATCTGCCCAACCTGCGCTCGCTGCCGGGCGCCGTCTTCGTGATCGGGCTCGTGCTCTACCCTTACGTCTATCTGTCGGCGCGCGCGACGTTCCAGGTTCAGTCCGCCGAATTCGCCGAGGCGGCCAAGACGCTGGGCGCCGGCCGATGGACCGTATTCTGGCGCGTTTCACTGCCGATGGCGCGGCCGGCGCTCGCGGTCGGCGTGGCGCTGGTCGCGCTGGAAACGCTCAACGATATCGGCGCCAGCGAATATCTCGGCATCCGCACCCTGACGGTCTCGATCTTCACCACCTGGCTCAACCGCGGCAGCCTAGCGGGTGCGGCGCAACTCGCATGCCTGATGCTTGCGATCGTCGCCGGCCTGATCGCGATGGAGCGATACGGCCGCCGCAATGCCAACACCGAATTCTCGGCCGAAAGCCCGCATATGAGGCAGCGGACACTGCTTTCGGGCGCAAGAGCGTGGATCGCGTTCGCGGTCTGCGGGCTGCCGGTGCTGATCGGCTTCGTCGTGCCGCTGCTCTACCTGGTGCATCAGGCTTTCGGTCGCGGACTGCTTGCAAATTTCGACCCGCTCCTGTGGCGCCACACCTTCCATTCGTTTGCCTTTGCCGCGCTCGCGACGCTCATGGCGCTGTTGCTCGCGCTCGCCACGACGATCGCGCATCGCTTTCGGCCGGATCCTCTGCGATATTTGGCGATGAGCATTGCGCAGACCGGATACGCGCTGCCGGGTCTCGTGATTGCCCTCGGTCTGCTGACCCCGGTACTGGCCGTCGATAACGCGATGAGCGTGGTCGCCAGCGCGATGGGACGCCCTCTCCCCGGGCTGATCCTGGTCGGCTCCGGGATGGCCGTCGTCATCGCCTATACAATCCGTTTTCTGGCCGTGCCGGTCGGCATGATCAAGGCCGGATTGGACAGCATTCCGCGCGACTATGACGAGAGCGCGCGGACGGTCGGCGCCGGCCAGGCGGTCATGTTGAGGCAGATCTATCTGCCGTTGCTCCGGCCCGCGATGCTTGGCGCCGTCATCATCATGTTCGTCGACTGCCTGAAGGAGCTCCCGGCAACGCTGCTCTTGCGGCCCCTCAACGTCGAGACACTGTCGACGTCGATCTACCAGTTCGCGAGCCGCGGGAATTTCGAGGACGGCGCGCTCGCGGCCCTCCTGATCATCGCCGCCAGCATCGGCCCGGTCGCGTGGCTGACCCGCTTCTCCGAGGTGCCGAGTGGCCCCGCTTGACGGCCAAGGCCCAACGTTCGCGCATTCGCGCCAACAAGGATGATCAAATCGTCCGCGCGAACATGCGAAAGCCGGGAGCGCCGATGATCGCCTCGAAAGCCGGATCGCGCTTCTCTTCCGCAAAGCTGAAGCCAGCCTTGGCATAAGCACGCTCGGCCGGCTCATTGCCGATCAGGAACGAGATCGTCGCCCGTGCAAAACCGGCCGCTCGCCCTTTGTCCAGCGCATCGGCGATCAAGGCCTGCACCAAGCCGCGACCGCGGTGAGCCGGATCGGCCGCGACATGCTCGATCATCCAATCACCCTCGCCGCCCTGCACCCAGCAGGCACGCGTGTAGGTGCCGCGTTTGCGGATCGCCTCCAGTTCCGGCGCAGCAAGCTCCGTCGCGGCGGCAACTTCCTCGATCGCGCGCCAGGCCGCGGGTCCCGTGCCCGCCGCCGGCAAGGCACAAAGCGCCGCCGCCGGCTTGCCGTCGATTTCGGCGACGAGAAATTGCGAGACGTGCCACATCGACGCCGCATCCGCGGTCGCGATGCGCGCGATGAAGTCGCGGCTCTGCGCTTCTGGCCAGCCGAGCGCAACATCGAACCAGCCGCGCGGACGATAGCCGCGCTGCGACGACAGGATCGTTTGGGCGATGAATTCGGCGCCTTCGAGACGCGCAGACCGTATCGTCATGCGCGCCCCATTCTCGAGGCCTTAGGTGTTCTTCAGCGCGACGCGGAATTCGGCTTCGGTCTTGGACTTGACCTCGTCCAGCGAGACGCCGTCGGCGAGCTCGATCAGGGCCATGCCGCCGCTGCCGTGCTTGTCGATGGTGAACACGGCGAGATCAGTAACGACCATGTCGACCACGCGCTCGCCCGTCAGCGGCAGGTTGCACGTCTTCAGCAGCTTCGGGCCGTCCTTGGCCGAATGCTCCATCACCACGATGACGCGCTTGACGCCGGCGACAAGGTCCATCGCGCCGCCCATGCCCTTGACCATCTTGCCGGGGATCATCCAGTTGGCGAGATCGCCGTTCTGGGCCACCTGCATGGCGCCGAGGATGGACAGATCCATGTGGCCGCCGCGGATCATGCCGAAGGAATCCGCGCTCGAGAAATAGGAGGTCGAGGGCAGCTCGCTCACGGTCTGCTTGCCCGCGTTGATCAGGTCCGCATCTTCTTCGCCCTCGTAGGGGAACGGACCCATGCCGAGCATGCCGTTCTCGCTCTGAAGGCTGACGTCCATGCCGTCGGGGATGTAATTCGAGACCAGCGTCGGGATGCCGATGCCGAGATTGACGTAATAGCCGTCACGCAACTCCTTCGCGGCGCGCGCGGCCATCTGTTCACGGGTCCAGGCCATCTTAGTCTCCTGATCTCAAGCTGCCGTGCGCGGGCGGGTGTTGCGGAATTCGATGCGCTTCTTGGCCGAGCCGACCTCGACGATGCGCTTCACGAAAATGCCGGGCGTGTGGATATGATCAGGGTTGAGTTCACCGGCGGGAACCAGATGCTCGACCTCGGCCACCGTGATCTTGGCGGCGGTCGCCATCATCGGGTTAAAGTTGCGCGCGGTCTTGCGGTAGATGAGGTTGCCGGCGGTGTCGCCCTTCCAGGCGTGCACGATGGCGAGGTCGGCGAACAGGCCGCGCTCCATCAGGTACTTCTCGCCGTCGAACTCCTTCACTTCCTTGCCTTCGGCGATCAGCGTGCCGACGCCGGTCTTGGTGTAGAAGGCCGGGATGCCGGCGCCGCCGGCGCGGATGCGCTCGGCCAGCGTGCCCTGCGGGTTGAATTCGAGTTCCAGCTCGCCGGCGAGGAATTGCTGGGCGAACAGCTTGTTCTCCCCGACGTAGGACGAGATCATCTTCTTGATCTGGCGGGTTTCCAGGAGGCGGCTGAGCCCGATGCCGTCGACGCCGGCATTGTTGGAGACCACCGTCAGGCCCTTGACGCCGGACTCGCGGATCGCATCCGACAGTTCCTCGGCGATGCCGCAGAGGCCAAAGCCTCCCGACATGATCATCATGTTGTCCTTCAAGATGCCTGACAGAGCCGATTTGGCGTCGGGATAGACCTTGTTCATGGAAAAAACCTTCGACTGAACCTTCGGCTTGGGAGGCGTCTCGCCGTGTTGGCGGCGATTATTAGGCGAAATCCTCCAAAGCCGTCAATGATACGGGGTTCTCCCCACCGCGCCCGGGTGATAGAAGCTGCCCACGCCGTGGGCAGAACCGTCCGCGGCCTTGAAAGCGACAAGAAAACCCATCAAGTTGCGGGACTTAACACAATAGGGCTTGGGCGTGGGCACGCATGTTTCCCGGCCCGCCCTTCTGGCTCCAGCGACCAACCCGATCAGGACATGCCATTGACCATGGCCCAAGGAATGAAGCGCCTCGGGACGCCGATCGCGGTGCTGCTCGGCGTGACGTTGATCGCCCTGATCGCGACCTCCTGGCTTATCAACCGCGACGCGCTGCGCAAGGCGGTCGAAGCGCAGATCCGCGACGTCACCGGGCTCGAGCTCAATATTGCGGGCAGCATCGACATCTCGGTGCTGCCGGCAAGCTACATCTCCTTCCGCGATGTCGGCCTCAAGGGCGGCGGCACCAGCGATCCCGCGCTCCGTGTCGACGTGCTCACCGCCAATCTGCGGCTGCTGCCCTTGCTGATGCAACGTTTCGAGATCGCCGACCTGACGCTGCTGCGGCCGCGCATCCATGTCAGCCTGAAGCCGGACGGCGAGAGCAACTGGACGCCCTTCATCCAGACCATCGCGCGCACCATGAAGCCCGGGGCCGAGAACCAGATCTCGTTCTCCGAAATCCGGCTCCAGGACGGCGTGCTCGAATACGAGGACGCCGCTACGCACGCCACCGAGCAGTTCAGCGACATCGACCTGTCGCTGGCCTGGCCCTCGATCTCGCGCTCCTTCGCGGCGACCGGACAGTTCGACTGGCGCGGCGAGCGTGTCGACGGCACGATCAGCTTTTCCGATTTCGCCGCCGCACTCTCCGGCGAGCGCTCGGGCTTAAAGGCGCGGATCGCCAGCGCACCGCTCAAGCTCGCCTTCGACGGCAGCGTCGCCAACCGCACCAGCCCGATGATGGAAGGCACGCTCACGATCGACAGCCCCTCCTTGCGCAACGCGCTGCGCTGGACCGGGCAGCCGCAGCCCGCCAGCGGCGGTTTCGGCCGCTTTGTGCTGAAGGCGCGCGCCAACGTCGTCGGGGCCTCGATCGCGCTCACCAACGTCAATGTCGAGCTCGACGGCAACGCCGCCGAGGGCGTCATGACTTACGCCAATAACGGCCGGCAGATGCTGCAAGCCACGCTGGCCGCCGACGCGCTCGACTTCACACCTTATATCTCCACCTTCCGCCTGCTCGCGAGCGGCGCACGCGACTGGAACAGGCAGCTGTTCGATCTCAACGGATTGTCGACCACCGACCTCGACATGCGCCTGTCGGCGGCAAAGCTGACGGTCGGGTCGACGAAGCTCGGCCGCACCGCGATCGGCGCCAATTTGCGCAACGGCACGCTGGCGCTCTCGGTCGGCGAGGCGCAGGTCTATGGCGGGATCGCCAAGGGCTCGTTCAACATCGCACGCTCCGACACCATCGCCGACATCAAGGCACAATTCCAGTTCACCGACGTCGATCTCCAGGCCTGCGCCACCGAACTGTTCGGCCTCAACAAGCTGTCCGGCCGCGGCAACATCAACGTGTCGCTCCTCGCATCGGGCTCGAGCCCGTTCGGCCTCGTGCAGTCGCTCGACGGCAGCGCCACCGTGACCGGGCATAACGGCGCGATCTCGGGCTTCAACGCCGAACAGCTCCTGAAGCGCCTGGAGCGCCGGCCGCTGTCGGGCGGCGGCAATTTCCGCAGCGGTTCGACGCCCTACAACAATCTCACCATCGCGGTGAAATTCTCCGACGGCATTGCCACCGCCGAGGACATCCGCATCGAGGGGCCGGCTGCGAAGATCACGCTGACCGGCACCGCCTCGGTGCCGACGCGCGAATACGATATGAAGGGCGTGGCGAGCCTCAACACGACATCAGGCTTTCAATTGCCCTTCATGGTGCAGGGTCCCTGGGACGATCCCCTGATCTTCCCCGACTCTGAAAGCCTGATCCGGCAATCGCCTGCGGCGTCTCCGTTCCTCGATCTGCTGAAGCAGCGCATCACGGGGAGCGGAAAGCGCCCCACGCAGGACGGATCGCCGACGGCTGAGAATGCCAAGGAGAATGCGAAGTCCAACTGAGGATCGCGTTCCTCGGCCGATGCCCGATGATCGCGAATTGATCAGGGTGAATTGATGCGGCGATTGGATTGATGCGCGCATATGAGCATCTCCGCAGCCCCGACACGCTACGACCTGGGTCCGACAAGATGCGTTGATTGCGCTACCACCATGCGCTAGTGTTTTATACGACCGGTTAAAAACACCGGCCGTTTGAGGGAGAAAAACGTGAAATCCAAGGTTATTGGCGCAGTATCACTGGCGGTCGCTGCGGTTGGACTTTTTGCTGCCACTGCACCCGCCTTTGCGCAGCAGAAGACGATTACGGTCTGGTGGGGCAAGGGCTTCTATCGCTCCGAAGACGACGCGCTGATCGAGACGATCAAGAAGTTCGAGGCCAAGACCGGCATCAAGGTCGAATTGTCGCAATACGCGATCCAGGACATGATTCCGAAGACGGTCGCCGCGCTCGATGCCGGCACCGTGCCCGATGTCGCCTATTCCGATTCCTATGACGTCCAGGCGCAGGGCAAGTGGGCCTATGAGGGCAAGCTCGAGGATCTCTCCGACGTGATGGAGCCGATCAAGGGCCGGTTCGTGCAGAACACGCTCGATGCATCGATCCTCTACAACGACGTCGCCAAGAAGAAGGCTTATTACGGCTTCCCGCTGAAGCAGCAGAGCATGCACGTCCAGATCTGGAACGACATGCTGGAGAAGTCCGGCTTCAAGCTCGCCGACATCCCGACAGACTGGGCAGGCTATTGGACGTTCTGGTGCGACAAGGTGCAGCCGGGGATCCGCAAGGCAACGGGCCAGCGCATTTACGCCGTCGGCCAGCCGATGGGCGTGGAGTCCACCGATGCCTTCCAGTCGTTCTACACGTTCATGGATGCCTACCACGTCAAGCTGGTCGACGACGACGGCAAGCTCACGGTCGATGATCCCAAGGTTCGCGAGAACCTGATCAAGGCGATGAAGGACTATACCGACACCTACATCAAGGGCTGCACCCCGCCGTCCTCGACGACCTGGAAGGATCCAGACAACAACGTCGCCTTCCACAACAAGACCATCGTGATGACCCACAACTTCACGATCTCGATCGCGGCGAAGTGGTTTGAGGATTCCTCGAACCAGGCACTGACGCCAGAGCAGCGCGAGGCCGGCAAGAAGGCCTATGAGCAGGACATCGTCACGGCGTCCTTCCCGAAGGCTCCTGATGGCTCGACCATCAAGTATCGCTCCGACGTCAAGACCGGGCTGATCTTCACCGCGGCCAAGAACAAGGCCGAGGGCAAGCAGTTCATCAGCTTCCTGCTCCAGGAAGAGAACATCCGTCCCTATATCGAGGGTGCGCTCGGCCGCTGGTTCCCGGTGACGAAGGAAAGCCAGGAAAGCCCGTTCTGGCAGGCTGACAAGCACCGCAAGGCCGTCTACACGCAGTTCAAGGGCGGCACCACCGCGTTCGACTTCACCAAGAACTGGAAGTTCACGATCCTGAACAATGAGAACATCTGGGCGAAGGCGATGAATCGTGTCGTCAGCGAGAAGGTTCCGGTCGACAAGGCTGTCGACGAACTGATCGCCCGCATCAAGCAGGTCGCAGGCTAAGTCATCGGCACCTCTCCCCGCGCTGCGGGGAGAGGTGTAAGAACAACACCGGCCGCGTTTCGCGGCCGGCTTCTCTTTGAAGAGTCCGAAAAGAATGGCGATCACGCTCTCTGGCGATCAGGCACTTCCCGGCCCGCCTTTGTCGTCGCGGCTGACCCCGGCGCAGGTCTGGGGCATCGTGCTGCTCGCGCCCTATTTGCTCGTTTTCCTCGCCTTCGTCGTCTATCCCGTCTGCTACGGCCTGTGGCTAGCTCGCGATCCGGCGAACTACGTCGCGCTGTACCATGACCCGATCTTCGCGCGCGCCGCGATCAACACGCTGATCTTCCTGGTCATTGGCATCAACATCAAGATGCTGATCGCGCTGTTCCTGTCCGGCTTCTTCGCCGTGCAGCGCCCCTGGATCAAATGGCTCTCGGTGATCTTCATCCTGCCCTGGGCGGTGCCATCGATACCGACCATCCTGTCGGTACGCTTCATGCTCAATCCCGAATGGGGCGTGATCAACCATCTCATCTTCTCCTTCACCGGCGATGACGGCCCGAACTGGCTGAACGACCCGACCGTAGCGCTCAGCATGGCGATCGCCGTGCACATCTGGAAATCGCTGCCGTTCTGGACGCTGATCCTGATCACCGGCCGCCTCGCGATCTCGCACGATCTGTTCGAGGCCGCCGAGGTCGACGGCGCGAGCTGGTGGCAGAAGTTCCGCTACATCACCTGGCCGTCGATGCAGACGCTCTACGTCACCTGCACGCTGCTCTCGATGATCTGGACGCTGGGCGACTTCAACAGCGTCTATCTGCTCACCGGCGGCGGCCCGGCCGATCTCACGCACGTGCTGGCGACGCTCGGCATCCGCTATCTCCGGCTCGACCAGCTCTCGCTGGCGATGGCATCCATCGTCTGCGCGATGCCGTTCGTCCTGCCGCTCGTGTACTTCATGATGAAACGGTTGTCGCGATGAAGCTCCCCGGCGTAAGCGAATTCTCCTGGCGCGACGTCGCGACCGAAGCGCGGCTGCTGCTGATCGGCATTCCCGTCTTCCTGTGGACGATGATCCCGATCTATCACATGTTCCTGTTCGCGATCTCCCCGAAGGAGGACGCGTTCTCGGGCAAGCTGTGGCCGGATCACCCGACGCTGCACAATTTCCAGATCGTGTTCAAGCAGCAGCATTACTTCCTGCGCGACTTCTACATCCAGTTCTGGAATTCGACCGTGATCGCCGTCTCCGTCGGCGTGCTGACACTGGTGATCGCGACCTCGGCGGCGTTCGCGATCTCGCGATTGAAGGTGCCGGGCGGACGCACCGTGCTGAACCTTGCGCTCTTCACCTATTTCATCCCCGCGGCGTTCCTCGCCGTGCCGATGTACCGCACCATGGGCAATTACGGCCTGCTCAATAATCACTGGTCGCTGATCCTGGCCATGGTGACGATCGCCAGCCCCTACGCGATCTGGGTGCTCAAGCAGGCCTCCGACAAGCTGCCGGTCGAGCTGGACGAAGCCGCCGTGATGGATGGCGCGACGACGCTCCAGATCTTCCGCCTGGTCTACCTGCCGCTGATGATGCCTTCGCTGGTCGCGATCGGCACCTACGCGGTGCTGCTGGCCTGGAACGAATATCTCTACGCCTTCCTGCTGCTCTCCAACGACCGCGAGATCACCCTCCCCGTCGCGCTCGGCAACTTCCTCGCCGCAGACGATTCTCCCTGGGAGCTGTTGATGACGACCGGCTTCATCTACGCGCTGCCGCCGGCCGCGGTCTATTACGCCTTCCGCCGCTACATGGTGGGCGGGCTCACGGCGGGTGCGGTGAAGTCCTGACGCTGCAGGACGCATCGCGGCGCTGCAAGCAAGCCGTTTGAGTGTCGGCGTGGGCAATTGAAGATTGTCCACGCCTGCTCTAACCTCCGGGTCCCAAGGCGGGGGGCCCGGCATCATGCGCAGCAACGACGCGATCCATCTCGGCCTGATGCTGCTGGCGCTCGCGGCCTCCTATCTGGTGCCGTTCGAGCTGCTGCTGCTGGCCTATGTCGTGCTCGGTCCGGCGCATTACTTCACCGAGATCTCGTGGCTGCATGACCGCAGCTATTATCTGCCCCATCGCGGGATTGCCGCGGCCCTCGCCATCGTGGCCGTGGTCGCGGCGCTGATCGACAACGCCTCGTGGTTCGGTTTTGCGATGTGGGCAGCGCTGATCGCGTGCGCCATGCTGGCGGCGACGAATTCGGCGATCGAAAGCATGCTGCTGTTCATGGCGGCGATCGCCCTGTCCGCGATCATGTATTCGAGCGGGTCCTCGCTCGCCGTCATCGGCATCCTGATTCCGACCCTGATCCACGTCTCGTTGTTCACGCTGATCTTCATGGTGCTCGGCGCTTACCGGTCCGGAAGCCGGGTGCAGGCTGCGCTGGTGGTGGCCTACCTCATCGCCATCGCCACGATCCTGCTGCTGCCGCCAACCGCCGAAATCCGCGTCGCGAGCTTTGCCCGCGTCGGACAGGAATATTTCGGCAATGTCGGCCCGGCCCTCGGCCGGCTGTTCGGCGTGCCCGGCCTCGTCCTCGACGCAAGGCTGACCAGCCTGCTCGCCTTCGTCTACACCTATCACTACCTCAACTGGTTCATCAAAGCCGACGTGATCCGCTGGACCGCGGTGCCGAAGGCGCGGCTGGCGGCGATGGCCGCCGCCAGTGCAGCCGCAACCGCGCTCTATTTCTACGACTATGCGTTGGGATTCACCTTCCTGCTGGCGCTGAGCCTGATCCATATCCTGCTGGAGTTTCCGCTCGATGCGCTGGCGCTGCGGCAGCTCGGCGCGGCCGTCCAGGACGCAACCCGAGCACGGTTCGCGGCGCGAGCGGCTACAACGGCGCGGCGCTCTCGCCCTGTGAGCTCGACAGTTTCGAGGCGAGCGAGGCGATGACGATCACTACCGCGATCAGGGCGATCACCAGGGTGCAGATCGCGTTGATCTCGGGCTTCACGCCAAGCCGCACCTCGGAATAGATCCGGATCGGCAAGGTGGCCGAGCCAGGGCCGGTGGTGAAGCTAGCGATCACGAGGTCATCAAGCGACAGCGTGAACGCCAACATCCAGCCTGCGACGATGGCCGGCGCGATCAACGGCAGGGTGACGGAGACGAAGGCGCGGACCGGGTCGCAGCCAAGGTCCATCGCGGCCTCCTCCAGCGAACGATCGAGCGAGCCGAGGCGGGACTGCACGACCACGGCGACGAAACACATCGTCAGCGTGGTATGGGCGATCGTCACGGTCCAGAAGCCACGCTCGGCATTCAGCGCCACGAACAGCAGCAGCAGCGACAATCCCGTGATCACCTCCGGCATCACCAGCGGCGCATAGAGCATTCCCGAAAACAGCGTCCGGCCGCGAAACCGCTCGCCGCGGGACAGTGCGACCGCCGCGAGCGTGCCGAGCAGCGTGGCGATGGTGGCGGAGGAGACCGCGACCCGCAGGCTCATCCAGGCCGCCTCGATCATGGCACGGTCATTGAAGAGCTCGTGATACCAGCGCAGTGACCAGCCGCCCCACACCGTCACCAGCCGCGAGGCGTTGAAGGAATAGATGACGAGGATGAGGATCGGCAGGTAAAGGAACGCCAACCCCAGCGCGAGCGAGGCGATGTTGAAGCGGGAGAGACGGGAGACCTTGCGCATCGTCTCAGCGCCCCTGTTCCAGCTGCCGTTTCTGCAGTCGCTCGTACAGCAGCAGCGGCACCAGCAACACCACAAGCAGCACGATGGCCGCCGCCGAGGCGACCGGCCAGTCCTTGTTGGTGAAGAACTCGAGCCACAGGGTCTGGCCGATCATCAGCGAATTGGAGCCTGCCAGAAGGTCCGGGATGACGAATTCGCCGACGATCGGGATGAAGCACAAGAGCACGCCGGCGCCGACACCGGGCAACGACAACGGGAAGGTGACGAGCCAGAACACTTGCCAGGGCGGGGCGCCGAGGTCACCGGCCGCCTCCTCCAGCGCCGGCTCCATCTTGGCGAGCGTGGCATAGAGCGGCAGGATCATGAACGGCAGATAGGAATAGACGATGCCGATATACATCGCGCTGTCGGTGGAGAGCCACACCACGGGCTGGCTGACCAGATGCAGCGCCAGCAGGATCTGGTTGAGCAGGCCGTCATGCTGGAGGATGTTGATCCAGGCATAGATGCGGATCAGGAACGAAGTCCAGAACGGCACGATCACCAGCACCATCGCCACCGCCTGCCAGCTCCTCGGCAGCCGCGCCATGCCATAGGCGATGGGATAGCCGATCAACAGCAGCAGCGCAGTCGCGGTCACGGCGACGGTGAGGCTGCGCACGTAGGCGAACACGTAGATGTCGTCCGAGATCAGCAGCCTGAAATTGTCGATCGACAACGCGGCAAGGGCCGTCTTCAGCGCGTCCCATCCCGCCGTCAGGTCGAACACGGGCTCGTAAGGCGGCTGTGCGATCGCGGTCTGCGACAGGCTGATCTTCAGCACGAAGGCGAACGGCACCAGGAAGAACAGCGCCATCCAGAGATAGGGTGCAATAGCTGCAAGGCGCGCCGGCCGCGCGAAGATGCGATGGGAGCTCATGATTGCAGCACCACGCAGTCGTCGGGCGTGAACCAGGCGACGACGTCCTGGTTCACGCTATAGGCGTCGACGTCGAGGCGCGCGCTGTTGACGACCGAAGCTTGCAGCGTTCCGCCGGCGTCGAGCTTCACCTTGTAGGTCGTGGTGCCGCCGAGATAGCAGATATCGGCGATCACGCCGTCCAGACTGTTGATCGCCGCTTCACGACCGGCCTCGGACACCGGCGCGCGGCGCGAGAGCTTGACCTTCTCGGGCCGGATCGCGACCGACAATGTCGTCCCGTCGACCGGCTCGCGCGGCTCGCCGGTCAGCAGCGTGCCCGCTTCACGTGTGGCAATCACCAGGCGATGACCGTCACGCAGCTTGATCTCGCCGTCGAACACATTGACGTCGCCGACGAACTCGGCGATCCAGCGCGAGCGCGGCGCCTCATAAAGTTCGCGGGGGCTTGCGACCTGGGCCAGCTTGCCTGATTTCATCACGCCGATCCGGCTCGCCATCGTCATCGCCTCTTCCTGGTCGTGGGTGACGATGATGAAGGTCATGCCGAGCCGGCGCTGCAGTTCCATCAGCTCGGCTTGCGTGCTTTCGCGCAGCTTCTTGTCCAGCGCCGCGAGAGGCTCGTCGAGCAGCAGGAGCTGTGGCCGCCGCGCCAGCGCGCGCGCCAGCGCCACACGCTGGCGCTGGCCGCCGGAGAGCTGGTCGGGCTTGCGCTTCTCCAGTCCGTCGAGCTTCACCAGGGCAACCATCTCCGCCACGCGCGTGGCGATATCGGCGCGCGCGAGACCTGCGCGCTTCAGGCCGAAGGCGATGTTCTCGCGCACCGACAGGTGCGGAAACAGCGCGTAGTTCTGGAACATCATGTTGACGGGGCGCTGGTGCGGCAGCGCTTGTGCGATGTCCTTGCCGCCGAGCAGGATGCGCCCTTCGTCCGGCGCCTCGAAGCCGGCGAGCATCCGCAAGAGCGTGGTCTTGCCGCAGCCGGAGGGGCCGAGCAGCGCGAAGAACTCACCGGCCTTGATGTCGAGCGACACACCATCCACGGCCCGGAACGTCCCAAAGGACTTGGCGACGCCCTCGATTCGCAGCAACGGCTGGCCGGCGGCGGGAGGCGTATCTCCGCCGGCTGCATCGGCCGTGACGTCTGTTCTGGGCAACTCGTCCGTCATGTTCCTGCCAACCCCGAATCCGCCGCACGCTAGCGGCCGATCGGACTTTGCTCAACCGGTTCGGGATGGATCCTTCACAGCCGACATGAACGCCGCCAGAGCATCACGGTCCGCCGCCGGCATGGTCAGGCCAAGCTTGGAACGGCGCCACAGGATGTCCTCCGGAAAGCGCGCCCATTCGTGGCTCATCAGATGGCGCACCTCGGCGCCGGTCAGTTCGGGACCGAAAGCAGGGCCGAGTTCGTCACGGCTCTTGGCGTTACCGAGCACTGCCGCCAGGCGCGAGCCATAGGCCGCGACCAGCCGCTGAGCCTCCGGTTCGGACAGAAAGCGCCAGCGATCGCGTGCGAGGTCCACCTCCGTGTCGAAACGGTCCCAGGCGAAATCGCCGCCGGGCAGCGCTGCACCGCCGGTCCAGGGTGGCGTCATCGGACAGAACGGCGTCAGCTTCGTCAACGCACGCTCTGCGCGCAGACGCGAGGTGGTGACGTCGCCGCCGAACATCGTGATCAGCGGCGCCTTGCGCCGGCGCGCGTGAAACAGGGTCGTGCCGTCACCTCGCCGCGCGGACGCCGGCGTCAAGTTGACGCCGGAGACCGTCCGGACCACGTCGGTCGGGGCAACACGCTCGCGGAAATAACGGCTGGCCGCCTCGCAGAGATAGCCGACATCCGCCCCTCGCATCGCAACGATTGCGGGATCGCCGATGAAAGCATGCGTCACCGTGCCGATCAGCGTGAAGTCGCGCTCGAAGGGGGATGCGAAGATCAGTCGTCCATCACTGTTCTGGAAGACGTAGACGTTGTCTGAATCGAACAGCCTGGGCACGATGATCTGGCTCATCTGCATGGCCGCCACAGCAGGCTGCGGCTGACGCAGCACCGTCTCCGCGACCGTCGGCGTCCAGGCTCCGGTCGTGTTGGCCAGCGCCCGCGCCGTGATCGTGCGGCGATGGCCGCGATCGACCACCGCGAGCCGCCAAATGTCGGTCCTGTCGGCGCGCACGCAGCGAGCACCGGTCCGGATCGCAGCGCCGCGCTCGGCCGCGTCCAGCGCCGTAAGCACCACCAGGCGGGAATCGTCGACGACGCAGTCCGAATATTCGAACGCCGTCCCAAACGGACGCTTCAGCGCGTCGCCGACCGGATGATGCGTGATGTCGAGGGTGGCTGACGGCGGCAGGCCGCCCCGGTTCGTGAGCGCGTCGTAAACGTACAGGCCGGCGCGAAGCAACCAAGGCGGACGCTCGTCGGAATGCGCGGGGATCACGAAGCGCTTCGGCCGGACCAGATGCGGCGCGATCCGGAGCCAGATCCGGCGCTCGGCGAGGGCCCGGCGCACGCGCCAGAACCCCCGCCGCTCCAGCACCGACAAATCGCCGTGGATCAGCCGCGGTGTTGCCGACGACGCCGCGCCGCCGAGATCGCCCTGCTCGAACAGAATAACCCGCAGGCCGCGACCCGCCGCATCGCGGGCGAGGCTGACACCGTTCAGCCCGCCGCCGATGATCGCGAGGTCGTAATCCGCCATGAAGCCGTCGAGAAGGAGCAAAGCGCCCCATCTTCATTAGCCGGTCTTGAGCGCAAGCTCCATGACTTGAGCGCGGCCGACGAGCCCGGCATATTTCCCGATCGGCAAGGGTTTGCCGAGCAGATAACCCTGCACGCCGTCGCAGCCCTCCTTGGCGAGGAAGGCGAGTTGCTCGATCGTCTCGACGCCCTCGGCGATGATCGACATTTCGAGGCCGTGGCCGAGATCGATCACCGCACGGACGATCGCCGCCGATTGCGGGTTGCGACCGAGATTGACGATGAAGGCGCGATCGATCTTGATCTTGTCGAACGGGAACGCTTGGAGATAGCTCAGCGAGGAATAGCCGCTGCCGAAATCGTCCATGGAGATCCGCACGCCGAGCGCCTTCAGGCGGCGCAGCAGCGCGAGGCCCCGGTCGAAATCTTCGATCAACACGCCCTCGGTGATTTCCAGCTCGAGCCGGCCGGGCGCAAGGCCGGTCTCGATCAGGATCGAATGGACGAGGCCGACCACGTCGCCGTGCATGAACTGCGCCGGTGACAGATTGACCGCGACCTGGAGCGGCTTCGGCCAGGACGCCGCCTCGCGGCAGGCTTCGCGCAGGATCCACTCGCCCATCTCGACGATCAGGCCGCTCTCTTCGGCGATCGGGATGAATTCGACCGGCGAGACCTGGCCGCGCACCGGATGCTGCCAGCGTGCCAGCGCCTCGAAGCCGATGATCTCGCTCTCGGCGACGCTGTCACCCGCGGCCCCCTGCGGCTGGAACGCGAGTGAGAGCTCGCCGTTCTTGATCGCCATCGACAGGTCCTGGTGCAGCACGCGGCGGTCGCGGATCTGGTGATCCATCTCCGGCTGGTAGAGGCTGATCGTACCGCGGGACTTCTGCTTGGCACGGAACAGCGCTGCACCGGCATTGGCGAGCAGCGCGGCGCCATCGCTGCCATTGTGCGGGAAGACCGCCATGCCGGTGGTGGCGCCGGCGCGAACCGCCCGGCCGTCGATCTGGAATTCCTTTGCGACGGCCTCGCCGAGCTGCTGCGCCAGTGCAAGGCCCGCGTCCGGCTGCTTGCCGTCGATGATGAGGCCGAATTCGTCGCCGGACAGACGCGCCACCACGCCGCCACGCGCGGAGTCCTGAAGCCGCTGGGCAACCTCGATCAGGAGCTTGTCGCCGAGCGCGTGGCCGAAGACGTCGTTGACCTCCTTGAGGCCGTCGAGGTCGACACAGAGGACGGCGAACTCCTCGCCGGTGCCTTCGCAGGCCTCGATCATCTGGGTCAGTGCCTGAAGGAAGGCAGCACGGTTCGGCAAATCGGTGAGGCCGTCATGATAGGCCATGTGCGCCATGCGCGACTCGGTCTGCCGGCGGTCGGTGACGTCCTCGTGGGTCTTGATCAGATATTGCGGCTCGCCGGCGTCATTGAGCACGGTGGCGCGGCGGGTCAGGAACAGCCGCAGGCCGTCCTTGGTGGAGATCGGATGCTCCTCGGTGATCATCCCCCGCTTCTTGATCGCGGCCTCGTCGCGCGCGATGATCAGCTTGGCTTCCTTGGGGTTGAAGATGTCGGACGCGGTCAGGCCCGTGGCCTCCTCGCGCCGGCGGTTGAGGATCGTCTCCGCGCTGCGATTGGCGAGCAGATAGCGGCCGTCCTTGACCTGCTCGACGATCAGCGCCACCGGAATGTTGTCGACCACCAGATCGAGGAACTTCTTGGCGCTCTCCAGCTCCTTCGAGAGCACGCGGCGGTCAGTGATGTCCTCGAACACGAGCATCAGGAATTCGGGCTTGTTGTTCTCGTCGCGGACCACGATCCGGATCGAGGCGACCATGCGCCGCTCGCCGCCACGATCGACCTCGAATTCATTGCGGAATTGACCGTCCGGCGAATTGAGCGCCGCGCGGTCGGTCGCTTCGATGGTGGCCGCCGAGACGGGCGCGAACAGCTCGCGCGCATTCTTGCCGACGACATAATCCCGCGAGAACCCCCAGAACCGCTCATAGGCGCTGTTGGCGAAGATATAGCGGCCGTCCTCGATGTTCTTCGCGGCCACGCAGGCCGGCACGTTGTCCAGCACCGTTTCGAGGAACTGCTTGGTCGAGGCGAGCTGTCGCGACAGCTTGCGCTGCTCGCTGACGTCGAGATGTGTCGCCACCGAGCCGCCGTTCGGCAGCACGAAATATTTTACCAGGATGGCCCGTCCATCCGGCAGTTCCGTGATCAGACCGTTGGTGCTTGCCGCTTTCTCGTAGAATTCCTCGTCGGAGGCGAGGCCGAGCACGCCGCGCCTGCGTCGCAGCTCGAGGAGCTCGTGGCCACTCATGTTGGTCCAGACTTCCGAGCGCGTCAGGCCGTAAATCTCGAGATAGCGGTCGTTGCAGAAGATGATGCGGCGCTGCGCATCCGTCATCACCACGCCCTGATTGAGATTGTTCATGGCGGAGGAGACGAAGGCGTTGCGACGCAACTGCAAACGCCTGGTGCGGCGCAACGAGGAATGGATCCACAGCACGATCGCGGCAAGGAACGCGCAGACGACGATCCCCGCGATCAGGACTTCCCAGACCACGTTGGGATCCAGCTGACCCAGATAGCTCGACGCGGCGAAGCTGTCCGACAGCGCAAGGGCGCGCGCGGGCGCAACCGTGCCGGCCAGGCACACGACGGCCTGCACAGCAATCAGTAGCGTGCTGCCCTCGTGCCAGTTCTTCTCAGCCATCAGCCACCCGCGATTTCAACGTCGGATTGTCTGGCTTCACGGGTTTGGATCGGGTAAACGCCTGTACGCGCAACAGAAAAATGTGACGTAAAATACGGCAATTGCCCTGACATGATAAATTCTTCCTTAACGGAAAACGCCTCCGCGCCATTCGCCCCGGACCTGATGCCAGCGGACGTCCTGCACAACCATGGATAGGGTCGATTGCGTCGTCATCGGAGCCGGCGTGGTCGGGCTCGCGGTGGCCCGAAAGCTGGCGCAGGCCGGGCGCGAGGTCATCGTGCTCGAGGAGGCCGAGGCGATCGGCACCATCACCTCGTCGCGCAACAGTGAGGTGATCCATGCCGGCATCTACTACCGCGCCGGGAGCTGGATGGCGCGCATGTGCGTCGACGGCAAGCACGCGCTCTACCGCTACTGTGCCGAGCGCGGCATCCCGCACAGGAATTGCGGCAAGCTGATCGTCGCGACCAGCCCGCAGGAGACCGAGAAGCTGCAATCGATCAAGGCGCATGCCGAGGCCAATGGCGTGCTCGACATGCAGCTGCTCACAGGCGAGGCGGCACGCACGCTGGAACCGGCGCTCGCCTGCGATGCCGCGCTGCTGTCGCCGTCGACGGGCATCATCGACAGCCACGCCTACATGCTCTCGCTGCGCGGCGAAGCCGAGGCATCAGGCGCGGCCTTCGCGTTTCACACCCCGCTGATCCGCGCCAAGGCAGCGAACGGCCTCGTCGAAATCGAAGCCGGCGGCGAAGCGCCAATGACGCTGCAATGCAGCCTCCTCGTCAACGCTGCGGGGCTCTCGGCGACGAATGTGGCACGCAACATCGAGGGCATGCCGCTGGACCGGATTCCGCCGGCATACCTCGCGAAGGGAAACTACTTCAGCTGCAATGCCAAGGCGCCGTTCTCGCGCCTGATCTACCCGGTGCCCGAACCAGGCGGGTTGGGGGTGCATCTGACGCTGGACATGGCAGGCCAGGCGCGCTTCGGCCCCGACGTCGAGTGGATCGAGACGATCAATTACGAGGTCGACGCCTCACGCGCCGAGCGCTTCTATCCGGCGATCCGCAGATACTGGCCGACACTTCCCGACGGTGCATTGATGCCGAGCTATTCAGGAATTCGGCCGAAGATCGTGCCGCCCGCAGTGGCGACGCAGGACTTCCTGATGCAGGGCCCGCGCGACCATGGCGTGGCAGGCCTGGTCAATCTGTTCGGTATCGAATCGCCGGGACTGACGTCGTCGCTCGCGATCGCCGATCACGTCGCCGAGCTCGCAAACATCTAATCGCGCAAGGATCTTTGCAAGGTGTGCACCTTGCCGCAGGGATGAGCGCAAAGGCTCTCATCCCTGCGAAGGTACGATCAACTCTACGCTGTTACGGGGGGTTACTAGTGGAGCGTGTCGCCGTGCCTCAGACGCTCGATCTGGTCCTTGACCATCAACTTCCGGCGCTTCAACTCAACAATTTGCAGGTCGTCTGTTGAAAGGTGCACGAGAGCTTCGTGCAATTCGTTTTCGAGAAGTTTGTGCTTCCGCTCCAATTCAACGAGATGTGCCTGAATTGTCATTCGAAACCTCCTCGGTAGGGTTGAACCTCAGGATTCGATCCGGACAACGAAGTCTACATCACCGATTCGTTCTGTCGATGGGTATCCGTCATCGCAGCTTCATTTTTGAAAATTCATATGTAACGAAGCGTGAGTAAGGGAACCGCGCGGGAAAAATCCATGATATCAATGCGCTTGCGCGGCACCTCAGCGCCCTGCAGAAATATGTTGCGGGAGATCGACGAGCGAGGGTTGCAGATCGCTTGCGGTCACGCCGCGCAAGGACGATAATTTCCACAGGGCATCCACAGCCTTAGTCTCACGCCATCGGTTTTCGGCCACCGCAGACATGACCAATGAAGACGAGCGTGAGCTCGAAGCCGAGCTCACCCGGTTGCAGCAGGAACACCGAGATCTCGATGCGGCAATCGATGCACTGCATCAATCGCCCGCCCCCGACCTGTTGCGGCTGCAGCGTTTGAAGAAGCGCAAGCTGTTGTTGCGTGACCGCATCGCGTTCATCGAAGACCAGATTACGCCGGACATCATCGCCTGATCCGTGAGCGGCTTCGCGGCTCCCGCCACATGAATCCGCTTGACTCGAAAAGAACAAAATAGGAACATTTGGGCACCCCGGCGCCTCCAGGAAACGCCCAGAACAATTGACAAGGACAACGCAGATGTCGGCAACCGCCCTTCTCGACAACAGCCATTATGAACAAGCCTGCGATCAGGCGATCGCGATGTGCGATGGCAATCTGCGCAGCACCATCAAGGCGCTGATCATGGCCAACGAATACCTGGAAGCAGAGCTGGAAGAATTGCAGGCGGCGATTTCCGCCGGCTGCATCCCGGACGCCTCACGCAGCAAGATGCGGAGCAGGAGCAGCGCCGCCTGAGTTTCGAAGCGCGATGAGATCGCGCTTCTGTACTTAAGCATGATCCTGACGGGAAACCGCTTCACACTGTTCGCTGACGCGGCCCTTCGGGTCCGGATCATGCTCCACCGGAGCAACGCCATGTCGGACGTGACCTATTACGTTGCAATGCCCTTTTTGATCGATGCCGACGGCTCGCCTGTCGCTGGCGCAGCGGAAGAATGCCAGAGTTCGACGGCCGCGTTGCGGCGCGCCGAGATCTTATCGCGGGGTGCAGGCCATATCGGCGCGGTCGCCTTCAGCCGCAGCGGCGATCCCATGACCGGCGAATTCGGCGACGCCACGCTGCTGCGCAAATTCGGCAACGTGCCCGAAGATCTCGCCACGCTGTAAGGTTGATTGCTTGAGCATGATCCCGTCGGAACACCGCTTCACGCTGTTCGCTGACGCGGCCCTTCGGGTCCGGATCATGCGCTAGCTGCTGACCAGCCTGATCCGGGCTCGTGCCGCCGGTGCGCCTTGCGCACATACATGGCGGCATCCGCCTCCTCCAGGGCGCGGCCTGCGTCGGACTGCGCACCCAGCAGCGCGACCCCTGCGGAGGCGCCCGAGGCTACGTGCTGGCCGCGAAAGACAAAGGATAATTCGTCGACCGCCTGCTCAAACGCCGCGGCCTTCGCCTTGGCGTCGGTCTCGCTGAGATTCCAGAGCAGCAGCGCGAACTCGTCACCCCCGAGCCGGCCGACCACGTCGGAGGCACGAACCTGCCGTGTCAGCGTGGCGGCAATCGCCTTGAGCACTTCGTCGCCGGCGCCATGACCGAACGAATCGTTGATCGGCTTCAGCCGGTCGACGTCGAGCACGATCAGCGCCCCGCTGGCGCGGTAGCGCTTCATATAGGCGATGGCGCGCGCCAGCTCCCGCTCGAAGCCGCGCCGGTTGGGAATCTCGAGCAGGAAATCGGTGTCGGCCGCAGCTTCCAGTTCCGCGACCCGCCGCTGCGCCTCCCTGAGCTTGGTCCGCAAGCCCCGGATCGTCGCCCTGAGGCCGTCCTTGGCTCCACCATCGCCCGACGACGCGCCGCGCGCCTGCAGCTTCGCCGGACGCTTGGTCAGCCGCTTAGAGGCCGCTTTGGATCGGCCGAGGCTGGTCTTCCGGCCCTTCTTGGCCTTCGCAGCGCTCGCCCTTTTTGGTTTCTTCATGGGCATCCTGCTCAATTGAAGGCTTGCGGGGATTCACCAAGACAGGATAGTGGATTCCCTTCTCCTTGCCACCGCCTTGCGAGCCGCCGGCCGGAACCGTCAATCTGGCCTATCCTTCTGTTTTTCGGGCACAATAACGTCATGACCGCGCCGATCGCCATCATCATGGGAAGCCAGTCGGACTGGGACACGATGCGGCATGCCGCCGACACGCTCGGCGCGCTCGGCGTTGCCGCCGACACCCGCATCGTTTCGGCCCACCGCACCCCCGACCGGCTGTTTGCTTTCGCCAAGGGGGCCAAGGCCGCTGGTTACAAAGTCATCATCGCCGGCGCTGGAGGCGCGGCCCATCTGCCCGGCATGGCGGCGGCGCTGACCGAGCTCCCGGTGTTCGGCGTTCCCGTCGAATCCAAGACGCTCAAGGGCCTCGATTCGCTCTATTCGATCGTCCAGATGCCGGCCGGCATCCCGGTCGGCACCCTCGCCATCGGCAAGGCCGGCGCGATCAACGCCGCGCTGCTGGCAGCCTCCGTATTGGCCTTGTCCGACCCGGCCTTGTCCAATCGCCTCGCCGCCTGGCGCAAGGCTCAGACCGAGGCCGTCGCCGAGCGCCCGGAGGACAAGGCGTGAGCGATACCAGGCACGTGAAGCTGAAGCCCGGTGACACCATCGGAATCCTCGGCGGCGGACAATTGGGCCGGATGCTGGCCATGGCTGCGGCACGGCTCGGCCTGCGCTGCCAGGTGTTCTCGCCCGATCCGGACTCGCCAGCCTTCGACGTCGTCTTGAACGCGACCTGCGCCGAATATGCCGATGTCGAAGCGCTCGAACTGTTCGCGGGCGACGTCGACGTCATCACCTACGAATTCGAGAACGTGCCCGCCGCGGCCGCGATGGTGCTCGATGCACGCCGACCCGTGCTGCCCAACCGCAAGATTCTCGAGACCACCCAGGACCGGCTCGCCGAGAAGGATTTCGTGACGCGGCTCGGCATCGGCACTGCAGCCTATGCCGATGTCACCTCAGTGGCTTCATTGCGCGAGGCGATCGCCAGGATCGGACTGCCGGCCGTACTCAAGACCCGCCGCTTCGGTTATGACGGCAAGGGCCAGACCATCATCCGCGAGGGCGACGACATCGCCAAGGTGTGGACCAGCCTCGCCACGAAATCGGCAATCCTGGAAGCCTTCGTGCCGTTCGAGCGCGAGATCTCCGTGATCGCCGCACGCTCGATCACGGGCCAGGTCGAATGCTTCGACGTCACCGAGAACGAGCACCGCGACCACATCCTGAAGATATCGCGCGCGCCCGCCCCGATCCCGGATTCGCTCGCCGAGGACGCGCGCAGCATCGCCGGCAAGATCGCGAGGGCGCTCGACTATGTCGGCGTCCTCGCCGTCGAGATGTTCGTGCTCGCCAATGGCACCGGACCGAAGGTGCTGGTCAACGAGATCGCCCCGCGCGTGCACAATTCCGGGCACTGGACGCTGGACGGCGCCTCCGTCTCGCAATTCGAGCAGCATATCCGCGCCATCGCCGGCTGGCCGCTCGGCAAGCCGGTGCGCCACGGTGAAATCGTCACCATGACCAATCTGATCGGCGATGAGATCAACGATTACGAAAAATGGCTGACCGTTCCCGGTGCCACGGTGCACATCTACGGCAAAGGCGCGCCGCGCCCCGGCCGCAAGATGGGCCACGTTACCGAAGTCGGGCCGACGAAGAGCAAGTAGCAGGACCGCGGCAATCGCTGCGATCCCGCTTCGCGCGAAAGCGCTCTCTACGCCGTCTTCGCGCCTGCGACGACGCCTGACGGCTCCTCGCTGAGCCAGCGATAGATCACCCCGCCCAGCGCGCCACCGATCAGCGGCGCGACCCAGAACAGCCAAAGCTGCGCCGTCGCCCAGCCGCCGACGAACAGCGCCGGGCCCGTGCTGCGCGCCGGGTTCACCGACGTGTTGGTCACGGGGATGCTGACGAGATGGATCATCACCAGCGCGAGCCCGATCGCGAGCGGTGCGAAGCCGGCGGGCGCGCGGCCATGCGTGGAACCCATGATGATGAAGAGGAACATCATGGTCATCACCACTTCGGTGAGGAAACAGACGATCATGCTGTACTGGCCCGGCGAATGCGCATCATAGCCGTTGGACGCGAAGCCCTTGCTGACGTCGAATCCGGGAGCCCCGCTGGCGATGACATAGAGCAGCCACGCGGCCACGATCGCGCCGGCCACCTGGGCGATCACATAGGGCAGGATCTGCCCGGCGGGAAAACGGCCGCCTGCGGCAAGACCGACCGTGACCGCCGGATTGAGGTGGCAACCCGAGATATGGCCGATGGAATAGGCCATCGTGACGACGCTCAAGCCGAACGCGAGGGAGACGCCGACCAGGCCGATTCCGACCTGAGGAAAGCCGGCGGCGATCACCGCGCTCCCGCAACCTGCGAATGTGAGCCAAAACGTGCCGATGGCTTCAGCGGCGTATTTCTTGATATCCATGTGTCGTCCCCTACTTTCAAAGTTTCCGGAACAAGGCTCCGGAAACGGCCCCACACTTGGCGTCAAATCTCCCAAATCAGGGCCGCACGGAGGTATTTTGCCTTATTTAATGGCTGAACTTGGCCCAAATCCCCGCCTGGCCGGTGGACATCCCCCGTTTTGTCTGATACATCCGCGCCCTCAAGGTTAAGGGCTTGTGCGTTTCGCCATCCCCTTCGTCTTACCAGAATTCAAATCCGATCCACTGAAGAGGATGCCGCGTGCAGGTTCTCGTTCGCGATAACAATGTCGATCAAGCCCTCAAGGCGCTGAAGAAGAAGATGCAGCGCGAGGGAATTTTCCGCGAGATGAAGCTCCGCGGTCACTACGAAAAGCCCTCCGAGAAGAAGGCCCGCGAAAAGGCCGAAGCCGTGCGCCGCGCGCGCAAGCTGGCCCGCAAGAAGCTGCAGCGCGAAGGCCTGCTGCCGATGAAGCCGAAGCCGGTGTTCGGCGCCGGTCCCGGTGGCGACCGCGGCGGTCGTGGCGGCCCGGGTGCAGGTCCGCGCGGACCGCGCTGATCGACCTCGCGCGTTTAGCAAGACTTCAGTTTCCGATGACGCGGGCCTCTGGCCCGCGTTATTGTTTGTGAGCGGTGCCTTTCCGGGACGGGGCACGACCGATGCGGCGCTAAAGCGCGATGAAATAGGACAGATTGTCATCGCGCTTTAGTTTGTTGTCTGGGCATGATCTCTTCGGAACCGCTACACACTTTTCGCTGCGGGCCTTCGGGTCCCGATCATGCTCTAGCGCGAGCGAACCGTAGATGGCCTCCCCTTTCCCCGAGCGCGGCTTGGCACGGCTACGCCAGATCTGGCAGCGGCCGTTCGCGCTGGTTTTGATGGGGATCGCGCTGTGCGGCTGCTCCTTCGATCTGGGATCGCTGATGCCGGAGAAGGACAAGCCTCAGGAAGCTCCCAAGGCGGCCGCACCGGTTGAGAGCGCGGTGAGCACCGGCAACGTCACCGAGGCTCAGGCCCACACCGCGAAAGCCCAATCCCTGGCGAAGTCAGGCGAGACTGCGGCGGCACTCGACGAGTTCAATCGCGCCGTCGGGCTGGATCCCTATAATGCGCAGGCGCTCTATGGCCGCGCCCTGATCTATCAAGGCAATAACCAGCACGATTTCGCGATCGCCGATTTCACCGCGGCGAGCGGGCTCAACCCGCAGAAGGTCGAGCCCCTGCTCGGCCGCGCCACCAGCCATCTCGCGCTCGGCAAGGTCAAGGAGGCCGCAGCCGATCTGGATGAGGCCTCCGAGGCCGATCCGCACAACGCCCAGGTCTGGACAACGCGCGGACAGGCCTATGAACGGCTGGGCGACAAGGCCAAGGCGGCGGCGTCCTACACCAGGGCTGTCTCGCTTCGCCCACGCGACGATGCCGCGCGCAGCGGCCTCGCCCGCGTCGGCGGCTGACGATAGGGGCGCAACGCAGTCGCTGCCTTAATCGGGGGTGGCGTTCTTCGGCAGAACGGAGTTGAACATCGACTTCATGCCCGAGAGCATCTCGTCGGCGACATTGGTCTTCTTCGGCCGCGGCAAGGAGGCGCCGGCGTCGGCGCGCAGATCCAGCGGCGGCGCGATCACCGGCACGGGAATGTCAGCCGGCGGCGTCACCCGATTCGGATCGCCCTTGCTGACCGAGGCGGTGTAGGGCGCACCGGCCGACGAGAAGCCATCATTGCCATAGGCCTCGGATGAAGGCGTCGATACCGTGATCGGCGGCGGCAGCGGACGGACCGTAGCCGGCTCCATACTGATGACCCGCGGGGCCTCTGGCGTCGCACGGGCGGCTTCCCGCACCGCAGGCTCTGTCGGCCTCTCGGCTGATCTGGCCTCGGACGGCCGAACCTCGGCGGGCTTGATCTCGGAAGATCTGGCCTCAACCGACCTGCCTTCGGACGGCTTGCCCTCAGGCGATTTGCGCAGGCGCTCGATCGCGGCACGGACGAGATCGTTGGCGTCGGGGGTCGCAGCCGGCGCCGAATTGGCCTCCGCCACCGGGGCAGCGGGAGCGGCTGCAGTGACGGCCGGGGTCGACGTCGGCGAAGACTTGGCGGCCGCCTTCTCGCGCGCCGACGGCTTGCTGCGCGGACTGGCTTCGGCCGGTGTCACATCCGCGGATTTGTGCTCGACGACCGGCTGGTCGGCAGCCTTCTCAGCCGCCGGCTTGTCCGTCACGCTCTTTTCGGGAATGCCTTTGGCCTTGACGCCGGGAGCAGGGAGATTGGCGACATCGGCGGGGTTGCCGTTCTTTCCGGCCTCGGCCGGGGCCACGACGGCCGCAGGGGCATCAGCCGCCGGCTTGGCGTTGATGTAATGGTTAACGATATACGCCCCGATGATCGTCGCGAGCACCGAGGGGAAAATATCCATCGAGATTTTAGCGAGGTATTTCAGCATTCCGGCCACTCCCCGCGCGATCTGATGCGGGAACTTTGGGGCATAGTAAGGGATCAACTGCGACGGATCGATGGCAAGTGGGTAAGGTCGGACTTACGGCTTCAGCTCGATCTCAAGGAACACGATCTCGGTTGAGGTTTCGTTAAGTACGTCATGCTGGACGCCGGCCTTGCGGAAATAGGATTTCCCGGCCGCAAGCTGCGCCTTGGAACGCTCCCCGCCGGGCGCCACGATGGTCATTTCACCCGCGGCGACGGGAACAATGACGTAGTCCATGCCGTGGGTGTGATGCCCGGTGGCACTGCCGGGCGGAAGGCGCCATTCCGTCACCCGGACCTCCTCATTGTCGACCTGAACCTCGGACCTGGCGGCAAGCATCGGAACTCCCCCTATTGCGCTTCAGGGCACGAAGACCATGAACACGTAGACCGCAAATACCACCATATGGACCAGTCCGAACAGGACATTGGTCCTGCCTGTGCCGAAGGTCAGCATGCTCAGGAAGAAGGTCAGGAGCAAGAGCACGCTGCCCTGGGCGTTGAGGCCGAGCTCGAGCTCCTTGTCGAGCGCGTAGGTGGCAACGCCGACGGCCGGGATGGTCAGCCCGATGGTCGCCAGCGACGAGCCCAGCGCGAGGTTGATGCTCTTCTGGAGGTCGTTCTTGCGGGCCGCCGAGACGGCCGCCACCCCCTCCGGCATCAGGATCAGCAGCGCGACCAGAAGTCCGGTAAAGGCCGGCGGGGCGCCGATCTTGATCGCGACGGCGTCGACCACGAGCGAGAACTTCTTGGCGAGCAGCACGACCGCAAGCAGCGCAACCAGCAGCAGCACGACGCTGAGCACCAGCATCCTGCCCGACTGATGCGCCTCGCCGCTGCCGCCGTCCGACCGCTCGTGAACGAAGTAGTCCTTGTGCAGGACGGTCTGGGTGTAGAGGAACACGCCGTACAGGGCCAGCGTGACCACGTCGACGAAACCGAGCTGAATCGCCGAATAGACGGGCCCGGGCGCGGTGGTGGTGTAGTTCGGCATGATCAGCGTGATGGTCGCGAGCGCGAACAGGACGCTGAGATAGACGTTGGCGCCGGAGAGCTGAAAACCCTGCTCGCGATAGCGCAGGCCGCCGATGAAGATGCAAAGTCCGACGAGGCCGTTGCAGACGATCATGACCACGGCGAACACGGTGTCGCGCGCCAGTGCCGGGGCAGGCTTGTCGCCGAGCATGATCGTGGTGATCAGTGCGACCTCGATGATGGTCACCGAGAGCGTCAGCACCAGCGTGCCATAGGGTTCGCCGACCCGCTCCGCGATCACTTCGGCATGATGAACCGCGGCGAACACCGCGCCGAACAGGATGACCAGAAGCACGATGGCGAAGACGAGCCCGCCCGGCGACAGCGTGAACACGTAGTCCGTCGCGCTGACGGCTGCGAACAACAGCACGGCGAGCGCCGGAAAGATCCAGGTCGACCGGGGCATCGGACTATGCGCGCTCATCCACAACTTCCATTTTCCTGGATGAGCAGTAGCAAATCAGGCGCGAGATTCAATGCCAGTCCAGGAACGGCGCGACCGGCAGCAGCGTCAGCAGCACGAACAGCGGGATCAGCACGGCGCCGGCGCGCAGGAGATAGCCGAAGAAGCTCGGCATTTTGATGCCGTTCTCGCTGGCAATGCTGCTCACCATGAAGTTCGGCGCGTTGCCGATATAGGTGAGCGCCCCCATGTAGACGGCCCCCATGGAGATCGAGGCGAGCGTGCCCGAGAGCTGGTGCATCAGCACTTGCGGGTCGCCGCCGGCCAGCTCGAAGAACAACAGATAGGTCGGCGCATTGTCGAGGAACGCGGACATCAGACCCGTGAACCAGAAATAGGCGACTTCGCGCGGCGCACCGTCCGGCGCAGTCACCGCCGACAGCAGCCAGGCGAAGGCGCCGTGATGACCGGCATTGAGCATGGCAATGACCGGGATGATGGCGACGAAGATTCCCGCGAACAGTTTTGCGACCTCGCGGATCGGCTCCCAGGTGAAGCCGTTGGCCTGCCTGTGCTCGTCGGGCGTCAGCCATACCGAGAGCGCAGCGATGGCCAGCATCGCCAGATTGCGCACGACGTCCTCCAGTTCCAGCTTGGTGCCGAAAATGTCGAAGGCAATGCCAGGCTTCCACATCGCCGACGCCAGCAGGCTCGCGACGATGGCCGCGATCAGCACCAGATTGACGAGGCCGCGGATGCGCAGCGGCTCCCCGCGGCCGGTATCGGCGGCCGGCGGCTCACTGCGAAAGCGCCAGAGGTCGATGACGACGAAGATGGCGAGCAGCAGCCCGGCCACGATCGCGGTCTGCAACCAGATCGTCCGCGTGGTCCAGAAGAAGTCGACGCCGTGCAGGAAGCCGACGAACAGCGGGGGATCGCCGAGCGGGCTCAGCGCGCCCCCGACATTGGCGACGAGGATGATGAAGAAAACGACGACATGGGTGTTGTGGCGCCGAGGCCGGTTGGCGCGGATCAACGGACGGATCAGGATCATCGCAGCACCGGTGGTGCCGACGATGCTCGCCCCGAACGTGCCCAGCGCAAGGATGCCCAAATTGGTCGCGGGCGTCGCCTTGATGTCGCCGGTGATGAGGATGCCGCCGGCCACGACATAGAGCGCGAACAGCAGCACGATGAAGCCGAGATATTCGGCGAGCATGGCATGGACGAGCGCCGCCAGCGTCGCCGTGCTGCCGGCAAAGACAATGAGCGCGGCAAGTGCCAGCACCGACCAGGCAGCTGCGATCTTGCCGTAGTGATGATGCCAGATCTTCGGAAACAGCAGCGGGCCCAGCGCGATCGACAGCAACAGGCCGGCAAAGGGCAGCGCATAGGGCCAGCGCATCGCCGCCCCGTCCAGCCCGGTCGCCGCAAGCGCATCCTGGGGCAGAAGAGGCAGGCAGAAGACGGCAAGCGCAGAACCGCGGCGTGCAAACAAGCTGTCAATTGCCAATGAAGTCTCTCGCCGTTTCGATTGCGCCATATTGATCGAGATCGTCGTGCCCGCCGGCCATGCGGACGAACCGCTTGGGCTCATGGGCGAGCGCGAACAGACGCTCTCCGAACGCGATCGGAATGGCAAGATCGTTGGTGCCATGCATCACGAGGAGCGGCACAGTGACGCGCGCGATGCGCTCGTCGGAATGGAAGGGATCACGCATCAACAGGCGGACCGGAACGTACCAGAACGATGCCGCCGCAATGTCGGCCGTCGATGTATAGGGCGCCTCCAGGATGAGTTTTCCAACGCGATGCTCCGAGGCGATGGCAACCGCGACGCCCGTCCCGAGTGAAAACCCCCAGGCGACGATGCGTTCCGCCGCATAGCGCGCGCTCGTGAAGGCATACGCGGCTGCGGCATCGCGCAGCAGGCCCTGCTCACTGGGCGCGCCGCTCGAGCCGGCATAGCCGCGATAGGACAGCGCGACGAGCCCGGTACCGTCAGCCGTCATCGCCTTGAAGCGGCTGACGCGGCCGGCGAGAAAATCACCATTGCCCGGGAAGTACAGGATCACGGGACGGCCGGGCTTTGCCGGCACGTGCCAGACGATGACCTTCTCGCCGTCCGACGTCGTCAGGATGTGCTCTTCCGCCCCGGGCAGGCCCGCGGCATCGGGGGCGGTGCGGCCGACGCGCGGGATCGGAAACAGCATCTCGCGCTGCCGGACATAGAGCATGACGAGACCGGCGCAATAGACGGTCACGAGCAGGACGGCGATCCACTTGAAGACGGTCATGATGCGCAGCACGCCTTTCGGCTCAGGGCTTGCGCCGGCTCCGCAGCAATTTCATGACCTCGGGCCGAAGGCTGGCCGGAACGTCGCGGCAGCCGCACGCCGCCTCGTGGGCGGCGCGCCAGGCAATACGCTGCTCGCGCGTCGCCTTCAGTGGCATGCGACGGGACCGGTGCCATTCCTGTCGATGGCCACGGTCCGCGTGCCTCGGCGCTACATCGCCTTGACGATGTTCTCGGTGACCTTCTTGGCGTCGCCGAGCAGCATCATGGTGTTGTCGCGATAGAACAGCGGATTGTCGATGCCGGCGTAACCCGAGGCGAGCGAGCGCTTGATGAACATCACGGTGCCGGCCTTCCAGACCTGAAGCACGGGCATGCCGTAGATCGGCGAGGTCTTATCCTCTTCGGCCGCCGGGTTGGTGACGTCGTTGGCGCCGATCACGAAGGCGATGTCGGCCTGCGCGAATTCGGAGTTGATGTCCTCGAGCTCGAACACCTCGTCATAGGGCACGTTGGCTTCGGCGAGCAGCACGTTCATGTGACCGGGCATGCGGCCGGCAACCGGGTGAATGGCGTATTTCACCTCGACGCCTTCCTTCTTCAGGATGTCGCCCATCTCGCGCAGCGCATGCTGGGCCTGCGCCACCGCCATGCCGTAGCCGGGCACGATGATGACCTTCTGCGCGTTCTTCATGATGAAGGCCGCATCGTCCGCCGAGCCGAGCTTGGCGGGCTTCTGCTCGCCCGTGCCGCCGCCGGCCGCGGCGGTCTCGCCGCCGAAGCCGCCGAGGATGACCGAGATGAAGGACCGGTTCATCGCGTGGCACATGATGTAGGACAGGATCGCACCGCTTGATCCGACCAGCGCGCCGGTGATGATCAGCGCCGAATTGCCGAGCGTGAAGCCGATGCCGGCCGCAGCCCAGCCGGAGTAGGAGTTCAGCATCGAGATCACGACCGGCATGTCAGCGCCGCCGATCGGGATGATCATCAGCACGCCGAGCACCAGCGCGATGATTGTGATCAGCCAGAAATCGACCGCACTGCCGGAACGAACCAGGCCGAAAATGAAGAACACCAGCGCCAACGCAAGCACGATGTTGATGATGTGGCGGAACGGCAGGATGATCGGCGCGCCGCTCATGCGCGCGGACAGCTTCAGGAACGCAATCACCGAGCCGGTGAAGGTCAGCGCGCCGATGGCGACGCCGAGCGACATTTCGATCAGGCTGGAGGCATGGATGTTGCCGGGCGTGCCGATGTCGAACGCCTCGGGCGCGTAGAACGCGCCGGCGGCGACCAGCACGGCGGCCATGCCGACCAGCGAGTGGAAGGCCGCGACCAGTTCCGGCATCGAGGTCATCGGCACGCGGCGCGCGATCACCGCGCCGATGGCGCCACCAATGGCGATGCCGAGGATCACCAGGATCCAGGCGACTCCGTCCGCCGGCGGATGACTGGCGAGCGTGGTCGCGACCGCGATGCCCATGCCGATCATGCCGAACAAATTGCCCTGGCGCGACGTCGCCGGGCTCGACAGCCCGCGCAGCGACAGGATGAACAGCACTCCCGCCACGAGATACAAAAATGCAGAGAGGTTGGCGCTCATCTCAGGTCCCCATTATCCCATCAGCCCGAGGTGGCCGCTTACTTGGCTTTCTTCTTGTACATCGCCAGCATGCGCTGGGTGACAAGGAAGCCGCCAAAAATGTTCACGCAGGCAAAGACGAGCGCGACGAAGCCGAAGCCGCGCGCCCAGCCCGAGCCGCTCGAAACCATGCCGACGCCGACCGCGAGAAGCGCACCGACCACGATCACCGAGGAGATCGCGTTGGTCACGCTCATCAGCGGGGTGTGCAGCGCCGGCGTCACCGACCACACCACGAAATAACCGACGAAGACGGCGAGGACGAAGATCGACAGCCGGAAGACGAAGGGGTCGACGACCTGTGCAACATGCTCCATGGCGATCTCTCCTTATGCCTTCGGCTGGAAGTTCGGGTGGATGACGGCGCCGTCTTTCGTGAGCGCGGTCGCCTTGACCAGCTCGTCGTCCCAATTGACGGCGAGCTTCTTCTCTGTCTTGTCGACCATGGTCTCGATGAAAGAGAACAAGTTGCGCGCATAGAGGCTGGAGGCCGAGGCCGCGACGCGGCCGGCGACGTTGGTGTAGCCGACGATCTTGATGCCATCGAGATCGACGACCTCGCCCGGCTTCGCGCCTTCGACATTGCCGCCGCGCTCGACGGCGAGGTCGACCAGCACCGAGCCCGGCTTCATCGACTTGACCATCTCGGCGCTGACCAGCTTCGGCGCCGGCCGGCCCGGAATCAGCGCGGTGGTGATCACGATGTCCTGTTTCTTGATGTGCTCGGCGGTGAGCGCGGCCTGCTTGGCCTGATACTCCTTGGACATCTCCTTGGCGTAGCCGCCGGCGGTCTGGGCGTTCTTGAACTCCTCGTCCTCGACGGCGAGGAATTTTGCGCCGAGCGATTCGACCTGTTCCTTCGTCGCAGGCCGCACGTCGGTCGCGGTCACGACGGCGCCGAGGCGGCGCGCGGTCGCGATGGCCTGGAGGCCGGCGACGCCGACACCCATCACGAAGACCTTCGCGGCGGGCACGGTGCCGGCCGCCGTCATCATCATCGGGAAGGCGCGGCCGAAGGCCTCGGCGCCCTCGATCACGGCGCGGTAACCAGCAAGGTTCGCCTGCGAAGACAGCACGTCCATCACCTGCGCGCGCGTGATGCGCGGCATCAGCTCCATCGCGAAGGCGGAGACACCGGCATCGGCGATCGTCTTCAGCGCGGCCTCGTTGCCGTAGGGATCCATGATGGCGATGACGAGCGCGCCACGCTTGTACTGCGACAGCTCCGAGGCCTCGGGGCGCTTCACCTTGATGATAATGTCGGCGTCTTTCAGCGCGTCCGCGCTGACGGTGGCGCCTACGGCGGTGAATTCGGAATCCGGCAGGCCCGATTTGATGCCGGCGCCCGGCTCGACGGCAATCTCGGCGCCCAACGCCTTAAACTTCTTCACCGTATCAGGCGAAGCGGCGACCCGCGGCTCCGACGGATCGATTTCCTTGGCAACGGCGATCTTCATAGGCCCTCCGGCGGCGCGGGACAGCGCGCGCGCAAAACTAAGCGTTACTCCCGCAGCGTTCGATACCGGTTTTGGGACCGGCTTAGATGCAAATATTCTGGGCAGTGGCTGCCGCTGGCGTGTGCAGCCTGCCGACAGTTCAGGTCAGGAAGATCGCCATCAGAATGACGATGAGCGCGACCGAGGCCGTGCCGTACTTCACCAGCTTGATGAAGCCCTCATAGGTCTGCTCGTGGGCAACGTAATCGTTGCCGTCGGCGGTGGTGTACGCCACTTCGCTATGGTCAGCCATGTATTGTCCCCAGTCTAAAGTCGAATTCTTGGGCTGGGATACCGCAAAGCTTCGGGCAGGGCAACGGCACCTGGACGCGGTTTTCCCGCAAATCGGGTCATTTGGAATTCCAATTGTCCCGGATCCAGCGCGCGAGGCTTTCCTCGCTGACTTCGCCGGCGGCAAGGGACAGGACAATAGTGGCCGCTTCCGCTGGATCGGGAATAAAGGCAGCACCGTTCTTGTGCAGAAAGACCATCATCGCCATGAAAGCGATGCGCCTGTTTCCATCGACGAATGCATGATTTTTCGCAAGGCCGAATGCGTATGCTGCAGCGAGTTCGTCCATCGACGCCTGCTCACAGCGCCATTTGGTGACCGGCCACTCCAGCGCGGAGCGTAGCATGCCTTCGTCGCGCAATCCTGGCGCCCCGCCAAAACGGCGAAGTTGCCGGCCATGAATTGCGACGGCCTGCTCGTAAGCGATCCAGAGCGGCCCCTGAAGATCGCTCATGCGCGCAGCCGGCTATTTTGCAAGCGCGGCGAGCGTGTCGCGATACTTGTCCATCAGCTCGTCGGCAATTTCCATTGTCCGCCCGAAGTCGGGATCGTAAGGCAACAGCTGGAAACCACCGCCGGGTAATTCCACGATGTGCAATTGCTGCCCGCGCTTGAGATCGAGCCGTTGCATCAATTCACGAGGCAGCAATA